>CALOED010000143.1:0-7249 GCA_942492005.1 uncultured Saprospiraceae bacterium
GAAATAAAAAGAGAAGCTGGAACGCTTCAATTGAATGGGAAATTTACAAACGACGAGGGCAAAGGGACTTATACTTTTGTTGAAAATCAAGCCTTCAAGGCATATATCGAAGGATTTAAGAAGAAAGGAAACAACGACTTCGATGATGAAGGACAAAATATGATGTTCCTCTTTTTTATGGCAAATATGAATAAGGAATACGTAACGTATTTGCAAGCTAATGGTTATGCAGACTTGTCGTTTGATGATTTGGCTGGTTTGGCAATTCATGATGTGAAGCTGGAAGGTTTCAAAAAAATGAACGCAGACTTGAAGGGTTTGGGCTACAAGGATGTTAAAATCCACGAAATTACGAAACTGGTTATCCATGATGTTTCTACGAATTATATTGAAAAATTGGGCGCAGAAGTGTATAAAGACCTTTCGTTGGAAGACGTGGTGAAGGCAAAAATCCATGATGTAAATCCTGATTATATCCAAAAATTCAAATCGGCAGGTTTTAAGGATATTGATTTTGAAACCGTGGTACAGTTTTCAATTCACGATGTGGATTTGAAATATATCGAAAGTCTGAAAAAAGCAGGTTTGACGGATTTAACAACCGACCAAATCGTACAAGCAGCGATTCATGATGTGAAGCCAGAGATGTTGAAAAAATTCAAGGATGAAGGCTACGATATGGATTATGAAACGTTTATTCAATTTGCTATCCATGATGTGGATTTGAAATATATCGAAAGCCTGAAAAAAGCAGGATTGACGGATTTGACAACCGACCAAATCGTGCAAGCGGCGATTCACGACGTGAAGCCAGAGATGATTAAGAAGTTTCAAAATGCGGGCTACGATACGGATTTCAATACCGTTATTCAATTTGCTATCCACGATGTGGATTTGAAATATATCGAAAGTCTGAAAAAAGCAGGATTGACGGATTTAACAACCAATCAAATTGTGCAAGCTGCTATTCATAATGTGAAGCCAGAGATGATTAAGAAGTTTCAAAATGCGGGCTACGATACGGATTTCAATACCGTTATTCAATTTGCTATCCACGATGTGGATTTGAAATATATCGAAAGTCTGAAAAAAGCAGGATTGACGGATTTGAAACCTAATCAGATTGTGCAAGCTGCCATTCACGACGTAAATCCTACTTATATCAAAGAGTTGAGAGACGCAGGATTTGGTAAAGATTTTAATAGCCTTGTTCAATTTGCTATCCACGATGTGGATTTGAAATATATCGAAAGTCTGAAAAAAGCAGGATTGACGGATTTAAATACCAATCAAATCGTGCAAGCGGCTATCCATGATGTAGATGCTGATTTTATAAAAGAAGCGAATAACTTAGGTTATGGAAACCTAAAATTTCAAAAAGTCATCGAAATGGCTATCCACGATGTAAATGCCGAATTTATAAAAGAATTGAATGATTTAGGTTTTAAAGATATTCCTATCCAACAATTGATAGAGTTGCGCATCCATGATATAAATGCTGATTACATCAAAGACCAGCAAGCCAAAGGCAAAAAAGGTTTGACGCTCGACGAGTATAAATATTTGAAAATAATGGGCGAGAGTAATGAATAATTGATGGAGTTTCTCAAATTGAAAAACGGCCACTTTTAGCCACTTTAGGAGTCCGACGCTTTGGCAGCGTCGGACTCCTAATATTAAAAAAATGGTAGAGTGTACAAAGACACCCTACCATCACTCACTATGAAAAAACCAAATGTAATTTCTTTGCTCTGAAGACCGCATGAATTATTGGCTATTCATCTACGAGTATTTTTAATTTATGCGTTTACTAGCTGCATCGCTTCTTTCAATTGTGCTTTTGATTGCATTCCTACGCCCTTCCATTTGGTTTCACCATTCTGAAAAACGAAAAACATCGGAATACTACGCACGCCGAGCGCACCCGACAGTTGCGAATTTTTATCCACATCAATCTTTACGATAGTGCCAGCATCTCCAATTTCTGACTTCAATTCCTGTAAAATAGGTGCCATTGCCTTACAAGGTCCGCACCAATCTGCGTAAAAATCAACCAATACTGGTTTGTCAGAATTGATAATATCTTGAAAACTTCTTTTTGCCATTTTCTTTATTTTATGAAAAAATGATTGACTTTTTATTTTCAATCAAGTACCATTTAATTATATAACACGATATATGATGAATTGTTCATGTATCGATTAAATTTCATTATAAAACCCCAATGCCGCTTTTATTTCAGCTCTATTCGCCGTTTGATTCACGATTGCGTCGCCGATTGAATGCAAAAGGGTAAAATTTATCGCTTGACTCTCGTTCTTTTTGTCTTGCTGCATAATTGCCAGAAGCTCCTCAAAAGCGGTTTCGGGAATAGAAGGCTTGCCGTAGCGTTGAATGATAAAAGTGGTTATTAGGTCGAGTTCCGATTTTTTCAAGCCCGTTTTTTGGTAAGAAAGATAACTTTCGCAAACCATCCCTATCGCCACGGCTTCTCCGTGAAGCAGCGGTTTATTGGTTTTTAGAAAATAACTTTCTACCGCATGACCAATCGTATGCCCAAAATTCAACGCCTTTCTAATACCTCGCTCAAAAGGGTCTTTCGTAACAATATCTCTTTTGATATACAGCGAAGGTAAGAGCAGATTATCCCAATTTGTGTGACGCAAATCACTAATTGAAATAATTTTTTGCCATTCCGTCGAGCTTGCAATCAGGCTGTGTTTGATGATTTCGGCAAAGCCACTTCTTACTTCTCGCTCCGATAGCGTTTTCAAAAAATCAGGATAAATAAAAACGCCTTTCGGATTATTAAACACACCAATGCTATTTTTTACTTCTTCAAAATCAATTCCCAATTTGCCGCCCACCGAAGCATCTACCTGAGCGAGCAAAGTAGTAGGAAGCTGGACAAAAGCCATTCCTCGCTTGAAGGTGCTGGCACAAAAACCGCCCATATCGCCTATTACGCCACCTCCAAGATTTATCAAAACAGCATTTCTATTCATTTCTAATCGCATCATAGCTTGCCATATTTGCTGACAAGTTTCGATGTTTTTATGAATTTCTCCTGCTGCGATTTGAATGGTTTCGTATTCAAAAGTGGTTTTTTCTTTGAAAATAGGCAGACAATATTTTGCCGTATTTTCATCTACTAGCACCGCAATTTTAGAATAATCTGCTTTTTCAATCGCTTGATTAAAGGTATCCCAAATTTCATTGCCAACGTGAATACTGTAATCCGAGAGTGTTATTGTGTTTTTCATGGAAATAGGAAATGTTATTTTTTATAAAAACGAACTATCGTATCAATAAGAACGTCCCTGATTTTCTGACAGGCGGTTCATTAAATTTTGCATCCAAAGTATATTCTATTACATACAAATAACTTTCTTGCGGTTGCAATTTACCATTGATAGTGCCATCCCAGCCGTTATTAATATCACTAGACTGAAACACGAGTTTGCCCCATCGGTTGAATACTTTCATATTATAAGAATTAAAAATGCAACCCATTTCATACAATGGATGAAAAATATCATTTCTACCATCATTATTGGGCGTGATGGCATTCGGAACACCCACATTGCAACTACACACATCGTAATCAATCTCAATTTCGTCGGTAGCCGAGCAGTTGTCTAGCGTAACTTCTACGGCATACACGCCGCCCGGCTCTTGTACCACATAAGTGCTAGAGGTAGAACCATCGTGCCAAATGTAAGACGGCGTACCTTGACTTTGAGTGGCACGCAAGACTCGCTCATCGCCCAAGCAAAGGGTGGTATCGTTGCCCAAATTCACAACAGGATAAGGATTGTATAGTATGGATATAGTGTCAGAATTGACGCAACTATCTCCGTCCATGACTTGCAAAGTGTAAGTATTAGCACTGGTGATTGCCAAAAGGCTATCGGTGCTATTGTCATTCCAAAGAAAAGTAAGAGTCGTGTCGCTTGGCGCAGTAAGTATAAATTCATCGCTGCCACAAAGCGTAGTATCCATTCCGAGTTGAGGTTTTGGCGGCTGTCTTACGTCGAGTTGAGTAGCGATGATGCTATCGCAGCCCGTAGTAGTAGCCAAAGTATCATAATACGTACCCGAAGTCGTTTGCATATTGCCGCTGAGGAGCAAGCTATCGCCTTTACAAATAAAAGTATCAACGGTAGTGACAGGAATTGAGGAAATGGCTACGGTAACGTTTGCGGATTTTTGGCAAATTTCAAATAAGGTAATATCATCAATCGCAAAGTCATTCCCAGAGCCAGCCAATTGAATATTGCTAATACAAATTGTCAAGGAAGTGCTGCTCCCCGAAAACCATGAAGTCGTATAAGGTTGCCAGCTACAAGTGGTAGTTGGAAACAAAAAAGTATTATTGGCAGCGACATTATTGAAGCGAACTCGCAAGTTGGCAGGATTCGTACTCACTGCGGTAATGCCCCACATCCCGAATACATAAGTAGTATTGGGGGTCACGCTGACGGTCTGACACCAAATATTGGTATTGGCAGCTTGAGAACCATTGACGACCATCATGTTGGCACCAGGCGCAGGCGTGTGGTCGTTGCAAGATGCAAAATTGACATGCGTGAGGTTAGGGTTGGTAGAAATAGCGTAAGTACCATCGGTACTCAATAAGCCGTAAGTGCCGCCCGTCCCAACGGCATAAGCTGTCGTAAATCCAGTAGCACCACTTTCAAAGTCGCCATTGGTAATGATGTTTACGTTGTCGAGTGCATTTACTTGCACCGTATAATTGGCGGTGCTGCTAACGGTAGCCGTAGGATTTGGGATATTGACATTGGATAAACCCGTGGCAGGAGACCATAGATAAGTAGCAACGCTAGGAAGACTGCCCGAAATAAGGGTTTGAAGTTGGACAGTGCCTGGCTGGCAGAGCATAGTGTCTGGCGAAGCAGCAACGGTGTAGTTGCAGGTTTGTCCCATGGCAGCAACGACGTTTAAGGTCAATAAAGTAAGAATGGATAGGATTGACTTCATAGCTAGTGGATTCTTGAATATTAATAAAAGTAATTGGTTTTTAAAATCAATTTAAAGGTAAGATTATTCTAAAAATAAAAGGCTGCTACGTTTTCTTTAATACAAGAGGCATATAAAAAAAGCAGGGAAAAGCGTTGGCAGCTATTAGCATATACAAAAATAATTAAAAGTGCATTGAGACTTTAATTTATACTATTAGTCTTAATCTTGCCAAAATATTTTAGGAAAACCTTGATTTTATAACATCATTTATTATATTTTTATATATGTATCCAATTTAGGACTACTTCTTGATGTTATTATATGGCTGATGCCTATCGGCTTTTTTACAAAAATCAACTTTGCATGAATAATCGTGCAATCAAATTTTTAAAAGTAATATGAAATTCACAAAAACAATAATGAGAAAAAACTACATCCTGTTGGCTTTGGTAGCCATAGCAGCCTTTGGGATGGCAACTACACTGGTCAAAGAAGACAATAGATACTTTGAAATATCTAAGAATATTGAAATATTTTCGAACCTGTATAAAGAAATCAATACGCACTACGTAGATGACCTTGACCCTTCAAGAATCATGCGCACGGGGATAGATGCGATGCTGGAGTCGCTTGACCCTTACACCAATTACATCTCCGAATCGGAAATCGAAGGTTTCAAAATGCTCGTAAAAGGGCGATATAGCGGCATTGGCGCAACGGTAAATAAAATGCCGGGCGACGATTATCCTTTTATTACGCAACCGATAGAAGGCTTTGCGGCTCAGAAAGGTGGCGTAAAAGCGGGCGATATTTTGCTGGAAGTAGATGGACAATCTACGAAAGACCGCAGCATCGACGATGTGGAGCAAATCCTAAGAGGCGCAACGAACTCTAAAGTAGTATTGAAACTTCAAAATCCTGTTACAGAAAAAGAATATAGCGTTACGCTCACTCGTGAGGAGGTGCGTATTCCGAATGTGCCATATTCTGGTATGGTAAGCGAAGATGTAGGTTATATCAATCTGACAACTTTTACACAAGAAGCAGGGAAAAACGTGGAAAATGCGCTTTTGGCGATGAAAAAAGATAAAAACCTAAAAGGTGTAATTTTGGATTTGCGTGGCAATGGTGGCGGACTATTGATAGAAGCAGTGAATATTGTGAATATTTTTACGCCTAAAAATGAGCTAATCGTTAGTACAAGGGGTAAGGTAAAAGACCGAGACAAAAATTTTGGAACGCTTAATAATCCTGCTGACTTAAATGTTCTATTGATAGTGTTGGTAGATGAAGGTTCGGCTTCGGCTTCTGAAATTGTATCGGGTGCATTGCAAGATTTGGATAGAGCGGTATTAATTGGTCAAAAATCTTTTGGTAAAGGTTTGGTACAAAATACCCGTGATGTAGGATTTAATTCTCGTGTAAAAATGACGATTGCGAAATATTACATTCCGAGCGGCCGCTGCATTCAGGCGGTATCTTACGAAGATGGCGAACCTGTTGAAATTCCAGACTCATTGAAAGCGGTTTTCAAAACTAAAAATGGCAGACCTGTATTGGATGGTGGCGGTATTATGCCCGATGTGAAAACGCCCGCACCAAAGGGTAAAAATGTAGTAAAAGCCTTAAATCGCCAAAATATCATTTTTGATTTTGCTACTTTATACGCTAGTAAGCACGACAAAATATCTGATGTCAAAAACTTTAGTATCACGAATGCAGACTTTAATGATTTTGTGAAATTTGCCGATAGTAAAGGTTTTAGTTATGATTCCAAAACGGAAAGATATATTCTTTCTTTGGAGAAAAAAGCGAAGGACGAAAAATATTATGATATTATAAAAAATGAACTCAATCAGATGAAAAAGAAGTTTACGGATGAAAAAATAGATATTTTGAACCGTTACAAAGCTGAAATTTCAGACTTGATTGAGCGTGAAATCGCTTCGAGATATTATTACGAAAAGGGTAGAGTAGAAGTGGGTTTGGCAAATGATAGTGAGGTCAAAAAAGCCATAGAGTTGATAAATGAGCCAGGCAAATTTCAAGAGCTATTGAGCGGTAATTAGTAAGCCGTAGGCAGACGATATAAAAGCCGTATTCTTTCTTAGGAGAGAATACGGCTTTTTATTGGCAAAATGTATCTTTGCGATTTGGAAATAAAAAATCTTGTCAAATAGTTGGTCTTCTGACTTCAAAAGGTTAAAAATGATATTACTCATAGAAACAGCGACTAAAATTTGTTCGGTAGGTTTGGCAGATGGCG
>CALOED010000144.1:0-2743 GCA_942492005.1 uncultured Saprospiraceae bacterium
TGTATTGCTGGTAATTATCTATGTGTGATTGATGGAGATGGGCAATTCCCAATAGAAAGTATTGCAACTTGTTATGAGAAAATTAAAACAGGCGGCTATGGCGTTGTAAAAACCTACCGAAGCAAGAGAAATGACGGCATTTATCGCAAAACTATTTCGAGTGTTTACAACCTATTATTCAAAATATTATTCCCTTACGTAAAGGCAAAAGACATCAACTCCAAACCCAAAATGCTCACCCGAAAAGTATATGAACAGATGAATTTAACGTCGGATGATTGGTTTGTAGATGCAGAAATTATGATTAATGTTGGGAAAATGAATGTGCCTCTCTTTGAGTTTCCTATCGAATTTAAGGAACTCAATGATAGAAAGTCATTCGTAAAAATAGAAGCCATTTTCGAGTTTGTAAAAAACTTGATTCGGTTCCGATTCCAAAAAAAATAAATAGATTTTCAAGCCAAAACTTAGTCTCATTCCTCTAATCTTGCACAAGCATCGAAAACTCAAAACCTTTCAAGCAAGGAAACCGATTATTGAATCGTTTCAGCAAATTAGCTCTATTGTTTCCAATTTCCTCTTCTAATATCTTTTCTTGCACAAGTTGGCATATAAACGACTGAATACCAGCGTCATTAGGTTTGAGTTCGTAAGCCCTTTCCATATAATTCAAAGCGAGGTCGTAGTTTTCGCTTTTAAAAGCAGCATAAGCAAGGTTTGAAAAATTGGCGATTTCTAGCTCAAAATGTAAATCTGGATATTTTTGTTTTGAAATATTTTGAGTAAAAAAACGGTAAACCACTTCATAATCCTGCGATGTGTTTTTTGAACCCAAAAACGAAGTAGCAGCATTATTTAAAACAAAAAGAATGTCTTCTTGAGCATTGTGCGGATGTGTTTTTAAAGAAGCAACTAGCCAATGAAGCCTTTGCTTGCTCCAGTCAAAATCATAATTTTGGCGGTTAGGATGCAAATATTGAGCTTTCAGATAAAGTTGATTTGCCGTTTTAAAGCGTCGAAGCTCATATTCGTACAAAGAAGCATTGTAATACAAATTGCCAACCAAAGCCTTAAAACCTGTGGTTCGCTCCAGTCCTTTGCAGTATTTTTGATACAATTCCGAAACCGGAGTAGATTCATATTCTGATTTCGTTATTATCTTATTTCGCTTAAATACCTTGACGGCATATTTTTTATCTAATTCCTCTACGCCATTTTCTTTGGTACTTTCTATGCGAAAGGTTTTATTTTCAATCTGTACGATAATGTAAACATGGGCGGGGCGTTCTCGAATCTCGAAAGGAATGCCTAGCGATTCCAAGACTAAAGCATACAAAATAGTACCTGTGTTACAATTATAATGCGCACTTTCAAAAGCGTCGGACAATAGGGCTGTCTTATTATAATGTTGTAAAAATCTGTCTTTAATGGCTTTAAATATAGTTTTTAATTGTTTTTTGGATAAGTCTTTATTTTTATGTTCGGCTTTCAGGTAGTTTATTTCGGACTGTAACTGAGCTTTATAGGATTTTATATCTTGCGTAGAAACATTTGCCTCTACGAACAAGGCAAGAGCTATTTTTTCATCGAAGCCCAAAGGAGTAGATAAAGAAAAGAGTTGTTTTTCGATTTGATGATGGAACTTAATACTTGAATCTATGGCATCTTGTGCCAACAAAGAATGGTTAATAATAATGAATAATAGAAGTACCTTTTTCATTTGTTGAGTGTTTTTCTATTGTTCTTATGCAATGAGTACGGACAATAGCTGTGATTGATTCATTAGGCGGGATATTCCTAATGTTAATTTATTGTAAATCGGCGAGGGAGATGAATACTAGTGTAAATGATTAAAAATCAAAATAAAATACTAATTATTTGAAAAAAACAATTAAAGGTTTCTTTTGAATAATTTACAATGTTAATTTAATGTAAATATAGGGTTAATTATTTGAAGAAGCACGATTTTTAATAGAAAAAAATAGGAAGGAGCCTGCTTTTAGGCACGAGTAGTGCGAAGCGGTACGGGGAACGAAACCTAGAGTGGATAGGAAAAGTCAGTTAAAAAAATGCCTTAATTCGTTTCGAGCTTTACTTTTTTCGCTCCAAAGTAAGTATGAGTACGCCAGAGATAACGACTAACCCGCCCAACATTTGCAAAACGGATAATCGCTCGTCCAAGAAAATATACGCCATTACAATAGTAGAAAAAGGCCCAACACTAGCGACTATTGCGCTATTAGATGCGCCAATTCGGCGAATGGCTTCGGAAGTGAGAAACGAAGGGAAAACGGTAGAAAAAGTTGCCATAAGTATAGCATACACGTAAATTTGAGTTGGGAATATCAAATTTCCAATACCTCCATTGACAATCAAATAATGCCCAATCACGGAAAATGAAGAGACCAACATCACATAAGAAGTGAATCGCCAAACACCAAATTTGGAAATAACCTGACCTGCGCCCACAAAGTATAAGGAATACGAAATGGCGCATAAAAATATCAATCCGCTACCGACCAATAAGTCTCGCTGACTCGTCACATCTACATTGAATACAAATACAATGGCAATCCCCAAATAAGTAAATATTAAGGCGAGGAGCTGTCTTTTATTGATTTTTTCTTTAAAAAATACTACGCCAATTATCACCACAAAAGTCGGATAAGAAAATAATATCAGGCGTTCAAGGCTGGCGGTGATGTATTTCAGACCCAAAAAATCGAAAAAACTAGCCAAGTAA
>CALOED010000145.1:0-2938 GCA_942492005.1 uncultured Saprospiraceae bacterium
TAGCCTTATGATGCCTGAGTCGCACTTTGTATTCCTCCCAACTTCTTGAGATGTTGGGAACCAGCCAATTTCGACATAGCCTTTCATACGACGGAAACCAGGTACTCAACATCATCCATGTTTTCGGTGGTTTCTGACCAAAACCGTGCTTCTATTCCTAAAATATCCCATTTGCCAACGCCTTCTTCGATGGTTTCCAATGCCCAAATATACGCCAATCCCACTTCGATATAGAGCGTCCAATGCAAAGGGATGCGAGTAGTAATCGTATTGCATATCCATGTAGGTTTTCTGAGCACGGCGAGCATAATCAGTTTTCCACCTTTTTCGATGGCAAGTTTGGCGTTTTCTAGCTTTTGCCCAATATTGAGCCACTGAATTAGGTTTGAAATTAGCCGTTGCTACTTCGTCCCAACCTATCATTTGCTTGCCGTACTTATTTACTATTTCTTGCGCTTTATCCACAAAAAATATGTAATCCCCCTTTTCAGTAGCATTCGATTCGTCGCCTCCAATATGAATGTATCCGCCCGGCGTAAGTGCCGCTAGTTCTCGAACCACCGAATCCACAAATGCCCATGTTTCTGCTTTTCGGACGCACAAAGTGCTAAAACCTACTTCAATACCTGTGTAAAGTTCTGGTGCTTTTCCGTCGCAATTCAACTCTGGATAAGAAGCCAATGCCGCATTCGTGTGACCTGGCATATCAATTTCTGGAATGACTGTGATGAAACGCTCTGCAGCATAATTGACTATATCCGTGTATTGTTCTTGTGTATAAAATCCGCCTTTTCCGCCGCCGACTTCGGTTTTTCCGCCATGGGTCGTCAATTTTGGATACGATTTTATTTCGATGCGCCAGCCTTGGTCGTCCGATAAATGAAGATGCAGAATGTTCATTTTATAAGCCGCAATAAAATCAATATATCGCTTCACATCGTCCACACTAAAAAAGTGACGAGCTACATCCAACATAGCTCCTCGATGCCCATAAGCTGGTTTGTCTTGAATTTTGCCCATTGGAATTTTCCAACTTGCTGACTGTTTCGTAGATTTTTCGATAGCGGCAGGCAGTGCTTGACGAAGGGTTTGAATGCCTCTGAAAAGCCCTTGTGGCAAGTTGGCAGTAATCGTTATTTTGTCGATTCCTATATCCAAGCTATATTCTTCGTCGCTCCAATCGGTGTTGTCTTTAAGTACTAAAACGATACCGCTCGTCGGGTTTGCTTCGTTTTTTATTTCAAAATCAAAACCCGTAGCAGGGCTCAATAAATCCGCTAAATACTTCGCCACTTTAGACAAACTTTCATCTTCTTGATTGATAGAAATGGTCATACCATTAGTCAATTCAAAAAATCCTTCCCCATCTTCGAGCGTAACAGGCAAGGGTATCAAACTTAATTCTGAAAGTTTTTTACTTTCTTCTTTTTGGCAAGCGGTAATGGTCAGCATCGCTAATATGCAAATGGTAAAAATCTTTAATTTCATTGTAATTGTTAGTTAGGTTGATTGTTGTTATTGTCAAATTACTTGATGGTTAAGTACTTTAATTCTCTCTATTTTTATTTTAAAAAAAATTAACTCTCCAACAACAACAACAATACATTCTTTAATAAATATCAAAAATATTCTTTACGCCAATGGTTCTTTCTACCGTAAAACCTTCGGCAAATTCTGCCCCAATAGGTCGCCCGAGTTCTCTGGAACGGGCTTTTAAGAACTCAAAAAAGTCTTGTCCAGAAATTGGTGTTTGCAATTCTTCGCTATTCTTTTCGTAATTTTCATTAAAAAACTGAGAACTATACGCCAGAATAGCTTCGTTTTTTCTATCCAAATATTCTGAAATATCCACCACAAAATCGGGTTTGATATACCTATCTTGAATAAAATGATAAACTACTTTTGGTCGCCATTTTTCTTGTTTTTTTCCATCATGGAAGGTTTCTATTTTTACTAATCCCGATAGGAAACAAGCATCGGAGATGAGTTTTGAGCCTCGCCCATGGTCAATATGACGGTCGTGAATAGCATTGGCAAATACAATTTCGGGCTGGTATTTTCTAATCATTTCTATGATTTTGAGTTGGTGTTCTCTATCATTTTCAAAAAAGCCATCTGCCATTTTAAGGTTTTCACGAGCCGAAACGCCCATGATTTCAGCCGCCTTTTGCGCTTCTTTCATCCTCAATTCGGCACTGCCACGAGTCCCTAACTCCCCTTGCGTCAGGTCAATTATTCCAGCCTTATAGCCCATATCAATGTGTTTCATCAATGTACCTGCACAGCACAACTCCACATCATCGGGGTGAGCCGCCAACGCCAATATATCTAATTTCATCTTACTTCAATTGTGATTTACGCTTGCTGTATTAGCTAATTGCTCCTAAATAATGTTGCCACAACTTTAGGCAAGCATTCTATACTTTTGGCTCAAATATAAATGTTTTAACCTACTTTTATGAGTAGCAATACTTTTTTCATCCGTTTTTTTGATAGAGATTACCTATTATTGCACAAAATTTAAAAATTAAAATTTTAAGACTATGACTAGGGAAAAAATAGTAGCCGGCAACTGGAAAATGAATACCAATTATAATGAAGGCGTGGCGTTAGCTACGGAAATATGCAATGCGGTAGAGCCAAACAGAACGACCGTTATATTTTGCACACCTGCCACTCATTTGCACGCCGTTGGTCAGATAGTAGCTGACAGGGCTAATTTTCATTCGGGTGCTCAAAACTGCTATCCTGCTCCCAATGGCGCATTTACAGGCGAGCTTTCTGTGGAAATGATACAATCCGTTGGTGCCAATTATGTAGTAATTGGTCATTCGGAGCGTCGCACTTACTTTAATGAAAGTGATGCGTTTTTGGCTCAAAAAGTGGATTTTACGCTTGAAGCGGGTCTCACCCCCATCTATTGTTGTGGCGAGGCGTT
>CALOED010000146.1:0-13707 GCA_942492005.1 uncultured Saprospiraceae bacterium
AGAAGCCCAAAGGTCATTTGCTATTTCGTTGATAGCTTTAGTAGTTGCTGCATCCAATTTTGGAGCAGTAACGGTTGTTTTGCCTGCTTTTTTAGCAACGGCGTTATATAAGGTAACAGTAGCTGCGCCCATTTCAGATGGCTTCACCAACACTCTGTGGTCAGCGTTTGAGCCAGTCAATGACATGTTAACTTTCTACCATATAGAAGCGAGACATTTTCGCTCCTTTGTAATCTTCGTTTTTACGAGTTTTTGCAAAGTCGGCTGCAAACTGAACTGGAGAAATCCAAGAACCTAAGAAATCTGCACCGAAACTTACAATTTTATCTGCCTTATCGAAGCTGTAAGAAGGAATAGCTCTTTTGCCAAAATCTGCTTCGTTCGCCAAAAGCATTCCCGAAGCGGAAACCGCATCGTAAGTAACTACCTCTGTATTCGGATAAGCCGCTTTAAATTCGCCAATAGCTGCATTCAAAGAAGGACTCATTACCGTACTTGTTACAATTCTAATTCTCGCATTGGGCTTCAAGAAGCGAGCAGCTTCTTCATCTAGTTTTTCCCACGTTAGTGCTTTTTTACCTTTAGATGTGCCTGCGCTGCGAAGGCGTGCGGTGTCATAAAGGTCTAAGACAGAAGCCTGAACCCTTGCGCTTGTACCACCTTGAGTGATAGGAGACAACGAGTTTCCTTCGATTTTGATAGGACGACCTTCACGAGTTTTTACTAGAATAGAGCAATAATCACCACCTCTTACATAACTAGAGGCATAATAGGCAGCTACACCTGGTACGATTGCCTCTGGTTTTACTACATAAGGAATAGCTTTACGAACTGGAATTTCACAACTAGCTGCAACGGTAGCTGCCGCTAAACTAAAACCTGCGTACTTCAAGAAGTCACGGCGATTAGTTCCTTTTGTCGCTTTTTCAATAACGGCTTCATCTTGCGATAAAGCATCGGCAAGGGGAAGTTCAAAAAATTCCGACTGTGTTGATTCGAGGAACTTTGGGTCTCTCGTCAAGTCCTCAACGCCAATCCAAATATTGTTATCTTGCTTATTCATATTATTAATGTATTCATCAAATACTAAGAGAATTAAGAATTTAATTTAAAAAAAATTGCAAATCTTCTCTTCGTTTGTATTTTTTGATTTACGAGCAATTTTATATTTATAGTCTAGGTTTCGGATATTTTAAAATATCGACAACACCTTATATTTTTATTAATAATGACATTTCTGACATTCCAAACCTCCGATGTCTTCTACGGTTACTTTTTCCATATCACCTTTTTTCAAATCTTCGTGATATTTGTCGTAAGCCTTGTAATAGTCATTTTCAGCGAATTTCACTTCTGTTTGGCGGTGACAGTTCACACACCATCCCATAGAAAGTGGAGAAAACTGCTCTACTTTAGCCATTTCTTCTACTGCACCGTGACAAGTTTGGCATTCTACGCCACCTGCTACTACGTGCTGAGAGTGATTGAAGTAAACATGGTCTGGCAAGTTGTGGATTCTTATCCATTCTACCGGCTGGCCTTCGCCTGTGTATTTTTTCTGTGCTGGATCCCAACCTGCGGCTTTGTAGATTTTATCAATCTCATTTTTAGCCGTTTCGGTTTCTCCCTCTACTGCCTTGTGGCAATTCATACAAGTATTGATAGCAGGAATAACTGCACTCTTGCTTCTTCTTGCGCCATCATGGCAATATTGGCAGTCAATTTTGTGTGTGCCTGCGTGTAGTTTGTGAGAGAAATTGATAGGTTGAGTAGGTGCGTAGCCTTGCTGACGACCTAAATCAATGGCATTGTTTACGGTATAAAAACCTCCAATAAGCACCAAAAGGAAAACGACAAACCCAACTAATGATTTATTGGTAATCGCTTGCCAAACTGTTTTTCTTTCGTCAGGTGCATTGCCCGACTTCACTTGATTGATGTAATTCAAGTTGGAAATGATACGAGCCAAGACCAATGAAAGAATCACCAATGCGCCTATTAATAGATAATAAGGCCATGGATTGTTTTCTTTTTCTACATCTGAACCAATAGTAGGTACTCCTGTAGTTGCCGCAGGTGGTGCGTATTTACCTTCTCCTGTATATACATTATCTACATACAATAGTATTTCAGCAATTTCTTCATCGGTTAGATTAGGAAATGCTGTCATAGCTGCCTTATTCCACTCATTGTAGAGTGCGTTGGCATAAGCATCGCCAGTAGCCAAAAAAGCTCCCGAGTTTCTTATCCAAGCGTACAAGTCAGACTCGTCTTCCCAACGCTCTTGAATACCACCGAGGGCAGGCCCCGTCATGTCGGCCACCATGTTCTTGTTGTGGCAAGTTGCACAATTTTCTTTAAAAAGCGCTTTCCCCTCGGGTTGAGCTTGTAAAGAAAGTCCAAGCGGTAAAAATAGTAAGATGAGTATCCATCTCATTGTAGAAATATGCTTTATCATTTCTTCTCCTTATTTTAATTAAAGAGTATTTTTCGTTATCTGAATAGTTTTAACAACTTATCAAATAACCAATCTTTTCTTATGTGTTTGTAGCATTTCAAAATATTGAACCACTACTTTTATTTGAATATTGGTTTTCCCTTAACAGTTTCTTATGCTATGTCAGTCTTCTGTCAGCGCAAAAATATAATCTTAAATATTCTCTACCAACTATATTCTAGAGGATGTAATGTATTTAGATTATGTCTCAGATAAATGAAAATTGAATCTTAAATAGATTTTACCTACTAAAAAATTTCAAAAAACGATTTGCCTATGAACTATTATTCTACAATAATTGCTATTAGGCGATTTAATAGTAAAAAATTAATTGTTTGCGAAAGTAAAAAAAGTTCCTTTATCTCTTTCCAATTTGGAAAAATATTTTCACTTTGCTTCTAATTTTTAGAAATTCTTAATTAGATTTCCTTCTTTTGATAGGCTTACACAAGTAGATGTGTGAAACAAATATAAAACTTTTTATATGTTAAATTCATTAACTTTTCAATGTTGCAAGTTATACAAATTTTCTAAAATTCTAACTTTTGCAATTATTTTATTCTTCATTTCTTGCGACAACACTGCTCATACTGACAAATACAGCGATGTACCTCTTGATGAAAAAATAGGTCAGATGCTGATGGTGGGTTTTCGAGGTCTCTCGGTAGATGAAAGTTCTCATATCCGAAGAGATATTGAACAATACCACATTGGAGGTATTGTTTTATATAATTTGGATTTGCCATCCAACAGGACGCTTCCTCGAAATGTGGAATCGCCTCAGCAACTTCAACAGCTCAACAATGACCTTCAAGCCTTGTCCAAAACGCCGCTCCTCATAGGCATTGACCAAGAAGGAGGTCGAGTTTGCCGACTTACGCCCAAGTACGAGTTTGCAGCCCGTCCGCCTTCTGCGCAATATCTCGGCAAGCTCAACAACTTGGATAGCACCAGATATTGGGCAGCTCAAACGGCTCAAACGCTCAAAGAAGCGGGGATTAATCTCAATTATGCTCCTGTTGTGGATGTAAACGTCAATCCTGAATGTCCTGTAATTGGTGGCATTGAGCGGAGTTTTTCAGACCAACCGAAAGTAGTAGCAGCACACGCTGCCGAAGTGATAAAGGCGCATCGAGAGTTAGGCATCTTCTGTTCGCCCAAGCATTTTCCCGGACACGGTAGCGCAAATATGGATTCGCATCTGGGCTTCACCGACGTGACGGAAACCTGGACAGAAATGGAACTTGAGCCGTATAAAATCCTCATAGACAATGACAATGTGGATATGATAATGACGGCACACGTTTTCAATTCTAAACTGGATGCTACCTATCCCGCTACGCTTTCTAAAAAAATAACGCACGATATTCTTCGCAAACGCTACAAATGGGATGGTGTCATTCTTTCGGACGATTTGCACATGGGCGCAATAGCTGATAATTTTGATTTTAAAACAGCGGTAGAAAAATCAATAGACGCAGGTGTGGATATTTTGATTATTTCTAATAATTCTGCTAAAGTAGGTTATGATGCCGATGCTATTCCTAAAGCCATTGCTATTATAAAAAAATCTATCAAGGAAGGTAAAATTTCAAAACAGCAAATTGATGATGCTTATGCTCGAATTATGAATTTGAAGGAAGATTTGTGAATGAAGTAAAAGTATTTACAGGACAGGTTAAATAAAAAGGCATCCTACAACGCTCTGGTTTGTAGGATGCCTTTTTGTTTCAAAAAAAATTAACCTGCTACGAATGCCCAACTCAAATACATCACCAAAACATTGATAATGACCAAAGCCCAAAACCAATTTAAGTTTGCGCCTATGAGTTCTTCTACCACATAAGTATCTACTTTCTCTTGTACTTTGGGTTTTATCTCTTCCAGATTGCTCGAAGAGAGTTCCATCTCCTGCCCTACTTCGGTCAAAAATGCCTTAAAAGGAATGCGCTCAAGCAAAAAATGCAAAATATGGCGAATCGGGCGAGGCAATTTACTTTCTATTTCTTCCAATCGTTGAATGAAATTTTTAGGCTTCTGAACGCCTTGCTTACTTCCATTTCCGCTTTTGAAAATCCCTAAATTATCAATTTTTTCGGTGCTGTTGATAGCCGTTGAAACTACCATTCCTACTGCTTTAGATACGATTTCGTTGCTGCCTTGATAGATAAATTCTAATCCTTTCTTTACCGCATAACCTCTTGCTAGCCAAAAATATACAAACGGAAAGCCCGCAAAAAATAAGGCTGCCATCAGCAAAGCAGGAACGCTATTTGCCACCGAAATAGAACGCAACCAACCCACCATGAATATTAAGGCAAAAAGCCAATTCAAGGTAATGCCGAAAAAAAATGGTGCGACGATTCGGCGTGTGTATCGAAACGCTACTTTTGCATAATAGACCGAAGTATCTACAATCTTCATATACTTATGATTTTTCTTCTAAAATAGAACTCTTTTACGACAACTTAATCTGTATTTCAAAAACCTATTGATATTTTTCAAAAATACTATCAATCGCTTTAGCGAGCTTCGTATCCTTTTCTGTGACAACATTTCCTGCGTCGTGTGTTGTCAGATGCACCGAAACGGTATTATATACATTGCTCCAATTAGGATGATGCCCTTGTTTTTCTGCATGAAACGCCACTTCTGTCATAAAAGAAAAGGCTTCTGCAAAGTCTTTGAACTTAAAAGTCCTATTCAGTTGATTGTTTTCTGTTGTCCAACTCATAATTTATTTTTTTTAGAATAATGTATAAATGAATGGCGCAGCCGCTGAACCTCCTCCAATAACGATTAACACGCCAATGAGTAGCAAGACTAAAATTACCGGCACTAGCCAGAATTTTTTCCGAGCCATTAGAAAGTTGAATAAATCTTTTAGCATTTCCATATTCTAATCGTTTATTATTTTGATTCTTTGACAATTTTTGCATTTCTATCCAATGTGGTTTCAGCCCATTACCTTAATTAATTGGAACACAATGGGTCAAAACCACATTGGATTAAAAATTGAAAGGGTTGGCAGAAATTGTCAAATAACCATTATTTTTAAAACACGATTAGGCATATAGCGTTTTTGGATATTCTCTTTTGAAAGAAATAAAAACTATGCGCCTACTCTGTTTTTTAAAGCATTTAAAAAGCTCTGATTACCAAATGTTCTCAATATCCTCTTTGGTATATAAATGATTTCTTTCTTTAAAAAGCGATGCCGTTGGTCGTTTGAGTTGCAATTTATCTTTTGAAAATAACTTTGATAACGATGCCACTGGAAACAAAACAACAAAAAACACTGCGGATAATAGAATTTTCGTATTTATCCAACCCAAAACATGGGCTATTTTGAACCAAAGCCACAACACGCCTTCTTTGAAAAAAGGAAACATCAAACTCAAAACCCCAACGCCCAAAGCAAAGTAAAGCATCCATTTCAAATCAAAAATAAGATACAAAATTCCGAAACCTAGCACGATTACCAGTAAGGCTTCCAATTTTTGCTTTTCGTCCAATGTTTTCATATCAATTTATTTTTTACGTGACACTATCTCCACCTTCTCTTAATCCAACGTTTTTACCTTTACACCAATAAAAAACGTGCGAGGTGCGCCGGGGCCGTAAATATAGTTACTATCTCGGTTTTTGCCCGAATCAAAATCATTTTGGTAAGCATTTGTCATATTTTTGATACCTCCAAAAAGCTCCAAACCCGAATCCAATGTTTTCAAACCAAACGTATAACTTGCCTTGAAACTCCATTCTACAAACGCATCCGACACCACAAATTCGTCTGCATCTTGCTCAGGCGCACCAGCAAAGTGCGCTATTTCCATTGTGCCTGTATAAACCATGTTGAGCGAAGCATTCAAGTTTTTGTTCGGAAAAAACGACAGTGTAGCGTAGCCATATTGATTTGGTGTGCGGAGGAAATTTCGCTTACTTTCCAAACCATCTATATAGGTAACTGCTTCATTGTACAAACTCGACTGCACCGTAAAACCTGCTTCCAATTGAGCCTTTTGATTATAATTCGCTCGCACCTCAAAGGTTGCCCCTTTTACCCTAGAACCCGAGCCATTTCTTTTTTCAAATCGCTCTCCAAAATTATCCGTGCCGAGCGGAAACAAATAAAAAGCATCTTTCAAATGCGTATAAAATCCCTCCGCCGTAAAACCAACTACATAATCTTCTTTGGCATAATCATAATTGACCGAGCCGCTCCAACTATTGGACCGCTCTTCTTTCAAATCATCTGCCAACGAAATACGAGAAATGCCGCCGCCAGCAAAAGCGATGTGCAAATCGGCATCAAAAGCCTGTGGCGCACGAAAACCCGTTCCCCAAGTCAAGCGAAATTGGGTTGCCGTTTTGTATTTATACAATAAAGATACACGAGGGCTAAAGATGATTTTGTCCACAAGGTTGTGTTTATCTGCCCGAACGCCCGACAATAAATTGAGCGAAGGCGTGATTTCCCAATCGCTTTGGAAGAACGAGCCAGCGTTTTTTGTGGTTTGGTCAATCTTGTAAGCATAAGCATTTATGACATCCAACACATCGTCCATCACGTATTCTCCACCAAAAGTAAGCACATTCGTTCCGCCCAAAAATCGGTTAATTCTGTGATTGATTTGCACACCGCCTTGCAAGGTAATATTTGCGGAAACGCCATAAGGAGGATTTTCTAAATGTGCCAAAATGCCTACCGAATCATCGGGGACAATGCCCGTATAATGCACTCTGTCGGTGTTTTGTCCTGCAAAATAAGCGATAAACGAGCTATTTTCATCATTAAAATTGATTTGATAATCCGCACTTCCCATCAATACGTTGTGCGTGCGTTCTTCCGATTGCAACGCCAAATGAGCAGGTTTGTCCACCATTTCGCCACCGTAGCGATACTCATTGAGGTGGCTTAGGCTGAGTTCAATTTTTTGGTTTGCTTTTGGCAAAAAGAAAAAATTAGTGCCGAAGGAATTGTTGCGCAAAGCGGGCAATTCTGAAAAATTATCCCCATTATGGTCGTATTCATTTCGGTTTCTGCTATTTATAAAAAACGAAACGCCTGCATTTTCTTTTTGGGATAATACCGTAATATTTCCATTCAAAATTTGGTCAGTTGCCCCACCATTAATGTCTTGAAAAGTATAACCCACGTCAAAGTTATTCGATTTTGGAATCTTCGTAATGACGTTTACCGTGCCGCCTATCGCACTCGAACCATACAATGCCGAGCCGCCGCCTCGCACTACTTCTATGCGCTCAATCATGCTAGTAGGCAATTGTTCCATCCCATAAAGTCCTGTGAGCGGGCTAAATATCGGGCGACCATTTATCAGAATTTGAGCGTATCCGCCACCGAGTCCGTTCATGCGTAGCTGCGTGTAATTGCAGGTTTGGCAATCCGTTTCTACTCGCAGTCCGGGTTGAAATTTCAAACCATCAGATAGGTTACAGGCTTGCACATTGTCCAGTTGTTTGCTATCAATAATATTTACAATAACGGGGGATTGCGTTTGTCGTTTGAAGGTTTTCGTGCCAGTGACTACCACTTGGTCAAACTCAAAAAGCGTTGGTTTCAAATCGAATTTTAGTCGAATTGTAGATTGATTTTCATTAATATGAAAAGGTTGGATTTCGCTTTTAAATCCTAAAAAAGAGACTTTTATTTGCCATTCTCCGTAAGGAATATTTTCGATATTAAAATTCCCACTAGCATCCGTCGTGGTCATTATATCCAATGCTTCTATTTGAATATTGACTTGCGCTAAACTTACATTTTCGTAAGTAATTTTGCCGCTTACGCTTCCTTTTTGCGCATTTATAATCATGACATAACTTAAAATAAAATAAATTATAAGTGACCATTTTTTCATCTTAACCTTGTTTTTTTTTATATTTAAAACAGCACAAAACATATTGTTAGAGGTATATGTTTTATTTATTTCTATCCATTTAATTATAAATTTAGATAAATCTAAATCTATTTTAAAGCAAATTTAAAAAATAAAACAAACATTTCTAAGAATTTATTCATCAACATTCTCTGCTTTATTCTCTTCAATTCTTGAATGATAGCTATTGATATTAAAAATATTGTTATATTTCACTTTTCTCAATAGAAAAAATATTCAAGCCTAAGCGATACGCTTTGAGTAGCATTTCGGATTTCGGTACTTGCCTAATAGCGGTCAGGTTTTGAGTGCTGGAAGCAGGATATTAATTATTCGAGAAATTTCAATATCGAAATAAACAAACATAAGTAACAGCCAAAGTATCTGATAGTCAATCACTTGCAAGTTGATTACTATTTATGTTTTTTTACGAAAAACAACTTAAAAAAATGGCTGTAATACCTAAGACGGGCTTTAAAGGACTTATTCAGAACTGGCAGAGCGATTTGATAGCGGCTATTAGCGTTTCGCTGGTGGCATTGCCGTTGTCGCTAGGCGTGGCTTATGCTTCGGGTGTTCCGCCGATGTCGGGCATTCTAGCTGCCGTAATAGGCGGTATCGTTACCACGCTTTTTCGAGGTAGTCATATTGCGATTAATGGGCCCGCAGCAGGTTTGATAGCGGTCATTTTGGCGGCTACGGCATCTATGGACGACGGCTCGGGGCAAGCGATCAATTATACTTTGGCGGCTATTGTGGTATCGGGCGGCATTCAAATACTATTGGGTGTTTTTAAGCTGGGACGCTTTGCAGATATTTTTCATTCTACGGTGATACAGGGTATTTTGGCGGCTATTGGTACTATTATTTTTGCCAAACAAATTCATGTGGCAATGGGAACGACTTCCAACTCGTCGCATATTGTGGAGACGCTGATAGATTGCCGTTTATCAAATTCCGAATATCAATCCTTTCGTTGGTATTATTTCAATTTTGGGTTTGCTGTTGCTTCTTTTTCATTCTAAAATCAATTACCAACTTTTTCATTTTTTGCCTGCGCCGATGTGGGTTTTGGCATTGTCTATTCCTTTTGTGTATTTTTTCGATTTTTTCCACGCACACACGCTTTCTTTTTTTGGCAACGATTATCAAATTGGTCCCGAATTGCTTATCAATATTCCATCGAATTTGGCAGATGCTATTCTTACGCCCAATTTTTCAAAAATCGGCACAGTGCCATTTTGGACTTCTGTGATTTCTATTACTATGATAGCCAGCATTGCTTCGTTGGCAAGCGGCAAAGCGATTGATAAACTCGACCCTTATAAGCGAAAAACGAACATGAATAAGGACTTAATCGGAATTGGATTGAGTACGATGGTTTCGGGTGCATTGGGCGGACTCACGATTACGAATGTGATTGTAAGAAGTACGGTAAATGTGCATAATCACGCCAAAACCAAATGGTCGAATATGTATCATGGCGTGTTAATATTCCTGTTTATATTTTTATTAGCCCCTGTAATACAGCAAGTTCCGCTGAGTGCTTTGGCTATTTTATTGGTATTTACGGGCTTCAAATTAGCTTCGCCTAGAGTATTCAAACAAGTACTCAGCCATGGTATCGAGCAGTTTATTTTCTTTTTAGCTACGTTGGTAATTACCTTATACACCAACTTATTGATAGGTATTTTTGCTGGATTGTTATTGGTGTTAGTTACTCATTTCCTATTAGCCAAAGTCAGCCTTTTAGAATTTTACCGCCTGACGTTCAATGCTGGTTCGCACCTTATTCTCAAAAAAGATGGTTCTTACGATTTAAAAATAAAAGGCATTGCCAACTTCTTAGGCATTTTGGATATTAATCACCTTTTGGAACAAATTCCGCTTCATGCTAAAGTCAAAGTGGATTTATCAGAATCTATTTTAGTGGACTTTTCGGTATTGGAACATTTTGATGAATTTCAGCGAATGCAGCACGATAATGGCGGTAGTGCTACGGTTACAGGGCTGGACAAACACGTTTCTTCTACCAATCATAAGTTTGCCCTCAAGATATTGAACACTCGTGCGGATAAGGTCAATCCTCGTCAGATTTGGATGCAGGAAATAGCGAATGAACACGATTATCATTATCAAAAAATTCCTGATATTTCGGTGAATTATTTTACGTCTTTTTCCTTTTTCAAATCTCGCCCCATCGAGTCCGAATACAACTGCGTATCGAATAAAAAAGACGCTATCCATTGGGAAATATTTGACGTGACCTTCGAGGAAGGCGCATTTTTGGCTACGGAAGAGTACAAAACCACGCTAGGATTTGTAAAAATGCCTTATGCTATTCCCCGATTTACTATCGAAAAAAAGAGCTTGCTCGAAAAGTATTTACATATTTCTGAACACAAGGATATCGACTATCAAGTGTATCATCAGTTCTCTAATCAATTTATTGTAAAAGTGGAAAATCGTGATAAAATGTCGGCATTCGTGACTGATGAAATTCGTGCTTTTCTTGAAAATAGCAATATCGAACACCTTGAAAGTAACGGCGAAGCGATTCTTATTTTTAATAAAGAAATGAGATATGCGAAGATTAGCGAATACCTCAATATTATCACATTCGTAGAAGATTTGAAAAAAGTATTGGCTTAGTTAGAGTTCAGGAGAACGACTTACTTTTACCAAAACCTCTTCATAAAATCTATGGCATTCTGATAAGATAATTTTTGAAGCCGTGCTTCATCTACATTTTTATCCTGGAGCGTTTTTAAAAGATTAGGATATTTACTTGCATTTTCATGTTCAGGAAAGAAGAACGGCACACTGTCGGGCATCATTTGGGACAATATTTTTGTATCAAAAAAATCTGCGCCAAAAGCCAAACTATCTTGCGCCACATCTGCCTGCAAGCCATAAAGAATATGCTCAAAAAGCTGCTCTGGCTGCGTAGGATGCACATAATCTCTAAGGAAATTCATGCCTATCAGCCCGTTTCGGCTCACTATGGCTTGCGCCAATTCATTGGGCAAATTCCTAACATGGTCGCAATGTTTTCTAAAATTGGAATGACTCGCCATTATCGGAATATCCAATGAGTGCTTGGTGATGTAATCAATGATGCCGTGAGCTAAATTGTCGCTGCTGTGCGATAAATCTACGGCAATTTTTCGCCCATTCATGTAATCTAAAAGTGTTTCTCCATCGGGTTTCAAGCCCACATTGTCGCTGAAATTTCCGCCACCAAAGCGGTTTTCGGGATGGTGCGTAAAACTAATATAGAACAGATGCTCGCATATTTCTAGCATAGATTCCAAACGCTGAAATGCCAAATCCAATTTTTCGTCTTCTTCGCATAAGCCGCTGGCGTTTTCTATGGCTACGGTCACGCCTACTTTGTCCGTCGCTGATAAAGAAGCCGCATCATAAGCCGAAGTAATCGGGTAGAAATGCTCCGTTTCGAGTAAGGATTGATAAGGTTTCAGTTGCTTTTCAGCAAATGCTACGCTGCCTTTTTGGGTCGGAGAGTATATGGCAAGCACTTGATGCGTTACATTTCCAGCCTTCAAATGTGGCAAAGCTACGCCTATTTCATCGGTATCAAATATGGTAGCACCAGAGCCATGCGCCAAATAAGTCAGTAAATCACAATGCAAATCAATAATCGGAAATGTATTCATTTTTTCTTTTTGTTTTAAATCTTAAAAAGCAAGGTAACACAATCTGTTTGCTGCGTTTATGAACGCTCCTCACCTTCTTTTTTCAAAAAAATCCTTCACCAACTGACTGCACTCCTCTTCCATTACACCAAAGGAAACAGCCGTGCGAGGATGCAATACTTTATGCGAAAGCCTAGCAAAACCTCTTTTTTTATCTTTTGCGCCATATACGAGCCGCCCCAACTGCGCCCACGCCAATGCGCCAGCACACATCGCACAAGGCTCTAGGGTCACGTAAAGCGTGCAATCTGTCAAATATTTGCTGCCTAAAAATTCAGACGCTGCCGTTAAGCACATTATTTCTGCGATAGCCGTCACGTCGGTAAGTCGTTCGGTCAGGTTGTGTCCTTTGGCAATGACTTGTTTCTCGCAAACCATGACTGCGCCAACGGGAACTTCGCCCATTTCAAAGGCAGTTTGCGCCTCTTGATAAGCCATTTTCATAAAATAATCGTCAGAAAATAAGTCGAGCATAAGAAGAGCGTTCGGAGGTATGAAAATACAAAGAACAAACGCCAAAGTCTTACACTTCAACGTTTGTTCTTCATTTTTAAAAATTTGAATAAAAAATTTATCCTTCAGTTTTTGCCCAAATTTCGGTTGTTCCTACGATGGATTTATTGACGTATTTTCGGACTTTTAGCTTGCCATCCGTTCGGATTTGAAGGTAGCCTTCATAGGTTTTACCATTTCTAATGTGCATGATTTTTCCGCCTTTGTAGGTATTATTGCCATAAGGAGAAAACTGAACGATGATTTTTTCGCCTTTCTTGACATCTCCGTTTTTTGTCCAAATCACTCGCCCGTAATACTTAGAGGGGTCTTCGTTGTAGCGGACTTTTTTAGTATCCTTACGTCCTTTATATATCAGCACTTTGGTATCTTCCGAAGAATTTATCCAAACGCCTGTGATATTTTGAGCATAAACTTGTGCATTAGTAGCGACTACCAAGCCAAGCACCAACATAAAACTGCTAAGTATAGTTACAGGATTCATCTTTTTGAAAATTTTATTTCTCTTTTTAAATATTCTATCGTGGGCAACAAAGCTACAATAGAATATTGAATTAACGATGACTTTTGTACAGATGTTGTTATTTTTTGGATAAAACGGTGTTTCGCTTAGGCAAATTCAAATTAAAAACTAGACATTGAGAATTACTCGGATAAACCATCGAAGATGTTACTAATACGCATTTCAATTATTCATGTCGTAGATATGGAAAATGCGTTAAAGAAGAAATTAATTGCGGATTATCAAAATATTTGGCTAAAATATCACACAAAAAAAACTCTACCTCTTCACTAGACTTAAAGACTTGATTACTTAATTCGGCTCTAAGTTGTTCAAAGAATCGTTCAGCAGGATTCAACTCTGGACAAGCTGTTGGTAATTTCACTAAATCAATCCGATTAGTTTGAATAATACTTTGTTGATGATTAGTAGCACCATCAGCAATCAGCAAGATTTTATTTTCCCCATATTTTAACTGAGTCTCTTTTTCAAAATGTATCATAAATATTTCAAAACATTGTTTAGTCATATAAGGTAAAAGTAATGCAATTAAATGCCCATTATATGGATTTAATGCTGCAT
>CALOED010000147.1:0-10060 GCA_942492005.1 uncultured Saprospiraceae bacterium
ACCTCAAAACGGATTTGGGAAGTGCCAATAGCGATATGAAATTCAACTTCAAGCGAGGGCGAGGCTATGGTAGTTATGATGGATTTTTTGGCCTGACGGATTTTGATTTGGGTAAATGGCTGGATGTACCCGATTTTGGTACGATTACTTTCCGAATGGATGTAGATGGGCAAGGTTACGCCATTGACGAAATTAAAGCAGCCTTGAAAGGCAATGTTAAAGATTTTACGTATAAAAATTATACCTACAAGGATATTGCCATTGACGGCGAAGTAGAACCCAATTTATTTGACGGAAACCTTTCGATAGATGATGATAATATTAAATTGAAATTTGGCGGAAAAGTGGATTTTACCAACACCTTGCCCCGTTTCAATATCAATACGACCTTTAGCAAAATCAACCTAAAACCGCTTAATCTTTTTGATTATGATTATAATTTGAGTGGAAATCTCCAACTTGACTTTGTAGGCAATAATCCGAATAACATTGATGGCTATGCGGCATTGAGAGACTTTACGCTCAAGGAAGATTCTTTGGTTTATACATTGGATAGCATTCGAGTGGTCTCCGATATTAATGATAAAAATGCTCGATTCTACGAAGTCAAATCCGATTTGATGAATGGTAGAATTTTGAGCAATTTTGATTTTATAAAAGTTCAAAACGTCCTATTGAACTACTTCATAACCAACTATCCGAAGTTTACAGAGTCGCTGCATTTGAAAAAACTCATAGCAGGAGATAGCACTTTCGTTTACGTTCCCGAAAATCCCGAAAATAACGAATTTTATACCCTGTTTATCGAAATACAGGAAACTCGAAATTGGCTAAATCTACTCCATCTAGATATCGCAGAAATTAAAGATTTGAAGATAAGAAGCCGATTTGATAGTAAATTCAAACAACCTCGAAAAGACGAAGAAAAACCACGACTGCTATTTGATTTGAACTTTCCGCTCATTCAATGGAGTAATTTTAAATTTGGTAAAACCTATGTCCGGCTACGAGCAAATGGCGAAAGTTGCAACGTATTCACCACCGTGAGAGAAGTGCAAATAGGCGATAGTTTAACTTTTCCAAACATTAAAGTCTCGAATTATCTCGAAGGAGATATTCTGAAATTTGAAGTGGGGAATGATAAAATAGGCGAAGTATTTACCGATTTGCAATTCAACGGAGAGCTTAAAGTCATTAAAGATAGGTACGAAATCAGCATTGATAGCTCGAATGTATTGATATATAATAAGCGTTGGAGCATTGCGAAAAACAACAAAACCACCATTTACGACAATCGAATAGTGCCAGTGAATGTGGTCTTATCAAACGAAACCAACGACGAAACCGTTCGCCTTGACAGCTTAGGGCGTAAGGGGTTGCAATTAGATATGAGCAATATCAAGTTGGATTGGCTCGAAGAGTTTGTTGATTTTGGCGATTACGAATTTAGAGGAAAGGCAAACGCCATTGTTCAAATCGAAGACCTATTTAATGCGTCTCAATTCAATGCAACGCTAGATATTGATTCGCTGACGATGAACCGAGATTTGCTCGGCAATCTGAACGCCACGATTTCCTTCCCTACGCTCAACGACCCGATTGCTATCAATGCCAATATTTTAGGCATGGACAAAAGCAAATTGGGCATACGAGGTACTTATCTGATGCCAACACTCAAACAAAATACGTCCAAAGACCATTATTTTAATTTCAAAACGGAAATTAGAGATTATCCTTTGATGATAATTGAAAATTTCGTTGGCGACTTTATTTCGGATACCGAAGGCTTCTTTGATGGAGATATAATTATCACAGGTACGCCTACCAAACCTTCTATCACGGGCAACGTTCGCCTGAACAAAGTCGGTGTCAGAATTGATTACCTGCAAACTTTCTATCGAATAGATAAAGCGACCGTCAAAGTGACGAACAACGCTTTTATTATAAAAGGAAAGAGCAACCGGGACGAAAATAACGTAAATACCGAAAGCGCAATCTTACGAGATAGAGACAATAACGAAGCATTTGTAGAAGGTTCGGTGCTGCATAACAACCTTAAATCATTCTTCTTTGATATTACTATGAGTACCAAAAGATTTATACTCTTAGATACTAAAAAAGAAGACAATGAGCTATTTTACGGCACAGCAATCGGAAGCTCAACACTTCGCCTCACAGGCCCTTTGCAACAACCCGACATCAATATCAGTGCGACTTCGCTCGCTGGTACGAATGTGGTTTTGCCTATTTCTTACGAAAGTTCGGCAAGCGAAGTCAAGTTCATTAAGTTTATAAATGATGAAGAAAAAAATAAAAATAAAAACCGAAATAAATACACTGCGCCTCAGGGCTTAAACCTCGAAATGAACTTGGATGTAACGCCTAGTGCCGAAATTCGATTGGTGTTTGATGAGCAAGCAGGCGATGAAATACGTGGACGAGGAAACGGAACGCTTCAAATAGGCGTGACCCGAACGGGAGATTTTACAATGTCAGGCACTTACATCATTGAGCGAGGAGAATATTTATTTACGTATCAAAATTTTATCAATAAACCTTTTGAAGTGCGCAGAGGCGGTTCAATTGTTTGGACGGGCGACCCGCTTGATGCGACCATCAACCTATCGGCATATTACCGAAACTTGAATGTGGCGCCATATAATTTTATTATAGAATATTTGGCTACCGACGACGAAAACATTGCCGCAAAAAAATCTACAAAAGTGGATTTGCGCATGAACCTCAAAGGCGAACTCTTCAAACCTGATATTACGTTCGATTTGGAAATTCCGAACGTGGATAATTCACTGGCTTCCTACGTAGAAAGCAAGTTAAAACTCGTGCGAGAAGACCCCAACGAACTCAATAGACAGGTATTTGCACTTATCGTATTGCGAGATTTTCTGCCGACGAATGCCGCAGTGGGTATCGGGCAGGGCGTAATCGGGACGGGCTTTAACACGCTAACAGAGCTTTTATCCAACCAATTTTCGATATATGTTTCTGATTTATTATCTGAAATAATAGGCACAAATGGCGTGATTTCGAGTATTGACGTAGATGTAAATTATAGGAGAGCAGAGTTTCAAGACCTTTCTGACCTCAACGAACCCGTTACGATTCGAGGCAATGAAGTGACCGTTGGACTCCGAAATGGACTATTTGATGACCGATTGATTATCAGTGGCAATGTCAATTTTGATGATGCTTATGGTCAATATACCAGCGATTTTGAGGTAGAATGGGTGATTACAAAAGATGGTCGTTGGCGAATGCGAGCTTATAACCGTGGCGAAGTTGTGGTGTCGGATTACCGAAATAAAGCCGGCGTTGGTATTTCTTACCGCCGAGATTTTGATAGCCTAAAAGAGTTATTTAAGAATATCGTAAATGATAGCAAAAGCAAGCCAGAGCAGTAGAATCGTAGCTACAACGGCTCCATAAAAAACATAAAATCATAAGCCTTGCAAGGCAGTAGGTATTTTCTTAAAGCCGTTGCGCCCCAGCTATTATTGCCACCTATGCCCATCTGATGCCCATCAACCTGAATGGTTGTAAAATCTCTTTCTTTCAGCGTTGCCGCATGAGTTTGCGACTTTTGAATGCCGCCATCCAAGTCTGAAAGTGCGTAATGATAAGCATTCAAATGAATAAGCTCGTGTTGTTTACAGGAAATTTTAATCCCATTTTTTGAATGGTTTTGGAAAGTAGCCCAACGCACATCGGTCTTATTGCCCGTCTCTTGTGGTCGAATGTAGGGATGAAATTGTTCGCTGACTTTGCCTTGGTATTCGCCTACAAAAGCACTTGTTTTCCTATCCGAATACGACTCGTGTTTGCCTCTGCCGTACCAAGTCATATTATCAAATTCCTTAGCTATCCTAAACCGAAAACCAACTCTCGGCAACATCGGCAATTCGGTATCTTTAGGCGTTAATTGCATTCTAACGCTGATTTTTCCATTAGAATATACATCGTATTGCAAAGCTATTTGCGCCTTTTGTTGGATAATTGTACCCGTTTTTTTGATTTGAAAATGTTGGTTGCTGACCTCCTCAAAACTTAAATTGATAATTTGGAAATCTTCCATGGGCTGTTTCCACACTTGAAGTTTTTCGGGCAAGCGTGCGCCATAATCATTATCCGTGGGCGGTCGCCAAAAGTTGGGTTGGAGTTTACCTTCGATGATAATTTGCCCATTGCATTGGTAATGAACTAAATCATAGTTTTTATCAAAAGCGAGATTGAAATTTTCACCTTTTATAACTAAACCTTCATTGGTTGCTATCTTTTTTAAATGATATGAAAGGGGTAGGGAAGGAGTGTGTTTTTTCTTTTTTTGAATAAAAAATTGCGCCTTTGATAACGTTAAATCTTTAGGCAAAATGGAGCTTTTTGTTTTTGTTTTAAAATAAACATTCAAAAAAACTTCGCCTTCCAAATCTTCAATATCAAAAGGAATTTCAATTATTTTTTTACTTTGTGATTCAATATCTAATTCGTTAATAACACCTCGTTTGCCTTGCTGATTAAGGGGTTTCCCATTTTCTAAAACCTCCCATTCCAACCGAAAAACATTCAAATTAGTAAAGAAAAACTCGTTATAAATCTCAAAACTCCGCTCGCCTTTTTCCTTCATTTCGATATGAATATCTTGATAAACCTGTCTGACTTCTAGCAAATGCGGATTGATTGCCCTATCGGGTTGAATAAGCCCATTGATACAAAAATTGCTATCGCTAGGCGTATTTTTATCGCCAAAATCGCCGCCATACGCCAAAATTCGAGTGCCATCCGCTAAAGTTTTATACAAACCTTGATCCACCCAATCCCAAATAAAACCGCCTTGCATTCTCGGATAAGCCCGAATAGTGTCCCAATATTCCTTTAAGTTGCCGACGCTATTGCCCATGGCGTGCGCATATTCGCACATAATCAATGGGCGATTAGGATTTTGGGCAAGCATTCTTTTCATCTTGTCCGTCCACGGATACATGGGCGCAAGAATATCCGTGTTCCATTCCACTTTGTCGCTCCAGCCGATGCCTGCTCGCTCATATTGCACAGGTCGAGAAGCATCTCGCTGCTTGAGCCAATCATAAGCCGCATACAGATTTACGCCATTTCCAGCTTCGTTGCCCAACGACCAAATAATAATACAAGCATAGTTTTTGTCTCGCTCCACCATGCGTTGCACTCTCGCCAAGTGCGCTTTTTTGAAAATCGGCTGATTGGCTAGCGTCGCATTTAAATCATAACCAATGCCATGCGACTCAATATTAGCTTCGTCCACCACGTATAGCCCATATTCATCGCATAACTCATACCAGCGAGAATCCGTTGGATAGTGCGCATTCCGCACCGCATTGATGTTATGCAGTTTCATCAATTCAATGTCTTTGCGCATCATTTCTTCCGATACGACGTGTCCCGTTTCGGGGTCGTGTTCGTGTCGATTTACACCTTTCAGCAAGACGGCTTGCCCATTTACAAGCAATTGACCACTTTTAATTTCTACCTTTTTGAAACCAATTTTACAAAAAACATTTTCTATTAGTTCTCCATTCGCATTCATTAGGCGAATAGCTAAACGGTATAAATTCGGCGTTTCGGCTGTCCATTTTTGAACGCTTGGAATTTGAGATTTAAAATAAAAAACAGGATTATTTTGTGTGAAAATGACGTTTTGTTGGTCTTGCAGGATAACTTTGCCGTTCTTATTTTCAATTTGATAATGAAGAATAAAGACCGCTTGCGGAGCAATATGCGCCTTGAGAGTAACGTCTAACTCCAGTTTTCCATGCCGATAATCATCCGTTAAATTCGCTTTTGCAAAAAAATCTTGAATCCGAATTTTGGGCGTTTCATAAATATAAACATCTCGCTCAATACCGCTCAACCGCCAAAAATCTTGGCATTCCAACCAGCTTCCATCACTCCACCGATAGACTTCGAGTGCAATAGCGTTTTCGCCTTTTTGTATAAAATCGGTAATATCAAACGTTGCGGGTAACTTACTTCCTTGGCTGTATCCCACTTTTTCGCCATTTATCCAAAGGTAAAACGCTGACTTTACGGCTCCGAAATGTATGAAAACTTGATGATTGTCGTTGGGCTGATACTCAAATTTTTTTTTGTACGCACCTACGGGATTGTAATCCGTTGGGACGAAGGGCGGCTTCGGATTTTTAGTAAATTCGTAATCAATATTGGTATAAATCGGAATGCCAAAACCTTGCAATTCCCAGTTGGAAGGCACAGGAATATCGTCCCATTCAGCAGTATTATAGTCATTTTTATAAAAATCAACAGGACGCTCATCGGGGCAGCGAGACCATTTAAATTTCCAAATACCATTCAATATCAGCCGATTGCCAGCAGGTTTTGCGTATTTAAAATCCGCATGAGCAGGTTCTTTATTTATTTCTACAATATTGGGATTGTTCCATTCGGGCAAAGATTGAGTTGGCTGCATAAAATGATGTTAGGTATATTGTATGATAATTTGCGTCGGCTTTTTAAAAGTATTCATTTTTTTAATAGGCTCATAGAAAAAAAGGGCTTCGCATAAAAAATTAAAAAGGTATTTTGATATAAAAATACTCGAATTTTCAAGGAGCGTTAGCCCATTTTGCAATTATTTCTCCAAGGTAGCTTGCTGCCTTGTTTACATTGAAAACCAAAGTACAATGGGGCAAGCCACCATTGGAGAAAAGATTAACTTATTTTTGAAACACTCTACTTATGTGCCTATTGTGCCTGCTGTCGGCAGACAGGTTTTAATATGTTTTTTCGTTTTGTCTGGTTTTATTTTTTATATGAGTTTGCAACGCAACACTATCTCCCAGCATATTTCCAAAATATATGCAACGTTTCCTCATTAATCAATTGCGTTTCTAAGACTTCAAACCCTTTGGCAGCTAAAAAGTTAAGAAAAGCATTGGTATCAGAAACGGACGGATAAGCACTGATAGCAATTTCGATATTGCCGTGAATCTCTTTTCCATCTACGAAAATATTTTTCGCATTTGCTACTATTTCGGTATTTTGATAAAAAATATACAATTGTCCATTGGGGAAATACACGCCCATAAAATCATTTAAATGCTTCATCGGTGGTGTAAGATTGAAAGTAGTATTGTCGGAAGACAGGTATTCTTCGACGTTTGATTTTCTCCACCTTCTGGAAAGGTTGCTCGGAAAAGCAACTGGCGAAAAATCCAATTGCGGATTATTGCCATTAAACAAAATGCCCGTAGTGCCTATTTCAGAGATTTGGAAACAAGGCTGAGTGCCTTTTTTTTGAGTAATTTCAACGGAAGGAATACCGTTTTCGTCCTCATACTCGAGTTCTTTTACTTCAAACCGAACACTGCTTTTTTGATACTTTTTCATACTCACGACCAATGGTTTTTTGTTTTCCAAATCGTAAAGGCGCAGGAGGTTTTGAGGAAACTCTACACTCATATCAAAATCTCGGATGCTTAGCGTAGTCTTGTCATTTCGGGGATTATAGCGAGCGTTGATGTCTAAATGCGTTCGATTGACACCACGGCGGCAAGCCGTGAAATCCAAACGCAAACCATTATGGACTTCTACATAAAAATCGTTCACTACGGCAAGTGTGCCATAAATTTGGTCATTGGATGCTCGGATATTTTTACTAAATAATCGCTTGTAACTCTGCTCTGAAATGGTAAAATATTGGGTGCGTTGCGTGACATCTTCAAAAGGAACATAGCTTTTAAACCAATTCATAAAACCGTTACGAATTTCTTTCGGAGCATGATTGCAAGCACATTCGAGGGCTTCTTCTTCCTTGCTATTTTGAATAATTTGAACGCCATTTTCAAAAAGTGTAGCCGATTTTACGCCATCTTCATTCCAGGAATAAGACGTGCCGTGCCGTTTGCCGTTTTCAAAAATAATTTGACTTTTGGGGCTGCCATCCTCGTACCATGCGGAATATATGCCATTCCATTTACCATCGACAACGGCACAAGAAACCGATTTCTGACCGTTCGGATAATATTCTGTTTGGATATAATGATTGACATTATCGGCTTGCATGATGCGAGTTTTTTTGAGATAGCCCGTTTGGTCATACTCATAATAGTGCATACTTTTCCAGCCATAAGGGCGAATGCTGACGTATTTCATGCCGCTTTTATAAAAAGTGTAAAACTCAACTTGCTTTTTGGCTTTATTGTCTTTTCTGTCATTTTTCAAAAAACCATCAACGTCCCATTCCTTGTAGGTTTCCGTATTCATATCATTTTCAAACATCCTAATCGTATAGATTTGGGCTGACTGATGATGGTAACGAGTCCACAAACCCGTTTTTTTATGATTTTTAAAAGTGCCTTTTACGGCAATGTCGCCCGTTTCGTGCCACGAAATATAATCTCCTTCGAGCCAACCATCCTTGAATCGAGCCTCTAATAACGAACTGCCATTCGGGTGATAAACCGTGACTTTTCCATGCAAAACGCCTTTTTTATAATTCAAAACCGTACAAAGCCCGTTTACTATTTCTCGGTCTTTTCCTTTTTGGTAATAAAAAAACTTCCATTTCCCATCTCGCATTCCGTTCCGCAACCTGCCTTCGCTTTTATACCAGTACGTTTTTTCATTAATATACCTATCCATATAATAGGCATTGAACAGTTGAACTTCGATTGAGCCAGCGTTTTCGCTTCTCAAATTGCCCAACGTATCCCAAACCGTGGCTACGCCCAATGCCTTTCCTTGATAGTACGAACCCTGTTCCAACAGCCGCCCGTCTCTGTGCCAACGCAATACGGGGCCGTTTCTATAATAGCCCTGATGATAGCTCAGTTCTTTGGGTTGTCCGTTTTCCCACCAACTTTCAAATTTGCCGTGTCGGCTACCGCTTTTATAATTGCCATCTTCGATTAGCGTGCCGTTAGCCGCCCAATATTTGCGATTGCCCCCTATTTTATCATTTACATAATGGGTAATTTCTCGCAACTGACCATTCGGATAATAGCTATATCGGCGACCATTTTTCATCATTCTGCCCGATACTTTGTCGTAAATCGCATCTTTATCCAATTTGCCATTGGGCAAAAAATATTGGTAAACATATTTTAAATGAGGCGCACTTTCATCAATAAAAACATGAGATTTGAGTTTTGCCATTGCTATGGAAGGTTTTATAAAAATTATAGCTATATCCTTGATTATCATAGAAATAATCTCTCTGCTGACTATAACCAAAAGCTAGACTTTGTTGCCCTGGCTTATGTTTCGATACTTCTTCTTCCCAAAGTTGGCCGCTTTTATAATAAACATATTTATACTCCATATCGCCATCAATAGGCGTAATCATTTTGGCTTGCAGTTCGCCCGTTGGGTAAAAAGTGAGTAAAGTGCCTGTGCTGTGGTCGTATTGCTGGTGTATTTTTCCATTTGTATCATAAACAATGGCATCTCCATTCGGGCGAAAACGGTTTCGAGTATCGTGATAAATCACTTTTGCCGTCGCTTTTGTGCTTCCATCTGGAAAGTAAACGGCCAAGGTGCAGTTTTCATCCACGTCATTATCGCAAGTCAAAACCCAGCGAGGTTGCGTTTGCGAATACTTCAAAATGACTTTTTCTATTTGTGTAAAAGCGTTGCTGCTTAGAATAACGCACAGGAGAACGGTAAAAAGAGTTTTCATTTGCTATGTTTAGAATTGTTTATAGCTGTAAAGATGCAAATACAATTCTAAATGACGTGTGTTTGATAAATTATATTTGCTAGGCTTCCTTATTCCTCGAATATCCAGGTACCCATGTTTTAGTTTTCATAATGGCCTTTACTTCTTCGTAGCTCAATGGATAAAAATCGTGGCAATCTACGCCAATATCAAAAGCCAGTTTATCTTCCAAATCGGGTAAGTTGCCATGGCTATGCCCGTACAAGTGCCAATTTCCCCTGCCTTCGCCTCGCCAAGTGCGCATAGCATAATGAAATAGCATAATTCGTTGATAGCCGCCTTGTCCTTCGGAGTCAGGCACTTTGAGTTCGTGATATTCTTTTACCCATTGGAATT
>CALOED010000148.1:0-3711 GCA_942492005.1 uncultured Saprospiraceae bacterium
GAGTGCCATGCGTGAGCGCATAGCGATGGTATTGCAAGATGTGTTTTTGTTTTCGGGAACGGTACTGGACAATATCACTCTTCGAGATGAGAATATCACAAAAGAAGAGGTGGTGAATGCGGCTAAGATGATAGGCGCAGATGAATTTATCGAAAAACTGCCTGGCGGCTATGATTATGAAGTCATGGAGCGAGGCGCAACGCTCTCTATGGGGCAGCGCCAGTTGATTTCGTTTGTGCGTGCTTTGGTGGTCAATCCCGATATTTTGATTTTGGATGAAGCTACTTCTTCTATTGACCCCGAGACGGAGTCGGTTATTCAATTTGCCATCGAGACGCTTATCGAAAAGCGAACATCTATTATCATTGCTCACCGCCTTTCTACTATTCGACACGCCAATCAAATCATGGTACTCGACAAAGGCGAAATTCAAGAAATGGGAACTCACGAAGAACTCCTGCAAATAGAGGGCGGTCATTACAGAGACCTTTACGAAATGCAATTTATGCAAGAGACCGTAGAGAATTGATATTGAAAAAAACGAATAAAAAAATGCCATATAAATATTTTAAATACCCGAAAAGAAACGCTGTTTTTACGGAAGTTGAAACGCCTTGCCAAATTTGTAACACGGCTACGAAGTGTTTGGATGCGGTTTCTTTTTATAGCGAAGAGGAGCTAGAGGCCATTTGCGAAACCTGTCTTTCGGCTGGACGACTGGCAGAAATCAACGCTTTTACGAACGATGCAGACGTAGAACAGCTCTTCAATCAGTTGGAAGCCTTGCATCCTGATACGCCTAAAGAGGAGCTTTTGCAAGAGGCTAAAGCCAAAACGGATGAGCTAGAAATGCGAACGCCGCCGCTTATCTCGTGGCAAGATTGGAAATTTCCTGCCTTAGATGGCGACTACTGCGAATTTGTGTGTTTTGCTTCGCAGCAGGATTACAATACACTAGCAGAAGATGGAGACGGCAAAGCCTTTTTTGAAAAAACACTACTGGACGAACTCCGAGAATATACGGATGTAGATGCTATCTGGAATACATTGCCAGAGCGAAAAATCAAAACCGTAGCACAAAGCAATGAATTTCCATTATTGGCGTATTTGTTCAAAAGTTTGCATTCGGAGCAGCATCTCACGATTTGGGATATATGTTAGCAGGCTTATGCTGTAATAATACTTTACGAAACCTTAGCACTTCTGTGTCTTTGCGAAAAATTGGCGCAACGTGATTTATTAAATCGAATAATACTTTCCATTACATCGAAAAAAACTTAATCCTTGTCTAAAGGTTGGCAAAGTGCCTCAACTTTTCTATCTTTAGTTACGTCTTTTAGGTAGATTATTTTAATACAATAAACATCAAAATGGCAAAACGAGAATATCAATATAGGTTTGGAGGGCCTTTCAATTTAATCATAGCAGTAGTTGCTCTGTTTTTAGTCTTTTTTATAGCGTCACAAATTTTCAAATGGCTGTGGCAATTGGCGTTTTTCTTAATGCCGTTTCTATTGATAGCTACCTTGCTTATCAATCGTAAAATCATTACGGGCTACATAGGAATGCTAGGCAAACTCATTAAGCGAAACGCTACGATGGGTATCATAGCAAGTGTGTTATCCGTTATCGGTTCGCCGCTTTTGTCTGTTATATTTTTTGGACAAGCGATGATGTACCGAAAAGCAAAAAAGGAAGGAACTATTGCGAAAGACCAACCTAAGAATAAATTTGGCGAATACATAGAATACGAAGAGCTAGATACGACGCTCAACCTCAACGAAAGACCAAAACGCAAACCACCCGTTGAGCGAGAAGTGCCGCCCAAAAAGGAAGAAGAAGATACCAATCCCTATGATAATTTTTGGGAATAGCGGTTGATGATTTGTAATGAAAAAAGGTCAGTGTTGTAAATTTCGATTTTACAACGCTGACCTTTTTTTATTGAAAAAACACCCAAAACCAATTCTTCAAAAATGCGAATTTTATCTCAACGTCATTTTGCTAAAAACGGGAAAATGGTCAGAAGCATCGGAATAAATCACCTGATGGGAATTGAACTTAAACACAGGACTTGCCAAAATATAATCTATTCTTAAAAAAGGAATTGCGCCATTGTAAGTTCGCCCAATTCCATTGCCCTGATGCACAAAGCTGTCATTCAACTTACTAGTCAGTTGATGATAGGTGTACGAAAACGGAATATCGTTGAAGTCGCCGCACAAAATCATGGGATAAGGGCAGCCCTCTAGGTGTTTTCGGATTTCTGCCACCTGTCTTGCTCTCACGTCGTTTGCTCTTTTTAGGCGAACTACGATGTTTTTTACCTGTTTTTTGGTACGTTGATTTTCCATGTTAGGATTGTCCATTAACTTTTTAGCATCAGGCGCAATTCCGGTAGATTGTAATTGAATGTTGTAAAATCGGACAATTGCTGTATCTATTTTCACATCGGCAAAGATACTAGAGTTCGTTTTACTTTGGATGATTACGCCTTTATTGATAATCGGATATTTTGAAAATATCAAGACCTTATTTTCCGAAACGTGATTGTATCCGAGTTGGTGAGCGGATTTTAAATAATCATGGAAATGCTTCTTGAATGTAGGATAAGAGTTTTTAGCTTCTTGAAAACACAAGATAGTCGGCTCTGTTTGTTTTAATATTTTGATATAGGGATTAAATCCTTTTTTAAAATTATCAATATCATCGTTCTTCGTAAAATTGCGGTATTTCTTGAAGCCTAAAGCATTGAAAGTGAGTACCCGAATGCTAGAGGTCGGATTGAGCTCTGGCGGACTTTCGGTATTAAAAGCCACCAAATTGCTCAGAAAAATAAAACTTAAAGCAATGGTAACGGCATTGAGCCAGTAAGATTTGTAATTGATAAGAAATAGAAAAACGAGCATAACGACATTCAAAAACAAAAAAACAGGCAATGCCAACGAAAAAAATGGCATGAACCAAAGTGTCTCTGGACTCACGGTAGGAGAAAAATACGAAATGAGCGTAAGCCCTATTAAAAAGAGGTTAATCGTGCGAATAAATTTTTTAATCCACTTTATCATTTTTGTTATATTCTATTGGTGCGCTATCGGTAATGTAAAATAAAATGTGCTGCCTTGATTTTCTACACTTTCTACCCAAATTTGACCTCCATAGGCATTTACAATTTTTTTAGAAATCGCCAAACCAATACCTGAGCCGCTTTTGTCTATATCGTTATGCAAGCGTTTAAACATTTCAAAAATAGTGGTATGATACATTTTTGCTATTCCTACACCATTATCTTTCACAGCGAATTTAAAAAAATTATCCTGCTTTTTGCCGTATATTTCAACCTCTGGGATGGGCTTATTATTATATTGAATAGCATTTTGTATTAAATTAAAAAAAAGTATATAACATAATTGGTTATTCATCATCAATGCAGGTAGCTCAATAGTAGAGCATTTAGCGTTTTTATTGTTTTTTCCTATTTCGTCAAATATCTGATTTATTATAAAATTGGTATCCAATACATCTATTTTTTCGATATGTTCCTCTAGTTCCGTGTAGCTTACAATGTCTTTGGTGATATTATCGATTCGGTTTACTCCAGTGCTGATATATTCTAAATATTCTTCAATATTTTCGGATTTGCCTGCCCGAAGGTCTCGCTTGAGCAACTGCGAAAAACTCATAATATTCCTCAAAGGTTCACGCAAATCA
>CALOED010000149.1:0-7484 GCA_942492005.1 uncultured Saprospiraceae bacterium
TCCTATTCCATCTCTCATTTTCATACATTTATATACAAAGTCTATCCATAAAATCTCGTTTAGTTTTGTGCAAGTATTACCTTCGCACAAAATTTAATCTACTTCCCGAATTGCATCAAAACACAGAAAATGAGAAAAATCTTAACTGCCATAGGTGATGCCATCAGCGGCACAAATGAAGATTTAACAGCTATCAGCATCAATAGAGCCATTCTTTTGCTGTCTGTCCCTATGATTATAGAGATGTTTGGCGAAGGTTTGTTTGCCCTAGTTGATGCTTATTTTGTGAGCCAACTCAGCAAAGATGCCTTTGCTGCGGTGATGCTAACGGAGACAGTAGCTACTCTCGTATATTCCTTAGCCATAGGCATCAGCATCGCAGCTATGGCGATGGTGTCTCGTCGAATTGGCGAAAAAAATCCGGAAGGCGCAGCCAAATCAGCCGCTCAAGCCATCCTGATAGCCATAGGATTTTCAGTAATGATTAGTGTAGTTGGTATCTTTTTCGCCAAAGATATTTTGTTGGCAATGGGCGCAGAAACCAACGTTGTAGCTATTGGCGTGCCTTATACGCAGATTTTGTTGGGTAGCAATATCGTCATTATGTTGCTCTTTATACTCAATGGCATCTTTCGAGGTTCGGGCGATGCAACGATGGCGATGCGCTCGCTTTGATTGCCAATATTATCAATATCATCCTCGACCCTATATTGATTTTTGAATTGCCCCGTTTCCAGAACTGGGCGTAATGGGTGCAGCCGTAGCAACTACCATTGGTCGAAGCGTTGGTGTGGCTTTTCAATTGTACATTCTCTTCAACGGAAAACGGGTTATTCAACTGGCAAAATCGTATTTCAAGCCTAATTGGAGTATTGTAAAAAAAGTCATCGACATTGCCGCTACTGGCACAGGTCAGTATTTAATTGCTTCTGCGAGTTGGATTTTTATGAAGCGATTGGTGTCAGAATATGGCACAAGTGCGGTAAATGGTTATGGGTTAGCGGTACGATTAATCATCATTTTCACCATTCTGCCTGCTTGGGGCATCGCCAATGCTGGCGCAACGATGATGGGGCAGAACTTAGGCGCAAAACGCCCCGACCGAGCCGAAGAAGCCGTTTGGAAGGCGGCTTTTTATAATGCTGCTTTTCTCTTTTTCATTTCGGTGATTTACTTTTTAGCTTCCGAGCCATTGATTGCGATGTTCAACGATGACCCCGAAGTCATTAAAATAGGTCAGCAAGCCTTACAAATATTTGCGATAGGTTATATTTTCTTTGGTTTTGGAATGGTGGTCAATCAAGCCTTTGGTGGTGCTGGCGATACTCGAACACCAACGCTGATTAATTTTGTTTCCTTTTGGCTGATACAAATTCCTTTAGCGTATTTTCTTACCAAACAGGCAGGCTGGGGCATTTCTGGCGTTTTTTGGGCAGTTGTGATTAGCGAATTGATATTGGCACTTTTAGCCATTTGGATTTTTAGAATGGGACGATGGAAAACCGTGGAGCTTTAGCGGTTTAGATTAGAATGGCGGAATATTTTGAAAATATTCCGCCATTCTAATTTTTAATTCAGCGTTTCAGCCATTTTTATAAAACGCCATTCGAGTACTCACCAGCAATTTTTCGACGGCTACCATATCCAAGTTATCAGGCAAACTCGTCTGCTGATAAGCCTTTTCAATCGCTTCTAACTCGTCTGCTGCCATCCTCATCAAATCTTTATATTGATATTTTCCTTTTCGAATATCTAATAACATTTCTCGATTTGGTCGTTTTACAATGACTTTTCCTTCTTCTAGTATTTCACGAGCCATATTCAATAACCGAAAGGTGTGCATCATGTTTTTAGAATCGTAGTTTTTGCCATGCGACTGAGTATTTTCATACCTTTCTTCATTGCGCATTGCCACCCAATCCCAATAATCCTTGAAATCTTTGCAGTATTTCGTGTATCCATCTTGGTTAAAAAACAAGTGCGTGAGTGGTTTTTCGTCTTTTGGAATGCTACTCAATACCACTTGATTCGCTGTTGTTTTTTGTAAAATGCCTTTATACCCCAAAGTTTGAGACGCATCATAAAATAAACCATACAGCCCTTTGATGTGCGAAAGATTCACCAAACCGCAGTTTTCTTGCTGATAGTCATGTTTTTCGAGCCAGTTTTGCAAAGGCATTGTGCCTTGCCCTATCGTCACGTAACAAAAATCAATGATGGTTTTCCGAATTTCTCCAACAGGGTTTACTATTTTTTTATTCAACCCTCTTGCTTTTTTGATTTGCGATTCGGCATAGTTCCCAAATGTATATTTACATCTTTTGGTGAGCCACGGAAAATTTTTAATGTTTTTGAATAAAGGATGTTCATATAAAATATTTTCGGGCGAGGTATAGACCAATTCCAACATACTCGGGTTGTTTTTTGCCAATAGCTCCAGAAACTTCCGCAATTCATAATAGACAATATCATTCGTCTTGTTATTGATTTGCGAAACGTAATCAAATCCATAGAAACCCTTTTTCGGCATCACAAATACGCCTTTGATGTCCGTATCCGAATGTTTTACATTCAAATTATAAGCTCGGCTACCTGTAATGATTTCTATCAAAAGTAGGTTTTGGTCTTTCAAGTCTTGAATAGTCATATTGTTTTTTTCGACTTATTTGAGTGTTCAACTTTTGGCATTTCTAAAAAGTTCAATAGCTAGAAGCAAAAAGCCGCTTCGTCGGTCAGACAAAGCGGCTATCATAATTTGGATTGCAATTTTTATTTGCAGAACTGAGGGAGAACTCAATAGTTCTCTATATTTCTATTAATTTTCCTTAATTTTTTTCTCTCCTGTGATACCTTCTAAAATATATGAAGCTGGTACACTCTTAGGTACTCTTCAAGGATAGTAAACTCAACACGACGGTTTTCTTCGTGTTTATCATCTGGACATTTTACGCCATTGCCACATTCGTTGGTCAATTTCGTTTCGCCGTATCCTTTCGCTACCAAACGACTACGAGAAATACCCTTGCCTTCTAGGTAAGCAATGGCAGAGTTCGCACGGCGTTGAGATAAACGCAAGTTTGCAGCGTCACCACCTTGAGCATCGGTATGTGCCGAAATTTCAATTTTCGTAATAGCAGGGAAATCTTTCAATAATTGAACAAGTTTGTCCAACTGAGGTTCTGCATCTTTACGAATATCCGCTTTTGCTAAGTCAAAGTTGATACCCGGCAAACGCAATGGACGCTCAGAGCTAACCACAATGATTTCGTCAAGGCTCAATTCTTCTTTTAGTACGATAGTTTTAGAAATACCGCCCGTAGAAACCTCGCCCGAAGCACTGTTGTAGCCTTCTTTTTCAGCTAACATTTTATACTTCGTGTTTTTCTTCAAGTCTTTCCAAGAGTAAACATTGCCTTTGTCATTCACTTTAGAATCGCCCTTTCCGCCTATTTCTTGAAGTGTTACTTTAGCACCTTTTACTACATTTCCTCTAGTATCCGTTATTTACAATATCCAAATTGATAATAACGATTTCTTCCATTGAAATTTCTTTTTTCAATGTAATAGACTCGCCAATACCTGCCGTACTTACTTCTATTTCAGTAGGTTTGTAACCTTCTCTAGTTGCCATCACTTTGTAAGTCGTCTCTTTCTTGATGCCTTTCCAAGAAAAGAAATTGCTTCTATCGTTGGTTTGTTCGTCTTTTCCGCTACCTTCTACCAAAGCCAATGTTACGCCCGAAAGCTCATTACCTTTAGCGTCAAACGCCAATACTTCCAAATCAACTATAACTGGAATAGGATAATCAATGGTATAAATATCATAGCAACAAGTAGAAGATTTACCGTCTAAACCTGCTCTGCTTGAAGGACGATTTGATACTACGGTAGCTTTATAGCCCGTTTTATCAATTGAGTAATACATATCATCAGTGCTGGTGTTTACGTCTACGCCTAGGTTCGTCACATCCGACCATGCTACACCTTTTTGGCTTGCTTTAGATACGTCATATCCACCAAAACTAGGATGCCCTTCTGAACTAAAGTAAACCACATCTTTTGCGTAAAATGGTGTTTCTTCGTTGGCAATAGTATTGACAGGTGCGCCTAAGTTTACAGGTGTTGCGAACTTAGCTCCGTCTTGCTGAACAGCGTAGTAAATATCAAATCCACCTTGACCGCCAGTCATATTAGAAGAGAAAAACAATGCTGGGCGACCGTTGATTTGGCCTGCTGCAGGTTGCTTACTCGTGAAGTTGTCTCCATTGACACCGCCAGTTACTTTTTGAGCATCTGTCCAGTTGCCATCTTTTTTGAACGATACATAAATATCGCAGTTAGGAGTCATTCCTACCAATTGGCAACGAGAGAAATACAAAGCGTTGCCATCTGCTGAAAGTGCTACGTGTGTATTGTGAATACCCAATTTATTTACAGCAGAACTCAATGCTTTACCCTGACTCCATGTACCATTATTATTCGTACTAGAGTATAGTTGAGAGTACTGGTTTTTTACTTTGTTGCTCTTTGCCGTTCCGTCGTCTTTAAGTTCTATCAATACTGCTGAGTTGATAGTAGAATAAAAGATTTCGGTAGGACTAGCATAGACTGCGCCTACATCAGAGTAAGGCGTGTTGATGCCGTCACCTGCATTTTTAGTAACAATTGCAGGATTTTTCTTTGCGCCTTGCGCCAAAGCTATACCTTGAACTTCAATTTTTGCCAAAGCTACTTTATTAGCATCTTTGCCATATTTAGCATAAGATTCAAATTGTTCTTTAGCTTCTTTGTACTTGCCAGTCATTTTTAAGGCACGAGCAAAATCGAAGCGAGTTTCTTGATGTTCTTGCTTCTTTTTGTCTTTGTTCAATAATTCCTGAAAAGCAATAGCTGCCTTATCATAATCTCTCAATCCCATTTCACTGACGGCTATCAGCTTGAGTGCATCCAAATCATCTGGCAAATCTTTTCTTACTTGATTTGCCCAATCAATAGCATTATAGTAGTCAGTCTTATCGTATTGAGACTTCGCTTCTTTTTGTTTTTCTTTCAACGGAATGCCTCTAATCGGTTGAGCCGTTGCTACGGTAGCCGTAAATACAATTGCTGAAAGAAGAAATATTATCTTTTTCATTATTATGTTCTATTTAATAAAATTAATTACCAAAGGCTTCTCAAAGATTGCACTAAGAGAAGCCTTTATATTTCTTATGATGATTAGAATCTTGGACAGAAGATAACTGGGTCTGATTTTGGCTCTTTGTAAATACGAGCAATATAAGAGAACGCTACTTCAAATCCGCCTTGATAATTACTGATGTTATTCAAATCAGAAATATTAATATCATAGCTAATACCTGCTTTGAAGCGGTCATATTGAAGTGCTACGATAGCATTAGTTGCGTCACCTACACGCCATCCTTGGCCGTACTGTATCATAAAGTTAGGATTCACCTTATAGCCAATCATCGCTACTGCATTGATTTCTTGTGCGCCGCCCATTGTTTGGAACAATAAAGCTGGAGACAATACCAATTTTTGATTGAGGTCAATATCCGCTTTAGCGTGTGCTGTGATACGGGTTGGCAATTCCTGTCCGCCCTGAAAACCATCTGTTGGGTTCGTCAAATGCGCCGCTGCTACACCTACGTTGATACGAGTAGTGCTATTGATTTGTGCGCCAACGTTTACGCCTGCATTGATGTCAAGGAAACTTACATTGTCATTGAGAGCAGCAGCATCCGAACTTATGCCAGAGAATTGTCCTGTACCAGGAACAAACGCATCTTCCATCTGAAGTAGCGTAAAATCCGCACGACGTTGGACGTTGTTTGCTTGTGCGCCTACAGAAATAGCCATTTTGCTATTTGCATAATGATAAGCTACTGAACCTCCCAAAAGCGTGTTTTGATAATTATATACACCTACACGGTCACTCAATACAGAAACACCTGCGCCAATCCATCCGCCTTTACCTACATTGAACAAAGGTGCATCAATGTAAAAAGAAGGAGTTCTAAAAGGATTGTCAATCACACTCGCCCACTGGTCACGATAAATGCCGCCTATTCTAAACGTTCCCTCATAAGCACCAGTCAAGGCAGGATTGAGCGTCAATGGAGACATATCAAACTGGGTAAAGTGAAAGTCTTGTGCTTTTACTGTACTCGCAGTGGCGATAATGGTAAGAATAATAAGTAGATTTTTAAATCTCATTACAGCCTGATTTTGTTTGCAAAGAAATAAATAACTGGGTGATTAGATGAAAATTCAAAATGATTACAATCCTCATTTTCAATAAAAACCCTAATTGTTTATTTCTATAATTTGTTAATAACGATTATTCAATTGATAGCTGGATGAGAAAGGTTTCCCCACATTTCTTTCATTAATTTGGTCAAATTTGGTTATGCCTTTTCATCCGTATTTTTTTTTCGTTTTAAAGAATGGAGTAAAAATAGAATGTTTTGTTATGAATTTCTATTATTCCTTTGTTTAAAACTTATTAAAAATAGATGACGCAATTTAACTGTAAAAGCTAAAACCACCAACTATAATTTGTGTTAAATTAAGTTTTGGTGTTTCAAAAAGAATATATTTTTAATTTTTTTGTAACATCTCTGACCTAAAGATAAGTGTTATGAATGGAGAGAGCGGCTTTTTTTTAGAACATATTTATGTAAAAATCAACTATGCTACTTAACGAAAAAGAGCAACACTATCTCTAGTATTGCTCTTTTTTAAAGAAATCGAATAGGTACAGACACCATTCAGCAGTTTTTTATTCCACTATGCTCAGTATCAAATCTTCATTGACATTATCTCCCACCAGAATAGGCGTTTGATATTGTCCTGTATAATATTTGACACTGCTTTTTACATATTTATATACTTCGCCTAGCGTGACGACTTTATCTTTATTGTCATCGCACTGCCTTTCAACGCTCTTAGCAGAAAATGACTAAATATACCTTGACGCAATCCTGCATTTTCAACTGACGTTTCTTGTGCCTGTGAAGACATCAGCAAAGCAAGCGATATTTTTTCATCCAATTATTTGTATAAATCGGTGATGCGTTGGCTTTCGGTTTTTTTAGCTTTATCATTAAGTGCTTCTTCCATCATGCCCGCATAGCAAGCGTCTGTGATACACAGTTTGTATTTTCGCTTTTTGGATTTGTTGAGTAGCTTTGATAGTTTTATGCTCTAATGCATTATCATATACCATTATAATCAATTGGAAGTAAACCTTCTTTTTCGCCATGTCCTGAGAAGAAAAAGTATCATATCTTCTTCATTTGCTTTATTGAATATCTTTTCCATGGATGCAATAATCTTTTGACGAGTAGCACTTTCGTCTATTAATATTACAACTTGACTGTCAGGAAGTGCGCCGCCTTGAGGGCTTTTCAAAAAGGCATACATTCTGTAAACGTCATCATCAGTATAATTGAGGCTTTGCGTATGCAAATATCTAGCTACAC
>CALOED010000150.1:0-3147 GCA_942492005.1 uncultured Saprospiraceae bacterium
CTACTGACTTGTATATGTGTTTAGATATGGCGGAAGAAGATGATGGTATAATGAATGATTGGGAAGCCAGCGATATCGTCTATCTTTCTGCTGATATTGATAACTCTGGTACATACAAAAAGATATTTCAAGTGAGTGGTAGCAAACGCCGGTACCGAACCATTAGTAGATACTGATTGTAACGGAACTCACACAACTGCCATCACTGATGCCTTTACGACTTACTGCGTTGGTGTATTTGGTACAGGCACTACATTGGATTTGAGAATTACCGTACAAGGTTTAAAATCAGGCGACGAAGATATTGCAATTGACAACATAGAAATCTATGACGGCGTAGCGGCATTACCTACGGCAGTCACTAATTTTACGTGTCAAGGCAATCTTCCCGTTGAGTTGGTAGCCTTTACGGGTGCTTTGCGCAACGAAGGCGTTCAATTATTTTGGCAAACCGCTTCCGAAATCAACAATAGCCATTTTGAAATTCAGCACAGCTCAGACGGCAAAAATTTCAAAACCATCGGTCAGATAGAAGGACAAGGCACAACGACGTTGTCTAGTATTTATACTTTTTTGGATAAAAACCCTAACACAGGCATCAATTATTATCGCTTGAAACAAATGGACTTCGACGGTGCTTTTGAGTTTAGTCCCATGATTGCCATCACATTGGAAGGGCAAACAAGCGAGATTAAATTGTTTCCAAATCCTACTAGCGATGTTTTAAATATCGAATTGCCTCGTCAGTGGACTGGCGAAACGCTTTTAGAGGTTTACGATGTTGCTGGACGATTGGTACAGTCGCAGTTGGTCAGTCAGCTACAAACTACTTTTAACCTGAATAATATTCAAAATGGTCAATACATCCTTCGTGCTAAAAATGCAAGCGAAGTGGTGACGAAGTATTTTGTAAAAATGGACTAAGAAAAATATAGTTGTTTTTCTAAAAAAAATCATGTGTTAGTGCGCCCATTCCAATAGCTGTTGGAATGGGCGTTTTTTTTGTTGGGTTGTACACGCCTTTTTGGGTAATGATTTTGTTATTTTTGCACCAGAAAATATTATCAAAATACTTAAACAAATTATTTCAAGTAAACAATTTGTTGTAAATTTGTTTGCTATGGCAAAATATAGCTTTTCAGGACACGAGACGTTTTATTGTAGGCATTACTGGCTAAAAAAAGGGATTGACTTTGTGGAAAACGATGGTAAATTCACGAAATCGGAAGCAGTTGTTGACCTCGGCGTGGGTAAGAATATGGTAAATTCGATTCGATTTTGGTTGAAAGCATTTGACTTGATGGATGAAGAGAAGGAAAACACCTTACTAAAAGAAGCAACGAAAAGTATTTTTTCAGATGATGGCTACGACCCGTATGTAGAAAATATTGGAACACTTTGGTTGTTGCATTATTTTTTAGTGCGAACAGAAAAAGCGTCTATTTATAGCTTGGTATTCAATGAATTTAGGAGAACTCGAATAGAGTTTACAAATGAACATTTGAGAAAATTTATCACTAAAAAATGTTCATTAGATGATTACAAATACAATGACAATTCTATAAAAAGAGACATCAGCGTATTTTTTAGTAATTATGTTTCTTCTAGTCGTTCAAATAGCATTGAAGATAATTTCTCTGGATTATTGACGGAACTTGGTATTGTCGAAAAATTAGGCAAAATTGGAAAAGAACGAGAGAAGTGGTATCGAATAGAAAACACAGAGAGAGAAGATTTGTCCGCCTTAATCGTCCTATATGCCATTTTAGACAATGAAAAGTATGGAAATTCTATCCGATTTGATGAATTGCTTACTGATTATGGAAGTGTTGGAAGTATCTTCGCTTTGAATGCAACAGGGCTGTATAATAAGATAAAAACAATGCAAATACTTTATCCAAGTATTGTTTATACTGATGATGGAGGTATTCGATTACTGCAATTCAAAGAAAAGCCAGATAAAAAAGCTGTTTTAGAAAAGTATTATCAAAGCTGATTAAATTATCGTGGTTAGGAGGTAATACGCAAAAAAATCAATCACAATTTCTAATTATGTCAACCTATACTAAACTCATTTATCACATTGTATTTTCTACTAAAAACAGAGAAAAAACAATTAATACAACGCACAAAAGAGAACTGTATAAGTATATCTGGGGCTTAATAGACAATAAAAAATGTCACCTATATCGTATAAATGGGGTAGAAGACCACATTCATATCTTAACAGATATGCGACCGAATATGAATATTTCTAGTTTTGTCAAAGACATTAAAGTCAGCTCTATTATATGGATGAAAGAAAGAGAACTTTTTCCCCAATTTACAAATTGGCAAGTTGGTTATGGTGCTTTTACCGTTTCAGAATATGATAAAAAGGGGTTGATAGAATACATCAAAAACCAAGAAGAACACCACAAAAAAATATCCTTTGAGGAAGAATATAAACAATTGTTGAAACAGCATAATATTGAATGGGATGATAAATACTTATTTTGATAAATGTTGGCTTTGATAAAAAAACTACGAAGTAGTTCAATATGAGTAGCCATAGGTTCGCAACCTATGGACTAATAAAAAGTTAAGTAGAAAGTGTTGAACTGCTTCGCAGTTAATGCAACATACAATATCTATTTCCACAGGTTGCGACCTGCGGAAAATCACATTTGACTACTTTGTAGTCTGATTATGTATAAGAAGCCACAGGAATAAAAGGGAATAAACCCAGAATGGCTTGAATATGAAGTAGCCATAGGTCGCAACCTATGGACAAGGAAACGCAGCAGAATCAAAGAACTACGAAGTAGTTCAATATGAATAGCCATAGGTGTAACCTATGGTTAAGTATAAAGTGAATTAAAGAACTACGAAGTAGTTCAACACTAATAAAACGCAATGTATAGGCGTGATTTTCCACAGGTTGCGACCTGCGGAAAATCACATTTGACTACGTTGTAGTCTGATTCTATATAAGAAGCCACAGGAATAAAAGGGAATAAACCCAGAATGGGTTGAAATGAATAGCCATAGGTCGCAACCTATGGACAAGGAAACGCAGCAGAATCAAAGAACTACGAAGTAGTTCAATATGTGTAGCCATAGGTGTAACCTATGGTTAAGTATAAAGTGAATTAAAGAACTACGAAG
>CALOED010000151.1:0-2401 GCA_942492005.1 uncultured Saprospiraceae bacterium
TGCTCAAAAAAATGCCATTAGAATTTCAAAAATAGAACAAGCAATGGCAGCAGAAAAACCGAACAAATTTCTTGCTGTTTCTGATTTGAAATCTTTAGAAACGAACGGAAAGGCACTTCCTAATATGGAATATTTAATTGTTCCTCCTGCCGATAAGCCATGGAATAGATTTGAGATAGGTCTGGATTATTCTGCATTGAATATGCAAATACCTGTCAATCATGATTTTGAAAATGCCAACTCTTTCCAAATTGAACGTACTATTACCAATTCGGTTAATCATAGGTTGGGCATTCATGCTGGTTTTGCGCCATTCAAAAATTTATTCATTAAAATGGGGCTTCGACAAACTCAATTTTCTTCTCAAAAAAGAACCGAACTCGGCATGATGTATAATTCATCTTCCGAATACGTGACCCCGAATGGAATACTTTCTACCGACCTGACGCTCAATAATAGCACAATTTTTAGCCAAACTAACCAAAAAATAACCGTAGAAGTCCCCAATCACTTAAAATCGGGTAATGTCATATTTGCAGATGTGACGACAAGGCAAGATTTTGAATGGTTGCAAGTGCCGCTAGGAATAGCGTGGTATCGAGGCAATGGCAGGTGGAAATGGGAATTTCAAACGGGTGTGACGTGGAATAAAATAAGTACAAAAATGGCGCAAGCGAATGTGGAATTGCTAGCTAATTTTCAAAATCTTACTATTTCTAATATCGAAAACAGTTCTGTTTCTAACGCTAACTCCACTTATTGGGGAACTTATATTGGCTATGGCGCAAGCTATCAGATGTCAAAACATTGGCAAGTAAATGGCGGATTTACCTTTGAGGATAATATGCCGAATTTCAATTTAGCGCATTGGTCAAGTCTCAATTTATCCAATTTGGGTTGGAATATGAGTATCAATTATCAATTTTAACGCTTTGTAAAAATTTCCCAATCCGTCCTATTTTTTAGGGATATTCTAAAAATAACAAAGCCTTACTTTTCAGTAAGGCTTTGACTATTCTTTCGAAAACTTAAACTTTAGGGCTAATGAACAGTACTTACTACTGCTTTGAACGCATCGGGATGGTTCATTGCTAAGTCTGCTAATACCTTACGGTTAAGTTTTACATTACTTTCTGCCAATTTATGGATAAGTCTGGAATAAGATATACCTTCCATTCTTGCCGCCGCATTAATACGGGCGATCCATAAGCGGCGAAATACGCGCTTTTTAGCTTTACGGTCGCGGTACGCATAAGTCAAACCTTTCTCCACAGCATTTTTAGCTACTGTATAAACCTTAGAGCGAGCTCCAAAGTAGCCTCTAGCTTGCTTCATTATTTTTTTGCGTCTCCTGCGTGATGCAACAGAATTTACTGAGCGTGGCATGATAAATATTTTTTACAATTTCACGTTTTACTTTTTCAAGCAAAACTCCAATAAGTTTACTAGAATATGCAATCTCACAAGACTACATACACAACAAATCCTTCATTTCGCTTCGTCAGCTTTACTTACTATCGTAGAATGTGTTAAAGCTAATTTAGCTTTTTTAGTCTTTTTACGGAGTAAGTGTCTTTTACCTGAACGGTTGCGCTTTAATTTTCCAGTACCAGTTACTTTAAATCGCTTCTTGGCACTAGAGTTAGTTTTCATCTTAGGCATTGCTATAAGATTTAATTTTTGTGCAAATCGAGTGCAAAGATATGTTTTTTTTAATGGAGAAACCTAATCTAGAGCTACTTTTATTCTCTTTTTTTAAAAATAAATGACTCCTCGCCAATCTTTTCATATCCTAAATACTCATCTGATTATTAAAATATAACTACTCTCATTTCTACTAATGACTTCTATCATTGATTTTAGCCGCCAAAATCTTGTATTTTGTAATATCAATAAAAGGGAACATAAAAATAAAATAAAAACTACTACTTTCTACGCTGAAATAAAAAATTAAAATTTGTTTTGATGGGTTCTTTTGATTGAGTTTTATGCAATTGGCAGTCTCGCAAGTCGTGGGGCTGCTTTTTTATTTTATAAAAAGCAAACAAAAAAGCATCTTTCAATTCCTTAAAATCGAAAGATGCTCCAAAGAAATTCTTTTTATAAAAATAGAAATTCTGAATTTTGCTTTTGGCAAATACCATCCGCCAAAACCTATCTCATTATAGTCGTATTTCCTTTATAAACCTTGCGAACGCCATCAATGAACTCTACTTCTAGCATCCAACCTACAACGCTATTATTAACAGGTTGCCCTTTGAAAGTACCATCCCAACCCAAAGAAGGGTCATTCAGTGCATGGTCTTTACTTTCAAATAGCTTTTCGCCCCAACGGTCAAACACTTCAAAGCTAACCACTCTCACGGCATTGAAATCGCCTTGTACGAATAGCCATTCATTT
>CALOED010000152.1:0-18854 GCA_942492005.1 uncultured Saprospiraceae bacterium
TTCCGGGAGCCCAGCCGCGCGGCCTCGGTATACCCGGATCGATCCACGCATCGGTACACGCATCGATGATGATTCTTCGACGAAAGACGATCCGCCGAAGGCCCCCGCAAACTCGGCAAGCATCACTACGTGGCAAACAACGGACTTGTACTGGCGTTGCGCAAGTCGTTGGTGCGGTTCGCCCATTTCGGACTCGGGTTATAACCACGCCATGACGCGCGCTGTCGTTGCCGGTTTGGTTTCACTCTCGTGGGTGCCCTGTCCGTATCCGCGTGCACGAAAAAGCAGACGGCACCGCAGCCGGCGCGGCTGACGTCGGAGCTGATCTCAGACGAGAGCGGCGAGGTGCAGGTCGGCATCGACTACCTTCCCAAGGGCGACAGCATCGACTTCATCGTCGAGCTCAAGGGAGTCGGGACCACCGAGATGGACAAGATCGTCGTCGAGGTCGCCGCGACCGGCCTCGTGTTCGTATCCGGCGAGAGTCAGTGGGGCGGTATTTTCATTACTTACTTCTTCAACAAAGCGAAAGATTTTACATCTCTAGGCACATCAGAAATATTTGGGCGCAATCGCCAACCTTTTAAGATGCCTTCGTATTCCAAACCTGCTTTTTTTAATACGGACACCGAATGTTCATTTTCAATATCGCAAGTTGCCCAAACTCTATAAATCGCCGGATGGCTAAATAATTCTGCAATCATAGCTTTTACGGCTTCGGTCATATAGCCATTGTTCCATTCTTTCTGGGCTAATACATAGCCCAAATCTGCCCGATGGTCTTTGATGCGAACGTCAATCATGCCTATCATTTCGTGGTTTTCCTTCTTCATTATCACAAAAGTCAATTGATAGCCGATTGCCCAATCTTTCATTCTTTTGGCAACAAAAGCGGCGGTCATTTCAATAGAAGTGTGTGGTTTCCAAGCGAGGTATTTCGTCACGGTGGCATCTTGCACCCAATTTTTAAAAGTTCCTCACTATCATTCGTCTTTAATTTCCGAATGATAAGTCGGTCGGTTTCAAGGTGCAGTTTAAGCATTTTTGATTGGTTTGACTTGCCTACTGGCAGGCAGGCAGGTTGTTGTAATTGTTTGATTGTTGTGACCTGCCTGCCAGTAGCAAGGGATTGTTTATAGCCACTAAAAGCACGGGTACTTAACCCTATTTAGCAACTAACAATTCTTACAAAATCGCCTTAAAACGGTCTGAAAGTTCACTGACCGCATGAATGAAATCTGCGGGGATAGCCAATCCGTTAGAGTTCTCAACATAGTCGTTTAAGCTAGAAACTTCATGGACAATATCTTTTTGCAATGCTGCTTTTTCTTCAAAATTAAGGCTCAAACCTGCTTCCAGGTGGTCAAGTTTTCTAAATTCATCCATCGCACAATAGAGCAAATATTGATGATACAAGACATTGTGCAAACGATTTTGAACGTTTTTATAAAAGTCATGCTTTTGGGAAAGCATTCTCAAATTCGAGTTATAGCGATTGAGTATCGCAAGATGGTTTTTTCTGACTTGTTTGGAATGTAAAGGACTATTTGCAGCTACGGAAAACAACATAGACTGCTCAAAATTCTTTTTCTGCTGGATGATTTTACGCAATTCGCCTTCCACTTGCTGAATTTTGATTTGTGCATCATTCAGTATCAGGTGCAGGTGTTCTGCGTCGTATTGTATTTTTCCAACGCCATTACAGCCGTAGCACGTATGATTATAAAATTGAATATTGATATGAGGATTGTAGCCCGTGAGGTTTTGTTTACCTTCGCATACTTGACACACTACAATGCCTTTTTTGTACAAAACGGGCGATTCTTCCACCGAATTACTCAATAAATGGTCAATTTTTTTGTTAATATCTTGTTGCAAAAGCCATTGTTGAATGTTCTCAATATCTTGACGACAAACGCTCTGCGGAATACCGTCAAAAGGGTTGGCTTCGCAAGTAAAATTCTTCAATTTTCTTAGCCTTGCAAGCGTTGTAGGCAGGCTTTTCAATTGATTATGTTCCAAATTGAGGCTTTCCAATCGGTTCAAATAACCAATTTCTTCTGGAATTTCTGTGATTTGGTTATTAGAAACATTAAGGCGTTTCAGTGTTTTTATTTTAAAAATAGTCTTAGGCAAAGTAGAAATATTCAAATTTGATAAATCAAGCTCTATCGCCTTGCTTTTTACGGCTTCTTCTACCTTTTCATTTACCAATTGCTCTGATAGCCAATGTCTCATTGAGCGAAAATCCAAATCCATTGTCTCTTTGAAAGGCGACTGAAAAGGATTTAAATTCCAATGTACTTCTTCCAAATTATTCAGAAAAGTAAGCTCATAAGGGAGTTTTTGCAACAAATTATGGTTGAGATTCAAGTAAGTAAGTGCCTTCATTTTGCAGATGTTAGCAGGCAATTCCTTAATCTGATTGTAGGACAAATCCAAGACTTTCAAATTAGATAATTCCACCAATTCTTCTGGAAACTCACTCAATTCATTATTAGGTGCAATTAACACTTCCAAATTCGTTAGCTTATTGATGCTTTTCGTCAGGTGTGCTATTTTATTGCGCTGATTAGCATCATCATATTGATTATAGCTTTTGCCAATAATCAAGGTTTTGAGTTGCGGCAAATTGAAAACATCTCTTGGAATAGAGCGTAAATTCAAATCAGAAATATCCACGCTGTCCAGATTTTCATCCTTTGCCGTTTTGCAAATCTCAATGGCTTTTTGATAATTGAACCAATCCCGAATGCCGCTCATTCCTTGTTTTATAGGTCGAACTAGGGCTTTGTTGAAATCATTAAAAGTAAAATCAATCTCTTCCAATGCCTTCAATTGTGTGATTTCAATGGGCAACTCTTTGATTTTATTATGGTTCAAATCCAGCTTTTGGAGCTGATGAAGGACAAACAAATCGCTTGATATTTCAGTCAATTGATTGTAACTCGCATCCAATGATTGCAACTTCAATAAGTGTCGCAGCCCCACAGGAAATGCCTTTAATTGATTATTTGAAACATTCAATTCTTCGATGCCAAATCGCAAATGATGGATATTGCCTTCGAGCCTAACCAATTGATTGTGAGATAAGTTAGCCTTTTTTAAATTCGACAATTGCGCAAACGACGTTGGCAAATATTTGATTTGATTGTAGGATGCGTCAAGGTGTTGCAAGGTAGAAAGTTCGCTCAATTCGTTAGGCAATTCTTTGATTTGATTGTGCGAAATATTCAATTCTTTCAGCGATGATAGTTTCAAAATCGCTTGCGGAAACTGGCGAAACCCATTGTAGGACAAGTTTAGTTTTTCTACATTTTTCAAAACTGAAAACGCATCTGGAATAGCTGCTATATCATTTTTAGAAAAGTCGAGTTCTGTTAATTCTTTGCCTAATTTCGAAATCACTCTAGATACTTTTCTAAACTGATTTTGGCACAAAATAAGGGTTTTGAGCGAAGTTAATTTTTCTAAATAATGCGGCAAATTGCTCAATGCGTTGCCCGACAAATCCAAGATTTCGAGGCTTGTGAGTTGCTGAATAGCTTCTGGAATATCGGTGATAAAATTGCGGTGCTTGACGTTTTCGTTTGCTTCGTAGCTTTTGCCCAAAATCAACGATTTGAGATTTTTGAGTTCAAAAACTTCTTTTGGAATAACAGTCAATCCGCAGCCTGCAAGGTTCAAAACGTCTTTTCTTTTCGATTTTACGGCTTGAATGCGCTCCTCCACTTCTTTGGTCAAAGACACGACTTTTGGCATAATACCCGAACCCTTCACGGGATTGCCTACCGTTTCTATAAATTTCAAATTGGGCAATTCATCCAATACTTTCGGAATAATGACCAGTTGATTGTGCGAAAGGTCTAACACCTCCAAAGAAGTTAGTTTCTTAATATCGTCGGGAATTTCCCAGATGTCGTTGCGGTCAAGGCTAAGGATTTTTATTTGGTTGAGTTCATAAATTTCCTTCGGAATTTCAGAAATTCCTCTACCCGAAAGGTCGAGTTTGATAAGGTTACTCTCTTTTGCCGAACGGATTAAATCCACTATTTCTTTTTTTCTAAAAATAAGCCGTTACCGCTTCTATTCCATCTTCGGCAGCACTACTCAACTCTTCTTTTAGGGCATTACTTTCCACCGAAAGTGTCCGAAGTTTTGATAAATTACATATCGAATGAGGCAATTCGGAGAGTAAATTACCTTTTAGGTTAAGGGAGGTTAAGTTTTTTAATTCACCAATGACGGCATTCAATTGATAGAGTTTATTTCTAGAAAGGTCAAGTTCTTCTAGCCCTTGAAGAGATTTGATTTGGTCACGAATATCGGAAATAATATTGTGTTCGAGGTCTAATATTCTTAGTTTTTTGAGCCTAAAAATAGCTGCTGGAATTTCCGTCAAGTGATTGTCTTCCAAGTCCAACTGCTCCAACTCTTTCAACTCTGCAAACTCACGAGGCAACTCATTGAGGCTATTGTTCCACAAGTTGAGTATTTCCAAATTTTTTAAATTCCCAATAGTAGGAGGAAGGCTTTGTAGGTTATTTTTAGAAAGATTAAGCACTTTCAAATTCTTTAGCTCTCCAATACTTGCAGGAAGTGTATGCAATGCCAACCCTGACAAGTCTAAACTCGTCGCATTCTCCGCTTTCGCTTGTTCTATCTTCTGATGTATGTTCATTAAACTTACTCTATAATTTTCTACTAGCTCGTACTATTTAGCCGAACGGCCACTGTTTTTCAAATGCTCTGAAATTTCCTTTCCTAACAAAACATAAAATTAGCGTAAAACCCTTGACTTTCAAAACTGAAAATTATTATTTCTCACTTCTTGAAATTTTAGGTTTACCGTTTTTTTAATTTTCTTCTATAATGTGATTATTTTTTAATCAAAATAATTGCATTCTGTAAAATATTTGCGTATTTTTAAATAAAATTATCACTGACAACTAAAATGAGTATATATGAAATATTCGAATCAAATTGAAATCAACCTTCCGCTTGAAAGAGTAATAGAACTCTTTGATAATGGCGAGAATTTAGCCAAATGGCAACCGGGGCTATTGAGTTTTGAGCATTTAAGTGGCGAACCTGGTCAGCCTGGCTCAAAATCTAAACTTCGCTACAAAATGGGCAAACGAGAATTAGAAATGATTGAAACCATTACATTGAATGAATTGCCGCATCGAATGAATGGCACTTACGAAGCCAACGGCACACTCAATATTATGAGTAATCGGTTTGAAGCCGTTGATAACAACACGACACGTTGGGTGTCTGATAATGAATTTCAGTTCAGTAATTTTCCGATGAAAATCATGGGCTGGCTCATGCCTGGCTCATTCAAGAAGCAGTCCTATAAATACATGGAGCATTTTAAAGCATTCGCAGAAAGTGCATAAATTTTACTAAAAAAGGCAAGGCGTAAAGCATCTATTTAGCTTTACATCCTTGCCTTTTGAGTGAATCGTCATTTACTCATTTTCTCATTCATTCAAATCCAACCAATCTACTTTAGCATTTTGATACTTCGATTTGAGTAATTCTTTTTTAAAATTCGTGACTGTTTTTCGAGGGCCATCCACCAAAAACATTCCTACAATTCCACTTGGAATGCCTACGGGGTCGGCTTTATATTGGTAAGTCAGCTTTATTTTTCCGCTTTTTTGAGGCACAAAACGCCAATATCCGCCCGCTTTTTTAATTCTAGTGCATTGGGTTTCTGCTTTTTTATTTGGCGCAGCTTTCACATTCAGTTTTACGGTTTTGCCTTCTTTTGTGAAGTAGCTATTCGATACAATATCTCTATTGCTGAGCGGCCACGGCATAGGAATGAGATAATACAAATATCTGTTTTTTGTATTGACTTGCTGCACCAATTCGCATTTTTTGATGCCGTCCATCCAGTTTGGGTGATTTTCATAATCTGCCAATACAGATACGATGGTATTCATTTTTGCATCCAACAAAGTAATTACCTTAAACTCTTTAATACCGTCGGAAGCCGTTCGAGTATAAATTTCTAAACCATTTTTATTGTATTGTCGTTCCCATTCGGTGTTAGTAGGCGCATTAGAAAAACTCAAAAACACCAAACTCAACAGACAAGTAGCAATAGTTAAAAGTTTCATATTTTTAGTTTTAATGAAAAATTAATAAATAAGTAGCACTGTCGAATAGTACCTTACAATTTATAGAATTTCCAGCATCTACGTTCTCTAAAAAACCTTAAAACATGACATTCTAAAAGATTATACCCAAACTAGAAGATACTATCATCCAAATGGTGAGCAGCGAAAATAGCCACATAAATACCTTATCGATTAATGCCGTTTTAGGCTGTATTTTTTTCTCAATTAGCTTTTTATTGATGTTTTCGGTCAGTTGTTTATAATTTCTAAAATCCCAATTATTGAATTTCACTTGATTGCCTTTTGCATCTTCTACTATCGTTTTTTGTATTCTAAAAAAGCCGTAATGATAGCTTTTAGTCATAAAAAAGGCTTCTTCCGTGAGTTCAATTTTTTTCAAATTCAGTATGCCTAGCCATTTTTCTGACAGTAAATTTTCCGAAATGCTAACTTGCTTTAGGTTTTTGATACCAAAAAACATAAACGTAATGCCCAATAGTCCAAAAAATGAAATCAAGACAAAAAAGATATTTGCAGGATTTTGTAAAAAGTTATTCCATCCATTCTTTGCCATAATGAAACATGGAATAGCAAGTAATAATGTGACAATTGAAAAAAATATAGCAAAGAAGTGTATTTTACTTTTCATATTGCTGTTATTTGAATAATGTAGGTATAACGTATTTTTTGTACAATTTCGCTTTATTTTAACTAAAATAATATGCCTTAAATCTTTAAAAATATAGACATTTGCAGAAGTCTTTATCAATCATCATTTTTGTAGCTAATCCTTAATCAAATGAAATCAACAATACTTTCTCTTTTTAGTTTATGCTTATTTTTGAATACTGTTGCAGCACAAGATACAACTGCTGTGATGGACGTGCATACTTTTCAGCAGCATAAGTCCGAACACACGAAGCCTGAGAAAAATAAAACGACTATTTTGATCAGTGGCGTTCAGGCAGATAGCGTGCTAAATGTCAAAATGGTGACGACACCCGAAGGCATTGTTGAGCTGAAAATCAATGACGTAGAAATACCTGCCGACCAAATCAGTAAGCATCAAAGGCTAACGGACTTTATATCCGATTATGCTAAAATGCCTCGCTCGAAGGTGGCAAAACCCAAAACGAACCGCTTAAAAAGCCCGTAGCCAAATCTATAAATGATAAAATAACGGCGGAATTGATTAATGACGGCTTCATAACGGAAGATACAGAAGTCTTTGACGTGATTATTGCGTACAAAAAAATGTACTTCAATGGCAAAGAACAGCCAGAAGACATTTCCAAAAAGTATAAAACTTTGTACGAAACGCATTCAGGTATTACCCTTCAACCAACGACGTTTTATCATTTTAGTCAAAGCCTAAGTGACGAGTAAATAAGGAAATTGAGATGTTACTTTTATAAATATATCGAATAGCCAAAAACTATTTCGGCAAACTAAGTTTTCTAATAGCGTTAAGTAGTCTAATCGCTAGAGGATGGCGATTTTTTATTTTATTTTATTGAATTCAAGAGCGGGAAGTCTCTGATTTTTTATTAAATTTCAGCGTGCTATGTGACTAGCTAAGGGCTTTCATAATGACAATGATTAGGCTGCTGTTACGAGTTGCAATTGATTTGCTTTCTCTATCAATCGCTCTTTCGCACGTTTTAGGCGCATCTTAGTAGCACTTACACCCGAACCGATAGCATCACTGATTTCTTTGATAGAACGACCTTCGTAGTATCTCATTTTGATAACTATTTGGTCTTTCACTTTCAAGTCGTCGATAAGTGTAATGAGTAGTTCTGACCTTTCTTCTAATAATATCTTTTTGGCAATTGCATTGTCTTCTACCATGACGTTTTCGAGTTTTTCTTCTTGGTATTCCTCAAAATACATCCGTTTGCGCTTCCTCAAATAGTCAATACAATAATTGAACGTAATGGCACGTACCCACATATTAAAAGTAGATTTGCCTTTGAATTGAGATAAGTTGGAGAAAATTTTCAGAAGTACATCTTGAGAAAGGTCTTTTGCCATTTCGGTATCATGCACGATACTCAAACAACGATAATAGACTTTTTGGTAATAACGTTTGTAAATGACATCCTTTAATTCTGTTCTACCTTCATTTACAATTAAATCTACTAGAACACTGTCAGAAATAATGACTGGTTGATGACTCATTTTTTTTATGATTTTTTTTTTTAAAGTTTGATTTAAATAGCTGATAATTATAATTTGATGTGCGCTGACTAGGATTTTTTGATAAAAATGTAAAGCCTGTAGAATTAAATTTGTGACACGGATAAAAAAGTGTATATTATTAAGTAATGTAACATTTTTGATGGTTATGATTTAGAGACGAAGTGTAAGTGTCTGTAAATCAATAGCGTTTTGAATAATGCAACCAAAAAAAATAAAAAACAAGTGTAACAAATTCAACTTAGTCTTTAATTTTGTCCTTGCTGAATACTGTAAATATAAGACATTTTTATTAAAAATGTGACATGATAAAAAATATAAGTCTAAAAAAACATTATCTCATAATCATCATTTAAATAGATTAAACTAAAAAAATTACTAAAAATGAAAAGATTTTCAGTTCTAATAATTGCCGTATTTATGACATGGAGCTTTAGTATAGCTCAAATTATAGTATCCGACGATACGATTTCGATGAGTAAAGGGCTAAATCATGGATTTACCATTGATTTGCCTAACACTACGCCTAAAGATTTGGAGAAAGATTGGATAAAACATCTTAAAGAATACAAGGGAAAGAAGACGAAATACAATAAGAAGACCAAAGAATATTTCACCGACAATGCAAAAATCAAAATGATGAGCAGCAACACGGTTGATATATACACTATTATTGCGCCTACACGTGGCGGCACTAAAATCATGGTTTGTTATGATTTAGGTGGTGCGTTTTTGAGTACTACAATGCACCCCGAATCCGCTAAAGTTGGGAAGCAGATACTTTATGATTTTGCAGTAAAAATCAAAAAAGAACAAGCCAAACAACGTATTGAAGAGAGACAAGATCAACTCAAGGATTTGGAAAATGATATGAAAAAGCTCGAAAAAGACGAAGATGGTATTCGGAAGTCTATTGAAGACTTAAAGGATAAAATCGCTAAACTAGAGCAAGAGGTCAAAGACGCAAAAGCTAAACAAGCCGAAAAGTTAAAAGCCATAGAAGACGAAAAGAAAGCCATAGAAAAGGCTAAAAAAGAAATGGATAACATTCGATAGTTTTTGACGCAACGAGGTAAGCATCATTGGATTAACAAAATATCATTGTTTGACAATTTTCGCCAAACAATGATATTTTGTTAATTATTCCTTTTCTCCACTTTTCAAATACTTCATTTGAAATTCCTCAAATTCGGGCTGTATCCTTAAATAAGCCAACTTATCCTCACTAAAGAGTCTATCTTTCCCTTTCAAGCCAAGTTGGAGCGCACGTTTCAGATGAATATAGCCTTGTTCTTTTTCTTCGAGAATAGACAAAGCACAAGCGATATAGAAATGTATTTCTCCATCATCTTCCTTGATAGTTAGTGCTTTTTTAAACTCTCTAACCGCATCTTGCAACTGAAATTCATTCAATTCCTCCAATCCTCGTTTCTTGATTCTTTGGAAAGTTCGCTCAAGAGTAGGAGTCGTTTTTTCATTAATTTCTACCTTAAAAGAGCTGTAATCAGCCTGCAAGCGAGTCCGATAAGATTGCTGCAACTGACCGTCGATATAAAAAGAACACGAAAATTCAGCCTTCTCCAGATGGATACAGAATACATCTATTTCATAATCCCTTTGATTATATTGAAAATGATGAACCGTATTTATACTTATGATATTGCGTTTTTCCGAAACCAAATCATCATTCAAATAGACCTTTTCTTTTCCAGTCATTGCCGAGAGCCAAACTTTGATAATCACATTATCGCCTTTATGGACGAACCAATATCCTTTGGTGAAACTGGCTACTGATTTTTCAGGTAGATTTTTCATTTTTGTTAAATTGATAAATTAAGAAACTTCCACTGTCAATACTATTACGATTTAGAAACCAGCAAAAACGCCTTTAAAAAAATCCGTCAAATCTCCATCCAGCACCTTTTGCGCTTGCGACGTTTCGTGGCTAGAGCGAACGTCTTTGACCATTTTGTAAGGATGCAAAACGTAATTGCGGATTTGCGAACCCCATTCTACTTTTTGTTTCGAGGCTTCTTGCTTGTCTCTTTCCTCATTTCGTTTTTGCACTTCTATCTCATACAATCGAGATTTGAGCATTTGCATCGCTTTTTCACGGTTAAGCACCTGCGAGCGTTCTTCCTGACATTCTACTGCCAGACCAGAGGGGGCGTGTCTTAGTCGAACGGCAGAGTCCGTCTTATTGACGTGCTGACCACCTGCGCCACTTGCTCGGAAGGTTTCCATAGTGATGTCGGCAAGGTTAAGTTCTATTTCGATGGTATCGTCCACGAGCGGATACACAAAAACGGAAGCAAAGGTAGTCTGCCGTTTGCCTTGAGCATTGAAAGGACTGATGCGCACCAAACGATGCACGCCACTTTCGCCCTTGAGATAACCATAAGCGAAGTCGCCCGAAATTTCGATGGCTATATTTCTATATCCTGCCACGCTATCGGGTTGAATATTCAATTCCTTGACCGTGTAACCCGATTTTTCTGCCCACATTTTATACATTCTGAAAAGCATCGCTACCCAGTCGCAACTTTCTGTGCCGCCTGCGCCACTATTGATTTCAAGCACGCAAGGGAGTTCGTCTTCTTCATGGTCAAGCGTTGATTTCAATTCGAGTTCGGAAATAGTTTCTTCTGCTTTTTGGTATTGGGCATTTACTTCCGCATCCGTACTTTCGCCTTCTTTCAAAAACTCCAAAAGCACTTCCGCATCCTCCATGATTCTCTCTGCTTCTTCGTATAAATCCACCCAATATTTATCCGATTTGATGGCTTTTAAGATTTTTTCTGCCTCCGTTGGGTTCGACCAAAAGTTGGGTAGAAGCGATGTTTGCTCTCGTTCTTTAATTTTTCCTTTTCGTTTATCAATGTCAAAGATAGTCCCTAAGCACGTCTAGTCGGGATTTTAAGGTTTTTAATTGTTCTGCTGTCATTTTTTTATTATTGTTAAATTCCTTTTGGTGATTGTAAAAAGGATAACTAACCCAAACTTCAAGAAAGTTTCCTTTAATTTGCAAAAGCACAAATTTAAAACGATGAGTATCAAAACCAAAACTTTAAAGCCTTCGGCACGTAAATTATTTACAGTTTTTATCAATTATTATCTAAAAAGACGCTGGTGGGTTGGCTTAATTTTTTTAGCCTTAATCATCATCAACGCATTCGGCATCCGTTCGGGAAGGCTCGATACTATGCCTTTGGTGGCCTTGATTATTATTTTGACTTTGATTTTTTATGTCAATTGGCGTAAGTTTTATTTTACGGGCAAAAAAGAAAAATACTCACCTGTATCTTATGAAATAGATAAAGCGGGCATTTTTTTGATAAAAGAAAAAAATAAGAAATTTGTAAAATTTTCGGATATTAGAACCGTGGTAAAAAAGAAGGATTACTATTTGCTTTTCTATACCAAAAACGATTTTATATACATTCCTAATACACTCTTTCAAAGCGAAGAAGATATGAAAACGTTTAAATCATGGCTTTAGTCAAGCTATAAACTATGCTCAAACTACTACTCGGATGAATAAATTTCGTCAAAATGCGCTGAAACTAATTAATGCAGGAATAGAGGAAAGAATAGAAGCTAATGAACGACGACGGATTCAAATTGTCAATGTCATTGGCTTATTTTCGTCACTGTCTGCGTTTCCTTTTGCGGTACTATTTTTTAGTACAGGAGCTAATATTTTAGGAAGCACTTCTGTGTTTTCAATATTGCTTTATAGCTATGTCATTTTGTTAAATAGACAAAAAAAGTATTTAATAGCTCGTTTCATAGTAGTAGAAATAAGTATTTTCCTAGTATTTTTGGGGTGCATTATCCTACCCGAAGGCGTATGGCTACACGCCTTATTTTTTCTAACCATTTGCCATCCATGGCTGTTGTATAATATTCTGCAGGGAAAGGCGACGATTTTGCCTTTTGGCAGTCGATCTTCCGGAATTTTGAATTTTTTTTCGCATTTTGAACATTCTAGAATCATTTCGCACCATAATTTAAGTGAAATTGAAATTTGATAATCCTATTGTTATATCGGATAAATATAATAATAGTTTAGATTAGATTTCAATTTTATACCGGGCGATTTTGTTTAATAGTCCCTGGCGTGTCAAGCCCAATAGACGCGCCGCTTTGGAACGGTTCCCGTTTGTATCCCGCAACGCCCGGGTGACCATTTGCCGCTCCATTCGCTCGGTGGCCTCAGGCAGCGTCATACCGTTGACCGGATTGATGGCGTCCTGCCCGACTGAACCGGTAATTTTCTCCGAAAGATATCCGGCCTGAATCTCGCGATCTCCCCCGGCCAGAGTTAAAGCGCGTTCAATCTCATTTTCCAACTCCCTGACATTGCCCGGCCAATCGAATTGCGCCAAAAGATCCAGCGTCCATGGCGTCAATCGGGCAACCGGCTGGTTTAACCTCTCTGCATATTTTTCAAGAAAATGCATGGCTAAAAAAAAGGTATGTCTTCTTTTCTTTCCCTCAGGGCCGGGAGCTTAATCGGAAACACCTGAACACGATAATACAGATCGTCCCGGAAATTTCCTTTTTTTACTTCCTCCAGCAACTCACGGTTGGAGGAAGTAATGAGTCTAAAATTCACTTGTCGGTAATGACTGCCGCCCACCGGTCTTACCTGCCCTTCCTGCAGAACCCGCAGCAGTTTGGTCTGCATGGCATGGGGCATATCAGCGATTTCATCCAGAAAGACCGTCCCACCGTCGGCCAGCTCGAACAGCCCCTTCTTATCTGCGATCGCCCCGGTAAACGCCCCCCTGACATGGCCAAAAAGCTCGCTCTCCAAAAGATTCTCAGATAACGCACCGCAGTTTTCGGCAATAAAAGGTATTTCCTTCAAGGCACTGTTGTAATGGTTAACTTTGGCGAGAAGTTCTTTGCCGGTTCCGGTTTCCCCCTGAATCAACACGGAAGTCGGTGTTCCGATGACCTTATTCAGGAGCTCAAAGACGCTTCGCATCGGACTGCTTGACCCGATGATTCCCTGCAGGTTAAACCGGTTTTGCACCTCGAATTTGAGCCTGACATTTTCTTTTTCCAGGGAAGTGGCATACTGCCTTATTTCGCCATAGAGTTTGGCATTGTCTATGGCGATGGCAGTGGTACCGGATAGGATTTCCGGTAATCGCACCTCTTTCGGGGTAAATTCTCCTTTCCGCTTATTTAAGGTGTACAACACCCCAATTGACTCTTTACGTGTTTTTAATGGAACGCAAATCATGGAGCGGGTGATAAAATCATGCTGGATGCCGAGTTTATCGGAAAATCTTTCATCGCGGGAAACGTCCGGAATAAGCACCGAACGGTTTTCACGCAACACCCATCCTGCCACGCCATAATCATCCGGAAATCGCATCTGGTCCATTTTGTTATTTGCGTCACCGCACTATTCCTCAACCGTCCGAATAAAATGAAACTCTTTGTTTCCGGCATCATGTAGCACAATGGATGCCCCTTCTATCGCGAATACTTCCTTTATTTTGAGCAAAATATTCTGGAGCAACTTTGTCAGATCTTGAATGGAATGGATGGATTTAGAAACTTCGTAAAGCAGATTAAAATCTTCGTCGGTCAGCAAAATATCTTGATTGGACGTTGCCATCGGCTTTCTCCTGACAAGGAACCAAAGTGGTGTGAATGGAATTTGCCCTAACGTTTCGGCATAGGGGTTTATATGTTGTGCAGGCATAAACTGTCAATCAAACTTACACTTATCATCGAAAAATATCAAGTAACTTTAAGGTTTTAAATAGATTTAATACCGTCTTTCAGGCGAAATCCACAATCTGACCCGAAATGAACCCCCTATTGGGTTTTGTTGCTTCTCTCCCTCCACCTCATACGTTGTGTTGCGTCCTCTCAAACTCAATGCTATCTGGCTGCATGAATCCACCTTCAACCCTCGATATTATAAAAGATTTGACTATTTGGACAAATCTTTCCTATCCTTTTATCTAAACAGACCGTAGAATTTCGCAATGAACTCAAATCAAGACAAACCCCATCTGCCTGCAAAGACGTTCTCCCTCTGATGCTCAACTCCGGCAAGAGACTGATGTCAGGGCGTCCATCGGTATTATACCCAAAACGGAATCCATCGAAGCCCAAGATAAAATATCCTCCATTGCCCGGGAAGAAGGCTATGATCCCATGGCCATTGATCTGGCCCTGGCTCCTCCCGGTGCCACCATTGCAGACAAAATTCGCCTGCTGATCTTAATCATGGTTGCCGCTGTCCTGGTCATCTTCTTTTTCCCGCTGAATCGTTTTTTCAAGCCGGCGCCGCAGGATTTAGGGTCCATGAGCATCGGCGGTCCCTTTCTTGAAGCGTCGCTGAAGGCATCGGATATCCGCAATAAACCCTGGCTGAAAGCGCTGGTTGAAATCGACCGCCTTTACTTCCAGGAAGGCAAACTCAGTGAAGCGATCCAGTTGGCGGAATCAGAGCTCGAAAAAGTGCCCCGGCAGGACCGGGAAAGCTGGCAGAAATTATATTACCGCTACTGGGAATTGCTAATCGATGCCGACCGCGTCCATGTATTGAAAATGTCAACCCGGGCCTATATAGATGATCATCCGGAAGATCCATTCGCCAATTATTATTTTGCCCGGGCCTTTCTCAAGGCCGCCGATCGCAATCACAGCTACACCCCGCAAACCAAAACCGCCTATCGACAGGAAGCCGAAATCGTCGCCCGCCAGCTTGATCGGACCTGCAGCACGCTGTTCGCACAGAAAAAACACCCGGACGTCAGCCAAGAAAAATTGCAGGTAATCAACGATCTTTATCAAAAATTGCGTCTGGAGCAGGCCAAATCATTCGTTCTGATATGGAAGCTCGGCGGTTACGAAGAAGACGATCACCCGGATGTCGTCTACCGGGATAAAGCATTGGATATCTGTGAAAGTGAAGAACTTGCAGACATGCAAGAGGCCCAGGCGCTCATGTCCGTCATTTATACCCACATTCTCGATCGCTGGAACTGGTTTGAAGGTCGGCAGATCATTCAAAACCAGCTCCGGAAAAGAAAAGATCTTCAAAAAAAGCTTACTGCACTCAACGCAGCGCTCAGAAAAGCCGAAAAACAATGAATATTCCTGCAGCCGAAACACCGCCAGTCGGCAACAAAAAAGCGGCCAAAGATCGGCGCCCTTCCGGGGTCGTCGGCATTGGTGATCCCAAATGGATTGCGGTTGCCTTGCTGTATGTCGCTGCCATGGCGCTGATGGGACAGGATCCCTGGTATGGCGATAAATATTTCACCTATAACCAGGGAATTTTTGTCGGTATCCTGGCAATCCTTCTGGTGGCCGGGTTCTGCTGGGAAATTTACCTGCTGGGGCGTCCGGCCGGCATCAACCTGGTTTTGCATTGCCTGCTGGTTGTTCCGGTCGCTTTGCTCATCGGCAGAATTGCAGGCTTGCCCACTGCCCCGGAAGCATCCTATGGCCTGTTGGGAAAACTCAAAGACTATGTGGGCAGTCTAACCGACGCCTCCGGCCTGGGAAGTATTCTGCCGCTCTGGATTCAGGATGTGTTTCGCAGTCCGGGAATATTGCTTCTCATCTTTTTTACCTCGATCGCCTTCACCCAGAAAAAGGCCAACCGCCGTTTCGCGCTGGTGGTAATCGCCTTTCTGATCCCCACCCTGCAAACCCTCTCCCACGATCCGCGACCATCTCCGGCCTTCGGACTGGGATTTATTGCGTTGCTGGTCGGTGTAATCCTGCAATTTAACAAATACGGGGATATTATCGGCCAGCAGAATATACTGCGCCGACTGCACGCCGTTGATGATCGGCTTGAGTATAAATGCAGCCTGAGAATCGCCAAACGCACGGTGGAGGATGGATTTATCACTGAAGATGCCGTTCTGGCAGTGGTTCAGCGCGAATACGGCAAACAGCAGCAGCTGGATGCCCTCTCGCTGCGGGCAATTGCCCAGGCAATTTCCCAGCGCCTGGTGCGAGAGCACCGGATATTGGAGCTTTACGGTGACGAGCGGGGGTTTTTCCTGATCCCCTATGCGGATTTGTTAACCGTGGAATCACTGTTCGATGAAATTTCAGTTTGGATTCGCAAAATAATCATCACCGGTATCGCAATAATCTGGCTGCTTTCGCCCATAGATTTATTCCCCGACAGCATACCGGTGCTGGGCGCTGTCGATGATGCATTGATCAGCCTGGTCGGCGCCGCCCAGTGGCTGGACACGCTCAAGCGCCGCAAGATTCCGGGGCCGAAGGGGGACGTTAGGTGGGAAGGTGAGAGAAGGTGGGAAGGTGAGAAGGTGAAGAGGTGGGGGCAGAGCGCAGAGAGCATAGCATGGGGACCGAAGGTGCGGAAGGTGAGTAGATGGACTGAGAGGGTGAAAATAAGCGGAAGGTGGCATGGTGATGGAACAATGGCAGGGAGCATAGAACGCATAGATGTTCGAAGATCAAGAAGGTAGACACTGGGACGTATGTGAAAGACAGATGGGAACAACATGAGATTGCAACAGCGAATCACATGAGGTTAAAGGTTAGAATATTGTAAAACTTTCGGATTATGAGATTCGATGGGAATCAGTAAAGTCTATGGTGGGATAGACCAAGTGGGATTTTTGAATCGAGGGCCTATCCATTATTCGGATTCGCTGAATGCACGCGTGTATTATTCGCTTCGCTCTATGCGATTTATCTGCCAAAGCCTTCTTTTAAAATGGCAGAATACCAAATCGCGGCTCTAATCTAAAACGAAAAGGATCCCAAATCTAGGGATGAATGATTTGCAAGACATCGAAATCAAGGGCTACTATCCCGGGGTGGTCGGAAAAATTACGGAACTCCACGCGGTTTATTACCATGAAAATTGGGGCTTTGACGTGACGTTTGAAACCCAGGTGGGCGGGGAACTTTCGGAATTTGTCCGCCGATTTGACGGGAATCGCGACGGTCTGTGGGTTGCCGTAAAAAAAGGAGAATTCGCCGGAGCGATTGCAATTGACGGTGGCGACGCGCTAAGCGAGGGGGCGCGTCTGCGGTGGTTTATCGTCGTTCCGCGCTATCAGGGCAGCGGCATCGGCAAAAACCTGATTATGCAAGCCATAGCGTTTTGCAGGCAAAAAGGTTTTCCCAAAGTGTATCTGTGGACATTCAAAGGATTGGAAGATGCGCGCAGGCTTTACGAAGCGGTCGATTTTCGACTTAGCGAAGAAAGTCAAATCGCCCAGTGGGGACAGACGATATTAGAACAGAAGTATGAATTGTTAATTAATCTTTTCATGCAATTATACCTTTTAATTTCGCGAGCCTTTGGCATCGGTTTCGTTTACCATCCCCATAGCCAGTGGCCGGGAAGTTTTTGAAAGGACGTTTGATTGGTTGAACGAACCCGATAGGTTGAAAGGATATGAGCATTTTTAGTTATAACAGGGTGTCACCATAAAGCCCAGGAACAATCTTCGACTATGCCAGTATTCGACCCAATCAACATGTGCTTTCTCTGTCCACCGTTTTAATGAAACTCTCCATAAATTATGCAAGCCGCTTTATAGTTGGCTCGCCTTAACATAGCCTTCATGAAAGGAGGCCACAATATGAAAGAAAAACGCAATGTGCACTTAAAGGTTCAGGAACTCTGCGATTGTTACGCCACCAACGACCCGCTCAAAGAAATGTCTGTCGTCAAAAACGACGCAGATAAAGATGAAGCCGCAGTAAAATGGTTGGCATTGGCAGCCTTGCACGGCGTGAACAACAATGCTAAAGAAGTATCCATTACCCGGTTTGCCGATGGCAAAGTCCGGGTTACGGCTAAATATCGTGAATCAGAACTGCCCTCGCCGGGATCGGAGGTCGGTTCGAAAATAATGGAAACGGTCAGGGAGATTACCCATATCGAAGGCCATTTGTCTTGCCACAGAAAAATTCAAGCAAATGGCAGGATTTCAGGAAGTTGAGTATTTCGACGGCAAAGCGACCCAATGCTATCTAGTCAGCAACGAAAAATATGCAGTCGTGGCCTTCAGAGGATCCGAAGCAAAACTCAGAGACGGCGACTCGAACGTCGGCCACATATTCGCAGACTGGATGGCTAATTTCAACTTTGCGCCGGAACCGTGGGAGCAGGGAGGAAAGGTTCACAGGGGGTTTAAGGGTGCGCTGGATGAAATCTGGGATGACCTTGAAGAGCATATTTCATACCTTCAAAAAAACAATCGTAAAATATGGATGACCGGTCACAGTCTGGGTGCCGCCCTGGCAACCCTTGCCGCCGACCGCTACGGCAATGTACAGGGCTGTACACATACGGATCTCCCCGTGTTGGAGACCAAAATTTCAAAGAAGATTTTAATGTCAATGCCTATCGTTTTGTCAACAACAGTGACATTGTAACCAAAGTCCCCCCGCCAGTATGTATCTCCACGTGGGTGAACTGAAGTATATCGACAGTGATGGGACCATCCATGACAATACCAACCGCTGGGAAAGATGGACCGACGAAAT
>CALOED010000153.1:0-1433 GCA_942492005.1 uncultured Saprospiraceae bacterium
AAAGTTGGACATTTGTAATTTTGGCGAAAAAAATTTAATCTGACAAAATAGTTTTTTAACCTATTGATATTAAGGTAAATATTACAAACTATGTCCAAATTTTAGCTTTTTTCATGATATGTATCCTTTATACACAATTTTAAGGAGATTTTAATATCATGGATGATACAATATTCTTTATTTCTTGATACTGAAAATAATAAGGAGAAGAATAAATTTGCAATCGGTCATGGGTTAATTTTAGAGCTTAGAGAACGTTATCCCCAAAGTGCTTTACTTTTTGTGCAGGGCGTAATGGTAAAAAAGGTCAACTTATCCGACAAAATAAGAAAAAAAATATTTATCGTCGAGGCTCTTGAGCTTGGTGCTCAAAAATCACGTTTGGCTAAGGCTCTAAACATCAGTCGTCAGAGCATCGATAATTATCAGGGCATTATGAAGCAGTTTGGTCTTGAAGGCTTTGTTCAAGGATACTCACCTGCGAATAGCAAAAGCAAACAGCGACAGCGAAAAATACACTCTAAAAATAACAGGCGAATTGCGGGCAACCGGGCTAAACAATTAGCTGCTATTCGGCGAAAAGAAAAAGATCAGTGTGAAAACCAGTATCGCCAGCTGCCTTTCAATTTTGGCTATAATACTGATGCGCTGGCAGTAGAGGCTGAGGAACAACCTTTTTTTGAAGAGCATGAATGGGAAGCCACCCGTTATGCAGGCGTATTTGTCTATCTTATTGCATTAATCACTAAATGGAAGTGGTTGCAATTAGTAATGGGATACTTTGGTTGTTCTTACAAAATTTTTATGATATTTTTGTTAATGACCGCTCAGGAAATGCCTTTCTATTGTTGTCGTTCGTTCGCGTGAAGCCGGAAAGCTATTTAAGGTTGGTCTTGTTGGGTTGTATCTATGGTTCACGGATGGTCATCTATTACCTTATACGGGCAAAGAGCCCTTCCATTATAGCTATAACACACAAAGGGGTATAGCTGTTCCTGGTCGCACGAACATGGTAACTTGTGATAGCAGAGGACGCATCATAGATTTTGAAATACAGGAAGGAAAGGGGGATATGAAAGCGTATATCATCTCTTTATGGGAAAAGTGGCGCCGTGATCTGCCGGCTTGTCCGATTATGGTCTTTGACAGAGAAGGCTACGACGCTGGCTTTTTCTCAAGACTTGTTTTAGATGGCATCCCCTTTGTAACCTGGCAAAAAAATGTCGATGCTAAAGAAATGGCAGCAATTGATGACAAAAAATTTAAGGAAGAATTTGAATTCAATGGTAAGTCATATGCAGTTTTTGAGGATGAAAAGATAATAACCTATTTACCCGGCCAAGATTCTGATATTGGGAAACATTGTTTTAAGTTAAGGCACTTATGTATATGGAATAAAAGCAGTAAGCGTAGAACATGTGGAGTAGCCTGGA
>CALOED010000154.1:0-15135 GCA_942492005.1 uncultured Saprospiraceae bacterium
AAGTCCCAAATCATGAACTGGATTGAAGGAACTGCCAACAACTTAATGGAGCGAGAAGGCGCAGTTTTGTTGATGTATGGGCGTGAACCTGACCGAGTGGCTTTTGTGAATAAACTAAAGTTTGCGGCTTGCAACCTCTTGGAAATAATACGTGCAAATGGCTGGCAAATCAAAGCTACCGAGCAAAAACTGGAAGGTACTTTTTTGGATATTGAAATAAAAGGAATTGCAGATTTGGTGCTTGAAAATGCGCAAGGCGAACTCGCCGTTATAGATTTGAAATGGCGAGGTGCGAGCCGTAGATATTCTCTAATTCGCAATCAAGAGGATTTGCAACTGGTTTTGTATTCCAAATTGCTCACCAAAAGCGAAGAATGGGCGCATACTGCTTATTTTATAATGGAACAAGGAAAAATGATAGCTCGCAACAATTTGGCGTTTAAGGAAGCCGAAGCCGTTGCGCCACAAGCTGACCACATCGAAATCAATCGCACCATCTGGACAAAAATGACCGATACTTACCAATGGAGAATGGAGCAGCTCAACGATGGACAAATTGAAATCCGAACGGAACAAACGCTCCTTGATTTGGAAGAAGCCATGACGGCAGATGAATTGATGAAACTTTTGGAAATGAAAAGTAAAAATGCGCCTTTTGATGATTTTAAAACGCTCATTGGAATGTTGGAGTAGGTTTTTCATTGCTCTCCAACAGAAACCTAGGGGAATGTTTACTAAACGGTGTCTAACACAAATTAATAAAAATATAAAATATTGAGCATCATTATTTTATATTTTTATTAATCTGTATATGTCATACTTTTTTGAACAATCCAACAATCCAACAATCTCAACAATCCAACAATCCAACAATCTCAACAATCCCCTTTTAATCATCCAATTTCAGAACAGCTAAAAACGCTTGTTGAGGCACTTCTACATTTCCGACTTGACGCATTCGTTTTTTACCCGCTTTTTGCTTTTCTAACAATTTTCGTTTACGAGTAATATCGCCACCATAACACTTGGCTGTAACGTCTTTTCGCAATGCTGACAAGGTTTCACGAGCGATGATTTTTGCGCCAATAGCCGCTTGAATAGCAATTACAAATTGCTGGCGATTGAGCAATTCCTTTAGTTTTTTACACAATCTACGACCAAATGCTTCTGCCTTATCTCGGTGTATCAATGCCGAAAGTGCATCTACGTTTTCGCCATTCAATTTAATATCTAAACGCACCAAATCCGACTGACGGTAATCAATAATCGTATAATCAAAAGAAGCATAGCCACGAGAAATGGATTTTAATTTATCATAAAAATCAAATACGATTTCTGCCAATGGCATCTCAAAAGTGAGTTCGACACGGGTTTCTGTAAGATATACTTGATTGGTCAATATACCTCGCTTGTCCATGCAAAGGCTCATAATTGCGCCGATATAATCGGGTTTTGAGATAATTTGCGCTCTAATATATGGTTCTTCGATAAATTCTAACTTCGTCGGGTCGGGCATATCCGAAGGCGTATGAATCGGAATACGCTCTTTATCTTTTTTGAGTGTAGCGTAATAATTTACGTTTGGAACGGTCGTGATAACGTCTTGGTCGTATTCTCTTGTTAGTCGCTCTTGAATGATTTCTAAATGCAACATTCCTAAGAAACCACATCTAAAACCAAAACCCAACGCCACGGAAGTCTCTGGCTCGAATACTAATGATGCGTCATTGAGTTGTAGCTTTTCTAAACTATCTCTCAAATCTTCAAAATCATCATTGGAAAGAGGGAAAACCCCAGCGAAAACCATTGGTTTCACGTCTTCAAATCCTCCAATAATATTAGTTGTAGGATTTTCGGAGCTGGTCATCGTGTCACCCACTTTGATTTCTTTTGAAGTCTTAACGCCCGTCACGATATAGCCAACATTTCCTGCCGAAAGTTCCTGTTTGGGTACTTGACTGAGTTTTAAAATGCCAATTTCATCGGCATGATAATCCTTTTCGGTAGCAATAAAGCGGATTTTATCGCCCTTGCGAATAGTGCCGTTAAGGATGCGAAAATAAGCTATTACGCCTCGATAAGAGTTGAATACAGAATCGAAAATCAGTGCTTGAAGCGGTTCGTCAGGGTTGCCTTTAGGAGCTGGCACACGCTCAATGATAGCTTCTAAAATTTCAGCAACACCCATGCCCGTTTTGGCACTTGCTCGAAGCATATCTTCTGGTTCGAATCCCAAAAGGTCGTTGATTTGGTCTTCTACCTCCTCGACCATTGCGCTCGGCATATCTATTTTATTCAGTATTGGAATGATTTCCAAATCGTGTTCCATTGCCAAATAAAGGTTAGAAATGGTCTGCGCCTGAATACCTTGAGTCGCATCTACTACCAAAAGCGCACCTTCGCAGGCAGCTATCGAACGTGATACCTCATAAGAAAAATCTACGTGTCCGGGAGTATCTATTAGATTGAGAGTATAGGTTTCGCCTTTATATTGATATTCCATTTGGATGGCATGACTCTTAATCGTGATGCCTCGCTCTCGCTCCAAATCCATATCGTCTAACGTTTGCGCTTGTAAGTCTCTATCAGAGATAGTTCCAGTGAGTTGCAACAGTCGGTCTGCGAGTGTTGATTTTCCGTGGTCAATGTGCGCAATTATGCAAAAGTTTCTAAAATTCTTCATACGATGCAAAAATACGTTTTTTGGGTTTAATGTTTATATTTTAAAGAAAAATAATATAGAACGAACGAGGTTAGTTGCATATTAATGATGAAAATGAACAAACCGCAAGTCCGTTTGGTTCGTTTTACAATTTATAATCTAAACGCACCGAAAAATTGCGAGGCGCATCCAGCAAAGCAGGGCGCAAGGCGTATTCTTCATTGGTCAGATTATTAACCAAAAAAGCGACTTTTAGTTTTTTAGTAGGCTGATAAGCTATTCTAAAATTAGTAACCAAAGTACCTTGATTGTGATTTTGGCGGAAAGTACGAATGCCAGGCACGGCAAAATCTTGTTCAAAAATCGCATCAATATTTTCCATATAACTATACCCCAAAAAGGCTAAACCCACCGATATTTTTTTGATTTGAACCTCGTAATCAAACTTTAAAACATGGCGAAAACGATATTTTAAAACATTTTCACTAATAGAATTTTGAAGCGTATCCACGTTTTCAAAATCACGATACTTAGGTTCAGAGTAAGTATAACCCGTCAAAATATTAGTCGGTAAGCCAAAAAGTTTGCCTGTACCAGCTATTGAAATTTCGCCACCTCGAATGCGAGTATTGCCAATATTGAGCGAAGCAAAACCAAAATCAAATGGGCCTGGACCAAACAAACCAAAGGTAAATTCCATCATGTTGTCGTATTCCATCCAAAAAAGAGCGGCATCCACATAGCCCTTGAAAGTACCTATTTTGAAACCTTGCTTCACGCCAATTTCGGCACTCCAGCCCGTTTCGGATACCAAAGTATCATTTGGAAAAATGGAAATATTACCCAAAGAAGTATTGATATATTTCTCCGCAATGGTCGGGTAACGGTAGCCTTGCCCGTAAGATGCCCTAAGGTAAGTGTATTCGCCAGCTTGATAATTAGCACCAAAACGCATGACGGGTTTATTTTCTACATCATCAAAATTGGGGCTAGAAATCGTATTTCGCTCGAAGCGAACGCCCAAAGAAAGGTTGAGTTTATCGAATAGTTTTTGGTCGATATTGACATAAAAAGCAGAATTGCTAGTAGTGTAAGTCGAGTCGCCGTAAAGTTGGGCATCTACCGTGAGAAAACTACCAACTAGCCCAGAAGTAATCACAAGATTGATAGGTTTGTATTGTCTTTGGTATTGATATTCGCCATAAATTTGTCTCGATTTGATGCTTTGGTCAGAGAGGTCATTTGATTGATTATTATTAATATCATAAAATCTACCGTTGAATTTATGTTTAGAATCGCCTTTATATAAGGTAACAAATGGGTCAATAATCAATTTGTAATTTTTATTTCGAGTAATAGTATTGGCTAAAGGAAGCAGTGCGCCAGTAGTATCATTCTGCCAAAGGAAAAAACTACCACTTTCGCCTTGCTGATAATTCACGTTGATTCCTGCTGCTAAATTATCATTTATATGGTAACGGGTATTGATATTAAAACGTCCGTAGCGTTCAAAATCTTCTTTTCTAAAACCTACATCATCCAAATAATAACCGCCAAATACAAAATCGAGCTTGCCGAATTTCTGACGATGAGCTACTTGCACGCCAATCTTTCGGGGCGTAGCCGTGGTGTCGCTCCACCATTTCATGCGTTCATCTCGTGGATTATCATAAAAAGTAGCAAAGGTGCTGATTTTGGTGTAAGGCTGCGAAGTCGGGTAGGCGGTTCGGATATTGATAATCCCATTCATAGCCGAAGAGCCGTAAAGGGCAGAAGATGCGCCTTTGAGTACTTCGATTTGAGCAATATTCTCAACGGGTACGAAATTCCAATTTGGGAAAACCTGCATCGCCTTGCAAAGCGGGCAAATCATCGATAAGCAACAACACTCGGCTACCTGCGCCATACGAAAATCCCGAACCTGCTCGGATGTTGGGTTGCCCGTCAATGATGGTGACACTCGGAATTTTCTCCAACACTTCATCTACTTGTATCGTGTTGGTACTTTCCAAAAGTTGCGGCTTAATCACCTCCAAAGAGACAGTAACTTCGCCTAGTGGCTTTTCGAATTTGCCGCTTGTCACGGTGGCTTGTTTGAGCAATTCTGCGCCTTCTTCAAGTTTTACATTGATTTCAAATTTATCATTGGCATTCAATTGAAGGTCACGAAACTGCGTCGCATAGCCAATATAACTGTATTCGATGTTGTAAAATCCAGGCTTCAGAGTCAATGAATAGTTGCCTTCTTCGTCGGTGCTAGTACCTTTGTTGCCCGCTTGCACAGAAGCAGCAATCAGCGGATTGCCCTCCAAATCGGTTACTTTTCCAAAAATAATAACATCTTGCGCCCAGCTAAATTGGACTGCGCCTAAAGTAATAAAAAGTAAAAGCAGTATTATTTTTTTCATATTTTGGTTTATCTTATGGTTTTAAGAAGCGTATTTTTTTGATGAAAATAAATATAAGAAGATTGTAAATATTCAGCACGAATAAATTTTGCTTACGCAAAATAGGGGGAATGTTATCAGCGATTGTCTGCGACCGAAGGCTGTGTTATCTGTGTTCCCATTCCTTATTCAGCTTGCTGAATAGTTGGGGAAGATTTTATAAATATAAATATGCTGCATTTTTGGGATTTTCATAATCAATAAAATCAGCCTTCAACGATTTTAGTAATTCCCTTTGTTTCACAAATGTGCTTTATTTTTTCAATTATTAGTGCTTCGTAGCCCAAATTTCCAAAACCTTTCACTACTACCTTATTATATATGGTTGCCATTTCATTTTCAATTTCTAAAAAAGCGCAGCCAATTACTTCATCATATTCCGAAATTACAATAATTTGAATAATATTGGGCTTCAATAAGAAATCCGCCGCCTTCCTTTTCGGAAAGTGATTTTGCAAAGTAAACTGAATGGTAGTTTGTTCTTTTTCGTTTTTGACAAGACGAATTTCTACTTTTGGATTTGGCATTTTGTATTTTTTAGCTTCAAATTTTAAAATTAAACTATCTTAGGGAAAATTTTAAAACCATACAAAACAAAAAACATATTAAAACCTGCCTGCCGACAGACAGACAGGTTTTAAAAAAAAGACATTGAAGATGCTACGAAAAAGAACCTATTTTTTGTATGGTTTTAAAGTAATAATTTAGGACAAGATTTTTATTGGATGCAGATATATTTAAAGCTGAATGCATTTTAGGCAATCTAAATCGCTTATTTAAATCAATCAAAACCATTTCAAGTGAATAAAAAAACAGCCATAACACACTCATTGTTTATCAACTATTTCGTATTTGCTATTTTGTTGAATAGCGTTGGGATTGTAATTTTAAAATCGCAGCAAGTCTATGGTGTGGACGAATTGCAAGCCAGCACTTTAGAGCTTTTCAAAGATATGCCGATAGCGATAGTTTCATTTCTCATCGCTTCGTTTTTGCCCCGCATTGGCTATAAAGTGTCGATGCTGATTGGGTTAGGCATCGTGACTTTGGCCTGTATCATGATGTATTTTGGAAATTCCTTTTCTATTGCCCAAATGCTATTTGCTGCCGTAGGAGCGGCTTTTGCACTAATCAAAGTCTCCGTTTATACCATGATAGGACTCGTGACGGAGGATGAAAAAGGGCATAATAGCCTAATGAGTAGGATAGAAGGCGTTTTTATGTTTGGGATAGCGTTAGCGTATTTTCTATTCCCAGCCTTCAACCTGGAGAGCGACCCGAATAGTTGGCTCAATGTATATTGGGTATTGGCAGGATTAACCGCATTATCTTTCCTTTTTCTTTTCTTCACAAAATTTGAAAAAACGACCCCGCCCGCAGGGGCAAATCTAGGCGACGACATCAAAGAAATGTTTATGTTATTGGCTAAAATGTTGGTTTTAGTCTTTGTATTTAGTGCTTTTTTGTTCGTGATGGTAGAGCAAGGCATTATGACATGGTTGCCTACTTTTAATAAAAATGTACTCAGTTTGCCAGAAAATGTAAGCATTATGATGGCGAGTATTCTAGCGATTTCGTTAGGCGTTGGGCGTATTTTGGCAGGTATCATCACCAAACGAGTTTCTTGGGTTTGGGTGCTAACGTTTTGTTTAATCGCCGCTATGGCGTTGGTGACTTTCCTCCTGCCGCAAGCCGTCACCGCAAGTGTGGGCGAAATTACTTCTATCGGCGATATTCCATTTATCGGCTTTGCTTTTCCGTTGGTCGGTTTGTTTATCGCACCGATTTATCCGTTGCTCAACTCTGTGGTATTGAGTGCATTACCCAAACGTTTGCACAGCTCAATGACGGGTTTGATAGTCGTTTTTTCGGCATTAGGCGGCACTTTAGGTTCTCGTGCTATTGGTTATTTGTTTAAAAATACAGGCGCAGCAACGGCTTTTTATTACACTTTGATACCCATGGGTATTTTGTTGGTACTGATTTTTGTATTAAGAAAATTGACTTTGGAGGCGAAAAAGAAACTGGCAAGCGAAACAGCGTAGGTTTGAAAAGTGCATTTTTTTTAACCATACAGATTTTGGGCTTGCGCAAAATAAAACCATAAAAACGTGGATTGAAACCTGTCTGACGGCTAATAGGTTTCAATCCACGCTTTTGTTAGCCTTCTTGGCTTGCCCAAAAAATATGGTAATCAATACATTCAAATCCTCACGGCTAGAATAACCTTAAAACATTACATCAGTCATTATCTAAAAAATCTTTTACTACGTTGATAAAATCCTGCGGCTGTTCCGCATGAATCCAATGCCCAGCATTAGCGATAGTTTTCAACTGACTATTAGGAAAAATCGCCTGAATAGCATCAAAATCTTCATCCAACACATAATCGGAATTGCCGCCACGAATGAATAAACTTGGATTATCAAAAGTCGTTTCGCTCTCAATAGCAGCAAGTATCTCTTGATAATTTTTATGCAAAACAGACAAATTCATCTTCCATTCATAGCCGCCTTCCTTTTGGCGAGTAAGGTTTTTTAATAAAAATTGTCGAACGCCATATTCCTCTATTCTGGTTTTTAGCTTCTTATCCGCCTCGCTGCGACCCGTCAAATTTGGCAAATCCAAATCAAACATGGCCTCAAAAATAGTCTCATGGCCGCCCTCGTTCGCCTTGATTCCCATATCCACCACCACAAGTTTATTTACCTGCTCAGGATAATTCAACGCCAATTGCATCGCCGTTTTTCCGCCCATCGAATGCCCGATGACGTGTGCGCCATATATCCAATGGTCGGACATAAACTCGGAAACATCGTCCGCCATGATGGAATAATCGTGTTCATCCGCATGAGGCGAACGCCCATGATTTCTTAAATCCAAAATAAAAACGGTGTAATCGTTGGCAAGTTCTTTGGCGACGCTTTGCCAATTGTCGAGCGTACCAAATAAGCCGTGAAGTATGACTATCGGGTCGCCTTGCCCGAATGATTTATAATTGAGTTGCATGGTGTTTTTTGATTGTGTTTCAGATATATTGCTTTTGTATGTAACTGCTGCAATATCCTAAAAGTTTTTGATAATGGCAATTGTTAGCGTGGATGGAAACACGGATTATACGGATTTTACAGATGAACACGGATTTTGGAATATTAAGGTTAAAAAACTCGTTTGTATCCGCTTCATCCGTATCTGTATTCCAATCGGTAGGTAATATTCACGCTAGCTCTAAAGATACCTGCTTTTGCGCAAGCAAAATTTATCTGTGTCGGATAGCTACGAAAAATCTTTACAAATCCCTTTGTCGTTGAGTTGGCAAAGGGGTTTTTATTTTTTAGCTTACCTGAAATAAACTTACATTTGTGATTTTCAAAATAGAATGAGAAAATTGGACGAAAACAAGTCGTTTTGCTCATTTTTCATCGCCTGCCTTCCGATAGGTCGGCTTCAATAGAATAGAAATAAATGTATCCTAAAATAATACTCAACAAAAAGAAACTCGCCGCCGTCAAACGCTTTCATCCGTGGATTTTTTCTGGCGCAATTTTTAAAAAAGAAAGAGCCTTAGAAGATGGCGAAATAGTGGAAGTTTGTGCGCCAAATGGCGATACGCTAGGCATAGGCTATTATCAAGATAGCACGATTGCCGTTCGGATTTTGACTTTTCAAAAAAGAAAAATAGACCAATCCTTTTGGAAAGAAATCTTGCAGAGTGCTTATAATCTGCGCTCGCAATTAGACCTGACGGACAACAATAGCACGAATGCTTACCGCCTTATTCATGCCGAAGGAGATAGAGTGCCAGGTTTGGTAATTGATATTTATAATGATGTGGCGGTCATACAATGTCATTCGATTGGCATTCATCAGCGCATTTCTGTAATTAAAAATGCACTAATTGAAGTTTTTGGCAATAAATTAGCAGGAGTTTACGATAAGAGTAAAGGAACTTTGCCGAAAAAATATGCTGAAAATATTGAAAATCAATATTTATGGGGCAATACAGAAAATCCAACCGTCACTGAAAACGGCAATGCTTTTTTTGTAAACTGGGAAGAAGGGCAAAAAACTGGTTTTTTTCTTGACCAGCGTGAAAACCGACAACTACTTACTAAATACATTAAGGGGAAATCCTTGCTGAATACGTTTTGCTATTCGGGTGGCTTTTCCATCTATGCACTCAAAGCAGGGGCAAGTTTGGTGCATTCGGTGGATATTTCTAAGAAAGCCATAGAATGGACGAATGAAAACGTGGCACTCAACCCGAGCGAGGGTGAACATGAGGCTTTTGCAGAAGATGTTTTGAAGTTTTTGAAAGAAGGAGATAAGCTATACGACATAGTAATAGTGGACCCTCCGGCTTACGCAAAAAGCCAAAAAGCAAGACATAATGCCGTACAAGGTTATAAAAGATTGAATGCAGAAGCGATGAAGCGAGTGAAGTCGGGCGGTTTGATATTTACTTTTTCGTGTTCGCAAGTAGTAGGGCAGGCGTTGTTTGAAAATACCATTATGGCAGCCGCTATCGAACATGGCAAAAAAGTAAGAATTTTGCACCGATTGACACAACCTGCCGACCATCCTGTTAATATATTTCACCCAGAAGGGAGTTATTTAAAAGGGTTGGTGATACAAATTGAAGAATGAGATGAGTTGTTATAAAAAATAGTTGAAGAATTGCATCAAGTTTGTTAATTTAATTATGTCACGATTTTAAGATTTTATTTTATTAAATAATTGCATTTGACTTTTTCTAGCTTACTTTATTTAAATAGAAATGAAAGTAACTATAAGATTTTTTTATTTCTATAATATATTGATTTGTAATAAGTAAAGGTGCAACTATTTTATTTTTTCGATATTTATAATAATAAAACTTGATTATATCAATAAAAAAATTATATTAAGATATACGTAGTATATCTTAATATAAAGCAAAAATAGGATTAGAAAAAATAAAAAACACTTTTTTATTTTTTTACTATTTTTATCGTCACAAAAATCTCATCTCACCCATTTACTTTTAGTTAATTTGTAAATAAGTTTGAAGTATGAGAAGAAAATTACTATTACTATTCGCAACAATTACGATTCTTACTATACAATTATCCGCACAAGACCCAGCATTTTCGCAGTTTTATGCTAATAAATTGTATTTGAATCCTGCTTTTGCTGGCTCTCAGCAAGGGCTAACGATGAATACCGCTTACCGAACGCAATGGAATTACGTTCCGGGCGGATTTACTACGTATAGTTTTGGTGCAGATATTCAAGAACCGTATCTGAATAGCTCTTTTGGGCTTTTGGCCTATAAAGACACCGAAGGAGAAGGACTTTTAACCACCACATCCATAGGATTTATTTATGGATATATCGCACGCCTTAGCAAGAAATCAAATTTACATATCGCCCTCAAAACGAACTTTTTTCAAAAATCAGTGGATTGGTCAAAGTTTACTTTTACCGATCAGTTGCACCCTGTTTTGGGTGTAGTTCGCCCAACGAATGCACTGCCAATTCTAGGTACGAAGAATTTTGCCACTTTTGATTTTGGAATGGTGCTTCGTTCTGAGTTAGAAATTTTCGGCGCAAAAACACATAACAACATTGGTTTTGCCGTTCATCATCTCAATGAACCTAATGAGTCCATTCAAGAAATAGGGGCGGAAGATTCCAAATTGCCACGCAGATACACTTTTCACGTTGGTACTATGTTTGAAATTGTTTCTTTTAATTACCAACAAAAAAGAGTGATTTACTTATCGCCTAATTTTAAGTTTGACTATCAAAAAGACATCAAAATCGTTTCTTATGGGCTTTATACGATAAGTAACCCATTGTATATTGGTATTTTTTATCAAAATAAAAATGGCATTATTGATTTTCAAAATACGAACTCCCTGATATTTACGGGCGGATTTGAAGGTCGTCTCAATGATGATGTAAAATTCACCATGGGATATAGTTACGATTTGAATACCACAGGCTTAGGACCTCGCTCAAATGGCGTACACGAGGTAGCATTGATGCTGAATTTTGAAACGGCTTCTATTTTCGGATTGCCTAGCAATGGGAGAGGAGGAAAGCGTTGGAAAGGCAGCAAGCGCAGAAGAGGACGCAAAGCCGTGAATTGTTACAAATTTAGCGGAGCGAGTTCTATTTCTATTTATTAATCAATTAGAAATCCCATCTAACAGATTTTTTCAAAAATAATCAAGGAAGATAAATAAGCATATATTTATGGTGAGGTCATGATTAGATTTGTCTTTAGCACTTGCAAATCAGTCATCTAAGTGAGCGAAACTATAAAATCCCGTTTCTAAATTGAGAACAGTAATGACAAGACTTTACATAAAAATATTAACAACGCTAGTTTTTGGTCTATTAGCTAATTATTCAACTTTCGCACAATGCCCTATACCTGCATCAGCAGTGGCATTTACAGCAAGTGCGAATAATGTTTGTGCCCAAACTGATATTACGTTTACGGTCACTAACCCAGACCCAAACTATGACTACACATGGGATTTTGACGATGCCGCTTCTAGTAGCAATACGGCTACTGGAACGGTCGTTACCCATTCGTTTTCGCCCAATGGGGCAGGCGGCAGCCACAACGTGAAAGTCACCGCAACACCAAAGTCAAATACCACACAAAACGTTACTTGGGGAAATGTGTCGGGAAGTGACATCGTTACTTTCGGCAACTCTATGGCAAAGACCGCTGGCTCTAGCTACAATCGAGGTGGAGAATCTACTCAATCAGTGACTGATGATATGTTTGTAGAATTTACGGCTGGTCCATCGAGCAATCGTTTGACTTGTGGTATGAGTAATAATAACAATAATCATAATAGAAGTGTCATTGATTTTGGTATTGAAACTCGTAATGATGGAACTATTCGAGTATATGAAAATAACAACCACAGAGGTAATTTTGGTAGCTATAGTTATGGCGATGTTTTAAGAGTATCCGCAGAAAGTGGCGTTATTAAATATTACAAAAACGGTATTTTGTTTTATACCAGTTCTAGTACGCCTTCTTTCCCAATGTTTGCCGATGGTGTGATTAGAAATTCAGGTGATACATTACATAATGTAATTGTTGGTTTTAATTGTTCAGCATCCGATTCTTCTACAATAACTACACTCGCCACACCAGATATTCAAGTCACAGGAACTTGGGACAGATGTATTGCAGTGGATAATTTAGGTTTTACCAATACCATTTTTCAAATAGATAACCATATACCAGGACAAAGCTATAACTGGGACTTTGGAGATGGCACAACGGTGAGTTCTACACTTCCTACCATTACGCACCAATATACTACGCACGGTGTTTATACAGTTACCGTTAGTTATTCTAATGGCACTTGTTTAGGAACTTATACCAATCAAGTTCGATATTTAGAACGTCCGTTAGCCAATATGGTAGTTGTAGGTCAAGCAGATATTTGCGAAGGCGAGACGATTTATATTGCAAATAATACTGACACCACTAATGTATTATATTATGTCATGGATTGGGGCGATGGTTCTCGTGATACAGTTTATAATACAGATACTCTTTCTCATGTTTACAATTTTTCGGATGCTTTTGTTTGTACTATTTCGCAAGGTGGTCAGCCTTATGATTTGACGCTATATGCAGTAAATGCGTGTTTTGAGCATACCAACTCTTCTCCAATTACAGTTACAGCTACTCCACGCCTAGATTTTAGTGCGCCAAATATTGTCTGTGAACAAACAAATGCAGTCAATGGAGTGAGTTTTGCTAATGCCATGTGTCCGCCCGCTCCCGATATCTTTAGTGATTTGAATAATTATATTTGGAATTTTGGCGACCCTGCTTCTGGAGGAACAAACACTTCCACTATTTCTACACCAACACATATTTTTTCCAATCCAGGGGAATTTTTAGTAACAGTTGAAGTTATTGGCAATTGTGGTACTTATTACGATACCATGAGTGTTAGAATTCTAGAAGACCCAACTGCTGGTTTTGGTTTTAATGTTAATAATCCACCTTCCAATACTATCAACGGAGATGGTTGTCGTCCAATAGAAGCGACCTTCCAAAATAACACCACAGGAGATAGTGTCACTTATAATTGGACAGTTCAAACCAATGTAGTTGGTGGAACGAATTTTATTAATGGAACTTCTGATACTTCTGCCAATCCTCAAATGGAATTTACATTGCCCGGTGATTATATTATCACCTTGACGGCAACTAATCCATGTACGAGTACAGTAGCTATTGATACGATTACTGTTTTGGATGGCCCTTCGGTTACATTAAATCCAGCAAATCCGACTTGTGATTCATTCTTTTATACACCAGATGTCGTGTATGATGAAGGCGGAGGTGCGATTGATTCTATCTTTTGGAGTTTCCCAGGCGCAGTACCTGATACTTCAAATCTCCAAAACCCAACCAATATATTTTATAATTCTCCTGGGACTTATACCGTTACAGTAAGAATTAAAAATGAATGTTCGGAGTCAACAGCAACAACGACATTCTACGTTCCTTTCACGCCTTCACCAGTTACATTATCAGCCAATGGCAATCAAAATACTTGTATTGATGCCGCAGCATTTAACCTAAGTGCGGACTCGACAGGCGGGACTTGGAGCGGAAATGGTATTACAAATGCTTCAAACGGCACATTCAATCCAGCCATAGCAGGAGTTGGAACACATACCATTACTTATACTTATCAGCCAAGAGATTGTCCTGCCGAAGTGACTATTGATATTACAGTCAATGACTTACCAACAGTAGATGCTGGTAGTAATCAGCAATTGTGTATTAATGATGGCATTTTGACTTTAACAGGTCATAGCCCCGTTGGTGGAGTTTGGTCAGGAACAGGGGTTGATGGAAATACAGGAACATTCGACCCAACAGTGAGTGGCGCAGGTGTATTTCCAGTCACTTACACTTTCATAGATGGCAATGGTTGTGAAAACTCTGATGTCAAGAATGTTCGTGTATTTGATTTGCCAGCCTTAAACCTTGGAGGAAATCGAACAGAATGTAATAGTTCGGATGATGTGGCTTTGACTGCCTCTCCTTCTGGTGGCACTTGGACAGGAACAGGTATCACCGACCCGACAGGTATATTTAATGCAAATACAGCAGGTGGAGTAGGTACTTATACTGCTTATTATACTTATACAGACGGAAATAGCTGTACCAATGTGGATAGTATTACAATTGACGTAATTAATCCGACAGCTGTATCCGCAGGAAATGATACCCTACTTTGTGTTACAGGCGACCCCGTGCCATTAACAGTTGGTACGCCAGCAGGAGGCGTTTGGTTAGGTGCAGGTGTTGTAAACACAGGAGGTAACAATTACTCATTTTATCCAAATATTGCAAGGAACAGGTACACACAACGTTATTTATAGCTTAGGTTCAGGTTCTTGCGAAGCGAGAGATACTTTTGTAGCAACGGTTATTCCAGTACCTGCGGTAGATGCAGGTCCCGACTTAGCACTTTGTACTAGCGAGCCTTCATTTGATTTAACTGGTCATTCGCCACTAGGTGGTGTTTGGTCAGGCACAGGTATTACGGATGCCAATGCAGGAACATTTAATCCGGGAGCTGGAACAGGCACATTTATAATTACTTATACTTTTACTGACCCACAAACGGGCTGTCTAAATTCAGATAATAGAAGCATTGTAGTGAATGCACTGCCAGTAGTAACAACGACAGGCGCAGCTACGGAATGTAATAATGTTGATGATTTACAATTGACGGGTTTAGTCCAGGCGGAGGCGTTTGGACAGGCGGAGGTATTACAAATGCAAGTCAGGGCTTATTTAATTCTGTAACAGCAGGTGGTTTATCTTGGGATGGCAGCGATACGACTTATCAATTGACTTATACTTATACTGATGGAAATGGTTGTATTGATAGTTCTCAAACGGTAATTACCTTAATTTTTGGTGATCTTGTAAATGCTGGACCAGATGATACGCTTTGTATTAATAATGGTGCTTACACA
>CALOED010000155.1:0-19705 GCA_942492005.1 uncultured Saprospiraceae bacterium
AAAATGAGCCTATTTTGGATATTGGTAGGTTTATCGGCTTCTTTGCCTATTATCATTAGTTCCAAACAATCGAATTATTACCTTGTGCCGACTACGCCTTTTATTACGTTGGGGCTTTGTGGTTTAATCGTTCCTGTGGTTCAAGTATGGCTGCATTCTTTTTTTTATAAAAAAATAAGACGGAATATCGTTAGTGGAATTGGAATCTCCTTGATAGGAATTGGACTTTTTCTAACTATAAACAATCAAAACACTTATAATCGAGACGAACTTTTGATAAAAGATATTCAGAAAATAGGTGCATTGATAGAAGATAGCCGCATTTCGATTACTACGCAACGCACAACGGATTGGCTTCTGATTGCTTATTGTATGAGATACGAACACTTGAGCTTGGAGGCTGGCGAGAGTCAGACCTATTTTTTAGCCAAAGCAGGAGATTCCGTTCCGTCAAGTTACCAAATTGTAAATTTAGATTTAAATAGTTTCACAATTTATAAAAAGGAATGATGTTGAATTTTCAATTTTAAAAAGTGTTTTTATACCTTTGCGCATGGAAAGAATAAATCTACGAAAAGATAAGTTTTTGGGCGAAGGTTTGACCTTCGACGACGTACTATTAGTACCTGCCTACTCAGAAGTGTTGCCTAGAGAAGTGAATACTCGCTCTCAGCTTACTCGCAACATTACACTCAACATTCCAATAGTTTCAGCAGCAATGGACACGGTAACAGATGACCGTTTGGCGATAGCATTGGCTCGTCAGGGCGGCATTGGCATTATTCATAAGAATATGACTATTGTGCAGCAAGCCGACCAGGTGAGAAATGTGAAGCGTTCGGAAAGTGGAATGATTATCGACCCTGTGACGCTTCGAGCGGGTGCGCTCATTGGCGATGCGCTTGGTGCTATGAAGCGTTTCAAAATTGGGGGGATTCCTATTGTGGATGAAAAAAAACAATTAATAGGAATATTGACGAATAGAGATTTGAGGTTTGAAACCGACTTAAACAAGTCCGTTACGGACTTAATGACTTCCAAAAATTTGATAACCGCTCCCGTGGGTACGACTTTGGCGCAAGCACAAGAAATCTTACAGAAGCACAAAATCGAAAAATTGCCTATTGTCAATGATGACAATCAATTGGCAGGCTTGATTACTTATAAAGATATTATAAAAGTGGTCAATTATCCGAATGCGTGCAAGGATGGATACGGGCGATTGGTAGTAGGTGCTGCGGTGGGCGTGACGAGAGATATGTTGGAGCGCATCGCTGCATTAGTAGATGTGGGCGTGGATGTGATTTGTATTGATACGGCTCATGGGCATTCTAAGGGCGTTTTAGATACTATTCGCATGGCAAAACAACACTATCCAAATCTTGAAATCATTGGTGGTAACGTGGCTACGGGCGCAGGTGCAAAAGCGTTATTAGATGCTGGCGTAGATGGCGTAAAAGTAGGCGTTGGGCCAGGAAGTATTTGTACTACTCGTGTGGTGGCGGGTGTAGGAGTACCTCAATTAAGTGCCATTTATAATGCAGCGAAAGCACTAGAAGGAACGGGCGTACCTGTTATTGGAGATGGAGGCATTCGCTATACGGGCGATATTGTAAAGGCTTTGGCGGCTGGTGCGAGTACGATTATGGCTGGCGGATTATTCGCTGGTGTAGAGGAGGCTCCGGGCGAAACCATTATTTTTGAAGGTAGAAAATTCAAAATATATCGTGGCATGGGATCGTTGGGGGCAATGCAGCAAGGCTCTAAAGACCGTTATTTCCAAGATGTGGAAGATGATATTAAAAAACTTGTACCCGAAGGCATCGAAGGGCGTGTACCGTTCAAGGGTACGCTCGAGGAAGTGATGGTACAATATATTGGCGGCTTGCGTGCAGGAATGGGCTACGTGGGAGCAGCTACAATCGAAGAAATCAAAAAAGCTCAATTCATGCAAATGTCGGCGGCAGGCATTTACGAATCGCATCCGCATGATGTTTATATCACTAAAGAATCGCCTAATTATAGTAGAAAGTAGGAATTTGATTGTTGGATTGTTGGATTGCTGAGATTGCTGAGATTGCTGAGATTGCTGAGATTGCTGAGATTGCTGAGATTGCCTGCCTGTCGGCAGACAATCTCAACAATCCAACACCTCAAAACAATTCTAAAAAGCTATCAATTCTTTCGGCTACTTCTTTTGAAATGCCATTAGAAGTTCCGAATCCGTGCATATTTCCAATATATTTCATTCCTAAATAGTCAGCGGATTCGATAAATGGCATAAAAAACCCTTCGTTCAAATCATCGGAGTCGCTGCAACTAATGGCTGCCATAGATTTGCCCCTTAGCTGCCTTCCTATGTCTTTTCTGATTTTGAGCAAATCCGAAATTCTATCAAAAAACACCTTCATTACACCGCTCATCATGTACCAATATACAGGCGTGGCAAATACGATATTGTCATATTTTATAATATTTTGCATAGTAGGAATAAAATCGTCGTGCTGATTGCGATGCTCGTAATCAAAATAAGACATATTTAGCGTATTGAGGTCTAAAATGTCCCAGTTGGTTTTGGAAACAACATAATCTACGAGTTTTCGAGTATTTCCTTCACTTCGAGAACTTCCGAGTATAATGATAGTGTTAGGCGTGTGTTCCATATTCATTGATTCCGTAAGCTGCAAATATAAAAAGAGAAGTTTGTAATTTTTATCTTTTACTTATCTGGCCGTTTCGAGTTTTTTGAGTAACCATCGTTTATCTATAATGATTTTGGCATCCGAGAGTTGCTGATGCAGTGTGTTGTACGCTTTTTGGTTGCTGTAAGTAATGCGCATGATTTTACTAATGAAGCGCACAGCGTTCAAGTATTTTTGTTTGTTGCGCTCCGAGAGAGATTTGTTTCTTCTGATAAAAATCGAAAAACTATCAATAAGGGCATCGAAGGCATCGGTTTCGGAAAGTTCGTAATAGGTTTTGAGCAAAAGCCATCGGCTACTCAACCCGTCAAAAGCGTCTTTGTATTCCATTTTTCGGAGCATTTCTATGACTTTTCCATATTCCTCTTTTACAAAATACAAATTAGCGAGATTGTAGGTCAGTGCGCTATCTCGGTAGTTTTTGGGTAAGCGATGGTTGTATTGATAAATAAAATCTTGGACCCAATCGTATTCTTTGATGAAGAGCCCAACGGTGACAATATTTTTGTAATTACTTGGAGTAAGTTGTTTTTTAATAAAAATAATTTCACGCTCTAACAGGGCTTTGTAAATATCAAAAAGCTGCTCATAATACTCCAGTTGCCCTGTATTTATTTTTCGGATACAATAATTTTGAGCAAAAATGTAAATAGAGCGGAGTTCGGTTTGTGGAAATTGCTGCCCGTTTTCGTTGATGAGCGTAATCAGTTGATGAAAATGTTGCTCCGACTCTTCGGCTTGAAAAGTCATAATTATCCGATAATAAATAGCTATGGCAGGTACTTTTATGAGCGGCGTGTCTTGTACGTTTTCGAGTAATAAATGGATAAGATTGATATTAATATCAATATTTAGGATACTGCGATTGTTGAGTGCTTCGCTATACATTTTGAGCTTATTCGACCAATAATAACAGTCTAAGAAAAAGTCTGCCACTTCGTGATTGCCCTTGAAGCTATGCCGTGCAGCGTTGCGCTCTAGGTAGTTGTGCCGTTCGTATTCGAGCCGAAAATTTTCGAGAAAACTGCCTGCATTTCTATATTTTGCTTTGTCGTCCACCTTTCGGGCAAGGCGTTCTACGGCAATGAAATGCTTATTTAAGGCTCGCTCATTGAGTGCCGTAAGGATGTGATTATACTGCGTGAGGGGTTGCAATTCGTACTCTTTGTAGCCTATAAAATCTTGCGCCAGCTTCGTCAGGTCAGAGCAGAGCCGCCTAAATTTTACATCATCGTACTTTTTATTACTAAAAATCTTTTTCCACGCCAAACGCACAAACTCATGCCAATCTTCTTTGGTCACAATGTTTTCAGTAGAACTCCTTATTCGCTCATCCAACAAGTCAAATAATTCAACTATCCTTTCGTTATCATTAAAAAAAGGCGATAACAAATATTTTCGGAGTCGATTCAACTCATACTTTGAAAGCGTTTCGAGTAGTGACAGTAGTTTATTATTCACCATAACCAAAAAAAATATTGCTTTTGTATAATTCTTTAAAATTAATAAAAAAAATATTACGTACAAAAAGCAGCATTTTAATAAACTAAACGTTTAAAAATCAGATAATTGTAGCTTACTAATATGATTTTATCCAGTACAAATATAATTTTTTGTACTTTTGAAATGTAAAATATTATTACACTTTTGTAGAATAAGGTAGTAATACTTCTTTGCGGTAAAAAAATTAACCATTTCTACAATCTCAAACGTTATATAAAAAAGCCCTTTCCGAACTGAAAAGAATGGTTTTAATATTTTTTATAAAAAAAAAAGAAAAGATTATACCTTATTCCTTGCTTCAATTATTTATTTGCTATTAACAACAATATTATGGTTTCACTTTTTTTCAAAATTTCCTGAAATATATGTCAGGGAGCAAAACATAAATTTTTATGTCCAAATCATATACTCTAAAATTTAGCCGCCTTAGTATATTAACCACGATATTTTCGTTGGTATGCTCGGTTGCGCTTTTTTCACAATCCACAACTTTGGTTAAGAAGCAAGAAATCAAACCGCAGAGTACGAATCCCCCGCAAACAGATTTAGAAAAAAAACTATCCGTTACGCCCGGTTTGGATATTCATCTTAATTTTGTGATTGAAGATGATATTATGAAGGATAATGATGATGATAAAGACAATTCAAATCAAGAGATTCAAACTCACTTAAATGACTTGAATGCGGTTCATCATTCAAATAACAACAACACTTCGGAAAACGAAGGCATTGTAACGAATACTTTAGGCGAAGAAAAACGAGAGGAAGTAAAGATTTTTCCAATCCCTGCGGTCTCTTATTTCAATATTCAATTAGAAAACAATACGATTGAGAACTACAAATTGTTGAATGCTGCGGGACAGGTTATCCGTTCGGAAGCATTGAATGGTAGCAAAACAACGGTACAGATACAGACCAATGATTTAGCAAAAGGAGTATATTTTGTGGTCATCAATTCGGATACTACTCCCATTTCAAAAAGCATTCTTATTCATTAGAAAAAAAAGTTAAAAACAAAATCATCAAAATCTAGACACGCTTTAAAGTTTTGGAAAGTTCGCTTTTCAAGACTTTTTTTATCTAGTCCTTACCTTTCCAACGCTCTCTTTTTTTCGCAAATTATTACTCCCTAACAATCCTTCCTTTATTTTCCCATATTGAAACTAATATTGGCGATACCTAATAATTTTTAATTTTCAATTGGCAAATATTACTTAAATCCTACTTACTTCTTGCCTTATATTTGTTATATCGAAACCAGCAAGACTTGAGTTCTTTAGTTATACAGCCCAAAATCCAATGAGCATGAGAAAACTTTACTTGACTTTATTTTTATTATTTAACCTAACGTTAGGACAAAGTTTTGGAAACCCTGTTAATAACCCATTTTATAACCCCAAACCCCGAAACGTCGGTTATCGGTTTTATCTGAAAACAGATATATTGAATACGGCTTTGAGGTATTTTTTTGTAAAACCTACTTACGATGTAGATATTCAAGGTACTTTGCGCCTCAACAATGATGTGCATCTCGTCGCCTCTTATGGCGAAACGACCTTTTATCTCGAACAAAAAGTGGCTTCAACCGAGCGAGAAAATATCGCCTTAAATGTAGTGAGGGCTGGAAAGGCAAAACACCGAACCAACGTCACTTTGCGGTACTATCCCTTTGATAAAGGAGAATACAAAGATGCCGATTTTTTCTTTTTGGAAGGCGGCTTGCATTTTCAATATTACAAAGGTACTACGGATTATAAAGTATTTGACAGCAGCATTGGCAGTTATGAAACGGACTATTTGCATACTATCGAAATGCTACGTTTTGGGCCTCAAGTCAATATTGGGCTTAGTCGTTATTTCAACAATTTTGCAAGATGGCGGCCCGACTGGATTTTTGCACCCGAAATATTGGTCGGACTAGCTTATAATGGCGTGTGTGTGCTAAAAGATAAATATGACGTACAAGCTGGAGAAGCCCCTTATGAAGCCTACAAGGAGGATAAATTAAGGCTCAATCTGCGAGTAAGGTTTGGCATTGGGTGGAAAAAATAAGCCGCTTCCAGTTAGCTATTTTAAAACTTATAAGTACTCTGACAATTTTAATTATTTATTTTTTATAAATATAAAAATATGATTATCAATTGATTATAAAAAAAAACAAATAAGCTGTTATTTATGTCATAGCACTTACTAATATTTTTTACACTTAAATTTTTAAACATCCGGTCTTATCGGCATTCATAAACTTCGATTTGTGAACCTAAATGGGCTATGCCTTAAAAGACCAAAAATCAACAATCAACCATGAAAATTTCAACAAATATTCTTTTTTCGCTCTTAGCGATGCTCCTCATTTCTACCTTTTCTTTTGCTCAAAATACATCAAAAGAAACCTGCATTGTACTCAATATAGATGCGCAAGGTCTGGACATGAATGACCAACAGATGGGAAATCTTGTGCGGCTAGAGTTGGACAAACTCAACAAATATGAGGTAGTAGATAGATACGATGTGGCTTATCTTATTGAAAAAAACAAATTGCAAATAGATAATTGCTTTGGCAAAATTTGTTTGCTGGAAGTAGGCGAAAAACTCAATGTGGAATATATCCTAACGGGTAGCACCGAGCGATTTGGCGATATAATCATTATGACAATGCGCTTGATAGACGTTAAAAAAGGTGTCATTCAGAAAACGCAAGTCATGGAATATCGCTATTTGCCGAATGAAATCCGCACGATGGTGAATATGTCTATTGCTAAATTGTTTGATTTGGAAGTCAATCCAGATTTGGAAAAACAACTGACTCAAGAGTTTGATTATGAAAATGCGCTGAATAATCCTGACGTAGAACAACTTAACCTAAGCGGCCCTAGAATGGGATTGACCTTTACTTCGGGCGAAACAGCTAATATTTTGCAAGCTCCGAGAAGCGAAGGCGGCTTTGATAATTATCCGTTTTATACTTCGTTTGGTTATCAATTTGAAATACAATACCTCAATGAAGGTAGTTTTCAGGCCTTATTTGAAATATTGCCGCTTATCTCTGGACTCGACCAGGGTTTGGTCATTCCGAGTTTGACGGTATTGCATGGCGTTCGGAACAATCGCCACGGATTTGAGTTTGCTTTTGGTCCTATTATCTCTACTTCCCAAATAGCTGAAGGCTACTACGATGCAGATAATAATTGGATTTTGAGTACTGATTGGAATACCGACGTGATGGGCGAGCCTCCCGTTTTGGAAGAACGTCTGGATAGCAGAGGCGAATTGATTCGCCTTCGTACAGGTTTTGTGTTCGCCGTGGGCTGGACATTTAAATCAGGCAAACTCAATTTGCCGCTCAATGCCTTCATTATTCCTAACCGAAGAGGCAGCCGAATTGGCCTTTCTTTTGGCTTCAATGCTAAGAAAAAGCAGTATTAGATTTGATTGCTTGGTCTGCTGGCAAACAATCTCAACAATCTCAACAATCTCAAAAAAATAAAACTGGGAAATGATTCGAACAGCTACTGGTCAAGTTACCGGTAGCTGTTCCTTTTTGTAAAATGTCAGCAATTCTCACTATGGCTTTATCTATTGCCCCGTATCTTCAGTGCGGGGTAAAAAAAAATGTATAGTAGTATGAGAATAAATCTAAAAATCAGGGTTTTAACCCTAAACAGAGGTAATGTTGGACTAAAACCCGAAAATGCTTTAGTTTCATTAATCTCCACACTAAAGATGTGGGGTAGTAGAATTTCCATAATGAATTTCCATAATGAGAATGGCTGGTAAAATGATGTGGCGTTTTTCTTTTACTATAAGCCGCAATAGGGCTTATTAAATATTTCAGAGAAAATATTACTGAAATTCACAACAAAATTGACAATCATCAGTTTTTATTTATACTAAATCCAATTAAGAATAAATATCTTTGCTGCATCATAAAACCATGAGAAATGAGCGTATTAAAAGGACGAAAAGATGCTTTTGAAACCAGTAAGTATTTCATCCCTATTTGTGAAATAACGACTACGGTTGCGAAAAAGAAGAAGTGTTGTAAAAAATTCAAGAAAGGAAAACGCTGTAAAAGCTGTCCGGGTAGGAAGTAAAAAAGGATAGTCAAAGTTAGGGGTGAAAAAAATCAATGCCTACACTTAATTATTCTGCAATTCAGTTCTAGTTCCAACGAAAAAAAGGCTTATCAATTTTTCAATTGATAAACCTTTTTATTATTTATATCTTGCTGCTGAAGTTGCTCTTTATTCTACAGGAGTAGTATTATCTACTTTAGGAGCTTCCGCTTTTACTTTAGGAGCTTCTTCTACTTCTTTTTTCACTTTAGCTTTCTCCGCTTTTTTCTCCAACTTTGGATTTGCCTTTGCCTTTGGCTTTGGAGTAGGCTTTTTCTTTCTTTTCTTAGGCGAGATAATTACGGACATTCGACGACCTTCTAGCCTCGGCATTGCTTCTGCACCACCATACTCTTCTAGTTCTGCCATGAATTTCAGTAAAAGCAATTCGCCTCGTTCTTTGAAGACAATCGTTCTTCCTCGAAACTGTACATAGGCTTTCACTTTTGCACCATCTTCCAAGAAGCCTTTGGCGTGTCGAACTTTGAAATCAAAATCGTGGTCATCCGTATTAGGGCCAAAACGAATTTCTTTAATCACCGTTTTTACCGCTTTGGATTTGATTTCTTTCTCTTTTTTCTTGCGTTCATACAAGAATTTGCTGTAATCAATGATACGGCACACAGGCGGTTTGGCTTTAGGTGATATTTCTACTACGTCTAAATCTAAGATATTCGCCCAATTCAAAACTTTTTTTGTAGGATAAATTCCCGACTCTATTTCTTCACCTAGAGTTTTGCTTAATTCTCCGAGATTGTTGCCAACTAATCGAACTTCAGGGGTTCTAATCCTATCATTAATTCTAAAAGCAGGTTCTTCTTCTTGTCTGCCTCTATTTCTATTGTTGTTTCTTCTACTCAATATTAAAATTATTTGATTAAAAAATAGGTTGTATAAACTTCTTCAAAATAACTGAAAAAAATTGAAGTTTACATATTTATAAATAAAAAAAATTGATAAAAAGTTCAATAAATCAAGTGTTTACGATAAACTCAACGCTTTATTGCTATTAAAATTCTTATTAATTTGTTTCATCGTTTTATAAAGATATGCTTTATACATTGAAAAATCTAATAAAAATATCCATTTCCACCATGAAACCATGATACAATGTTTTTATCATTTCCTTCGCTCCTCCACTTTATGAAATTTCAGTAAATGATTTGGTGCTAACTCGTTGTATATTCTTAATATAAGGGTGTTTTTTATTCTGTTTTTGTTGGGAAATAAAATTTTGATAGGATTATGAACATATCCGTTGTCTTCAAACATCAATATTTGCTGATTCCGAGTAGGTATTTTGAATAATAATAACTCTTCTGCGTCCGCAGGCAACGGAATATCTCCATAGCCTTCTTCTTCCAAAAACGTCTTCACCATATTGAAGCTCACTTCAAGACTTGCTCCTGCGAAGTTGGTCTCATAGCACCAGCCATCGCTCAAGCCGCCCATGTACTCTTCTTTTGCTTTTGGAAAATCGTCTCTTAATGCCATTTTTCATAAGCCATTGACATTAAGCAATCAAAAATAGTTGATTGCTTAATGTTATTAGTCATATTTCATTATCAATGACAAATTTATACAAATTAAACTGATAAAAAACGGAAACCTTCGTTTGTCTAAAAAAAGCATTTTAAAACTTCATGCTATCTTTCTGAAATACCTTCGATTACTCTTGGATTTTTGCGCAATTGCACTTTTGAGACTAAGTGATTTCCTACATTTCGACCTTGCGAAACACCGTTTGTAATGGCTGGCATATAATGAATACCTCCGTACAAACGGCTAATCGCTGCTTCTGCGGAGGCCTCATAAAATGATTTGAAACTTCTCACGGGCAATCCATATTCTTTTTCGGATGTATCATCAAAGGCAAAATTATCGCCGTAAATACTCGTGAGTGCCACCGATGCTGCCGAAGAAATCACACTATGTCCGCTGGTGTATTCTGGGAAAGGTGGCGTTTGCAAAGCTGGTGCCCATTTGTCATCAATGTAACGATTGATATACGTTTCGGGGCGAATAAGATTGGAGCGATATTTTTCGTCCCAACAGCTAATAAAGCCATCAAACAAAGCAACGGTCGTCAGCGCATAAGCTTCGACGGTTTCCATAAAGTCGGACTTTGCTTTTCGGGCTGCAATTGCGGTGATGTTCACCCAGTGTCCGCCCGGCGTGATTTTTTTGGTTGCATACATGACGTGTCCTTGATGGTGCGAAACGTAAGGATTGCAGTCCCAAAATTGCGCAATCGCAATATTTTCTTTCAAACTATCCGACATTTCGGCTTTTTCATCTGCCGAAAATTTCTTTCCTGCTTCATATACCACAAGGGTTTCTTTATAAAATTGGCTGTTCTTATCGGTATCAAAAGTCGTTGGCGCATCGGGCTTGAATTGCTGCGCAGAATCCAATACCATCAATCGTATTTCTTTCCAATGCGGCTCAATGCCATCCATGAAGTCGGGTGGCGTAGGTTCCCACTTGCTAGGGTCTTTGGAAAGTGCGTATTTTGAAAAAGTACGAGTTTCGCTATACATATCACTTTTCGACCATTCGATAATATGGTTAGCTACTGCCTCCCCATACGCCAGAGAATTTTTGCAAACGCTCGTCGGTACGCCTGCTTTTTCAAACTCTTTAATGAGTTGTTTTTGAAAAATATTAATACTATCTTCCGTAAAAATCATGGTTTTGCCTACCGTCAAAAAGGCTTGTACGCTCGCCAAAGGATAGCAAATTTTCTTACCCTCCGTTGGCTTAGGAGCTAGTGTCAGTTCCGACAATTGCCCTGCCAATGATTGATATTCGTCATTTTCCATTGCCATCACTTCATAAGCCGCAATGCTCGGATAAGCATATACTCTACTCGCTACGGGTGGCGAAAAAGTATTATGAACGATAACGTCCGTTAGTTTTTTGACCGAACGGTGCAAAAATTCGGGATTGCTCGCTGCGGCTTGCCATTCTTCTTCTGGCACTTCGCTACATCCCGAAAATGTCATTATCCCAATTCCGCCTATGATACTTAATATAAATAGAATTTTTTTCATCGTTTTAGTTGTTTAATCGCATTCACAATCATTATAAGCCTGTACTTTTTCAAAAGTAAAACTAGCATTGATGTCTTTTGGAATAGTTACCCATGCGAACGTAAAGTTTTCACAAAAATTAAAATTACACTTCGTTACATCGCTCGCCTTGACGATATGACGGTAGTTGCTCCCGTTTTTCAGGATGCGAACCAGTGGCACTTCATTGCAAGTCAAAGTATAATAAATACCTACTAGCGTATGTGTATTGAAGTCTATTTCTGGAAAAAAGCACTGCGCACAGCCATCTGATGCGGTTTTCCATTCTTGGTAAGTATTATTATCATTGATGATGAATTGATCTCCAATATTTACAGAATCTTCTCCGAATACGTCATCGGGATTGAAGAGTACGGGCTGCAATTGAACGCCTTCAAAAGAGGTAAGCGTATCAAATTCGGGCATTTCGTCCACATACACGCAATCATAGCCAATTTCACAACGATGAAAAAAGCCCGCAATGACCAATACGCATATAAATGTTATTGCTAATCTCATATTTTTCTTTTTTTTAAAAAAATCTTGTATAAAATTGTTGCGATTAATCAGTTGCCTCAACAATCAAACAATCACAACAATCAAACAATCACAACAATCACAACAATCACAACAATCACAACAATCAAAAAATACTTACTCTCCTACTTTAAACGTCACTTCGTCCTTGCCTGCGCCTTTTATAGTCAAAGATTTCCATTTTTTTGGCAGTTTGGTTTTTAATTGAATAATGCCATCATCCGTGATATCTAGCCCACCAAAACCATTTAACACGGCTTGCAACATACCGCCTGCACCTGTGGCAAAATAAGGGTTTGTGCCGCCTGCCGTTTCCGAAATAACGCCAAAAGGCGGTACTTCATTCGGTTTGTAGCTTTTTACAAATTGCTCATAAGCCGTTTCTGGTTCGCCTAAGCGAGAATATAAAGTTGATAAAATCGCTCCGCCCATCGCTGGACCATCTTTTGCCATTCTAGGTTCGTAATATTTCAAATCTCTACGAATATCTGCTTCTTTTGAAACGATTTTCATAGGATAAGCCAATAGATTTACATCTGCTTGCTTAATAACTACGCCATCATAAGTGGCATTTTCGCGAGTAGTTCCGTCTGGAAATTTCAAAATGGGAATATTATCCGCCACATGATTCCAGTCAGGATTAGGCGCAATGCCCAATTCTTTGGCTGCTTGCGTCGCATAGCGCAATACGGTAATCGCCATTCCGTTGGTATAAGCATTATTATCAATATTCTCTTCCCACTCGTTCGCTCCTATTACGTTATTGATATTATACTGACCTGGCCCGTCTCGTTCCACACGGCTAATCCAAAAATCAGCTACTTCCTTTAATACAGGATAGCCACGGGTTTTGAGCCATTCTTTATCTTTCGTCACTTGATAATATTTCCAAAATGCCCAACCAATATCTCCTGTGATATGGTGCTGAAAAGGTCCCGTTAATGCCCAAACGGGTGTGTCTTCTGAGCCATCGTCGGCACTTTCCCACGGGAACATTACGCCTTTGTAGCCATGCGAAAAAGCATTCTTTCGAGCCGCTTCCATGCGTTCAAATCGGTATTCGAGGATGGATTTTGCCATATCGGGTTGCAATACCAAAATAGCTGGATACATCCAAATTTCGGTATCCCAAAAGACGTGACCATTGTAACCTAAACCCGACAAGCCCATTGGCGACAAGCTATATGCCGTGCCTGCTCTTGCAAAAGAATACAAATGATACAATGCCGAACGCACGCCTCTTTGCGCTTCCAAATCGCCTTCTATCACGATGTCGCTTTTCCACAATTCCGCCCACGCTGCCTTGTGGCGTTTCAAAAGTCGGTCTTTGCCCTCTAGTTTCGCAAAGATGGTGAGACGTTCGGCTTCGTTGTGCGCATCCTCGAAATGACGGGACGAAACCGTAGAAGCTACAATGCTAAATTCGTAGGTTTCTCCTGCTTTTAGCTTTTTATAAAACTTCGCCAAATGACGGTTATAATCCCAATCTTCGTGTATTACTCGTGGTTCTTCGCCGTGTTTTTCTGTAAAAATAAAACTATTGGATGCCGCTACGGTGTATTTGCCCGACGGGCTTTTCGCTACGGACGACATCAATGAAATCGTAACATGAGGTCGGTCAATTTCAGCGTATAAATTGCGAACATCATTCAAATGATTGGGCGCAACAATGACACTAGCCGGAGTGATGGTAACATCTTTTTTGGCGGTCACTCTTACAATTGACATTGCAGTATAAGGCAAATGACGCAATGCCATCATTTGATGTTGCACCGATGCTTTGTCGCTGACATCAAAAGTCGTTGTAAGAATGGCGTTTTGCATATCCAAAGTCTGTTCGTAATTGGATATGGTTGAGCGATTTACAAAAATATTATCCACGTGCATTTCCATGTTTACATGGTTGAACGTTTTGAGAATATTCGACACTCGACCTCGCTGATAGTAATCATACACGCCATTCAATACCACATCTTCGACTTGCATCGGATTGGGCGAAGAGACCAAACCTATCATTCCATTAGCGGCTGTTACGCCGTAATAGTTATTGGGGTCGATGTCTTTGGCTTGAATGTGCCACGGCGATTTGCTCAAATCTTGGGCATTCGTCTGTATAGCTATGATTAATGCTATTAAAAAAATAAGCTGCTTCATTTTTAATTGGTTTTCGTATTGGAAAAATTTTAGCGATTATTTACCGCTTAACACTTGTAAATAATCATCATTTTTTGCAAAAATAAAACAAGGCTTGCCTTTAATGGTAATGCGCTGAATAGACTTGACTTGCCCTTGTAGCTGAATGCCGCCTATATCTGAATAATTCATTTTTCCATCTTTTCCGATGGTCAAAATATTTCCATAACTGGCATCATAACGCCCCATTTCGATATTGCAATCATAAAAATTACCTCCAATTAGTACTTGATTATTTTCAACTAATCCTGCGTGAATCGAAGACCATTGTAACGGAATCGGCAGTGCGTGCGCTTTGAAATTCATATTACCCGTGTTTTCAAAATACATGGATTTGAAATGTGTTGCGGTTAGCAATTCAGAACTACTGATTTTGGCTTTTCCAAAAATCTCAGGAACAGATGCTTTCGCCAAATCTTTGGAGTAAATGTATTTTTTCTTCAATACGCTCAACTGCATCGTGAGGTCTTTGTAGGTTGCAAACGGTACTTCTCGCCCGCCTTCGTAAGTCGTTAGAATTTGTTCGATTTGCTTATTATTATCAAAATCATTCACGTATAATTGGACGGGTTCGTCCTTTGTAGGTTTCAATTTTGAGTTTTCGCCCAAGTTGCCCGCCAAAATATCCATGTCGCCATCGCCATCAAAATCATAAGGCAACACCATATTCCACCAGCCTTTCATATCATTGATAGGTGTTTTTATGAGTTTTCCGCCTTTGTTTTTGAATATTTGAATGGCATCCCATTCCATTGCCAGCACCAAATCTTTAGTGCCATCGCCATCCATATCCGCCCAATTTCCACCTTTGACCAATCCAACATTTTTTAAATCGGGTGCAAGTCGGTCGGTCGCATCTTCGAATGTTCCGTCGCCTTTATTGAGCATCAAAAACGACTGAGGCATTTTACCATAATTCCACGGCACGGCACGTCCGCCATAGAATAAATCCACCAAACCATCGCCATTTACATCAGTTGGCAACACGCACGAAGCGGTCATGTATATATTGGGTAAAGTCGTTCGGGTAAAGTTGGCTTTTCCATCGTTGATAAAAATGCGCTGCGCCAAAGGGTCGCTCGTGCCTGTAAACTCATTTCCGCCACTCGCAATCACCAAATCTAAATCGCCGTCATTTTCTATATCTACCCAAACGGCATCTACATCTTCATGTTTGATGTCTTTCAGAATGACATCTGGCGTATTAATCGTAAATGTTCCGTTGGCGTTTTGGAAATACAAAGCCGCAGCGGATTGTTTCGCACCGCCTATAAAAATGTCTTCTCGCCCGTCTCCATTGGCATCTCCAACGGCTAATGCTGGACCTTCCGACGATACCATTTGCGGTATCAATCGCTCTCGATTAAATTCAACAAATGGATTTTCTTCGTGTAAATGCTTCAAACCAACGGCTGCTGTGATGTCTTCAAACTGCGCTAAAGCATCGCTTTTAGTCGTCAGCATCGAAAAGTCAAACTTCGGCAAATCGGGCTTCCATTCTATTGTTAGCGTTTTATTAAAGGTTGGATTTTCAATTTTTTGATAGGTTTGGTCGCTCCAAATTACATAAATTTCGCTGACTTCGGACGCTTTTCCAATACCAATATGCACGCCTAGTTGCACGCTTGATTGATAGCCTCGCACTGGGAAGTTTTCTTGAATAATGCGCTGATTGCCTTTTATAACTACCACTTTTGCACCGATAGCATTGATGTTTTTAGGCGAGCCTTTGAGTTTTATATTCAGATAATCGGATTTTTCTTCGCCTTCGGCTTGTCGTTCGATGGTTCTATTTTGATACACATAAGGCGCATCTTCAATATTATTCACCACAATGTCCAAATCGCCATCATTATCCAAATCTACATAAACTGCACCATTTGAAAAGCTCGGCTTATTCCTTACTATTTGGTCTTTTAAATCATCAAATTTTAATGCTTGATTGTTTTTATAAAACTTATTTTCCAACTTGATGCGTGGCATTTTTTCAATAATTTTCAGATTATCTTCCAAATCTACATTATTCGTTTCCCACATCACGTCGGGGTCTGATTTTCTAAAATTAACATAATCAATATCATTCATACGCCGAGGAATGCCATTGCTGATAAATAAATCTCGATAGCCGTCGTGGTCAAAATCCATAAAGAGCGGAGTCCAAGACCAATCGGTAGCATGAACGCCAGAAAACATTCCAATTTCGGAAAAAGTGCCATTTCCGTTATTGTACTGAAGGTTGTTGCGAGCGTATTGATATTTGTAACCATAGCCCAATTTGAACCTAAATACACTAAAATCGTCTTCTCCTAAAGAGGCTTTTAAAATCTCTGGGTCGCTCGGCAACATATCCAACGATAGTATTTCATTGAAGCCATCATTATTGATATCGCCCATTTCTACACCCATCGAAAAGCGACTAGTATGCCTCATTTGGTCGGCTCTCACTTCCTTGAATGTGCCGTCTTGCTGATTGATATACAAATAATCATCTTCGTGAAAATCGTTTCCGATGTAAATATCCGTCCATCCGTCTTGATTGACATCGCCCGTCACGATGCCTAACCCGTAGCCTATCACGGTGCTATTGATGCCCGAAGCGAGTGTAACATCTGTGAATTTTCCGTCATCATTGCGCATCAGTCTATCCCCTGAAAGTTCATCTTGTGTGCCGACGAACTTTGCTTTTTGCCCAAAAGTGCCATTGGCATGAATGGAATGGTTCAATAAAAAAGCATCCAAATCGCCATCTTGGTCATAATCAAAAAAGGCAGCTTGCGTTCCAAATCCCGAAAAATCCAATCCGTATTCTGCGGCTTCATCTTTATAAACAGGAACGCCATTTTCGATTTTCTGACAAACAAACAATTGATTTTTGCCTTTTAGAATCTTATAATTACCGACTTGCGAAACGTATAAATCCAACATTCCGTCGTTATTAATATCTACAACAGCAACACCCGACGACCATCCGCCTGTTGTACCGCCTACTTTGGCTGCGGCTGTAATGTCTTTGAATTTAATTTTGCCTTCGTTCAAAAACATTTTATTGGGCCCCATATTGCTCGTAAAATACAAATCCTCTAGCCCGTCGTTATTGAAATCGCCTGCCGCTACGCCGCCTCCATTGAAGAAGTACATATATTTAAATACATTAAATTCAGGCGTGGTTTTTAGTACATTTTCAAACTTTAATCCCGTCTTGTCTTTTTCCAATAATTCAAATTGAGCATCTTCGAGAGCAACTTTAGTCCCTGTCTGCTCGCAGCTTGCCACTACAATGGATATAGCAATTATTGGTATTATATATTTTAAAATTCTCATTGCTTCTTTGTTTTATATAGACTTTATTCTTAAAAAAAAACGATATGGTGCAAAATACAACTTACTGATTTTGAGTAGTTTTGTATGCGCCACACACAAAACAGAATATTGTCTAATTACTATTCCTTATTTCAATTTAAATAATTTTGGTTTTCCATTATTCACTGTGGTAATAATGTGTTTTTCACCATTTATAGTCACTGGAGCTATTTTTTTGATATTTCCTTTTACAGAAAATCCTGTATTGATATTCTCCAAACGTTGGTATTTTCCATTGCCTTGATTGATAAGAACATGGCCAAAACTGGCATCTAGCTTCGAGAATTGTGGTAAAAAGCCGCTATCATTTCCACCCAGAATCAAGTCTTTTTTATTGTCGCCATTCAAATCGGTGCAATAAATATCACAAACGCACGAAAACTGCACCTCAAAAGGGAAGGCTTGCATTTCAAATTGCCCACTACCATTATTGATAGCTACTGCCGATTTGAAATAATTGCTCTCTCGCTTAATCGTTTTGTTCAGTACGTCGGAAGGGAAAAGTTCTTGAATGGATTTTTTAGCGTATTGGACGTTCATCAAGTTTTGCTTTTTCAAACTGACGATTTGCCCCGTCAATTCATCTTTGAGCGGCACGGGTATATCTTTACCTTTGATGGTGCGAGTGATGATTTTTTCATACGTTTTATTTCCATCAAAATCAGAGACCCAAAGTTTGACAGGAGCTTCTTTTGAACCCGAAAAGTAAAAGTTTTCGCCTCTATTGCCGAGTATCAAATCTTGGTCGCCATCGCCATCAATATCATCCGTCTCGATGGCATACCACCAGCCCGAATAATCTGAAAGGGTAGTTTCTATTTTTTCAAAACCGCCATTCTTCCATTCAAAAACAGTTGGCGACATCCACTCTCCTACTACGACCAATTCCTTTTCTGCATCGCCTGTGATATTGACGTAAGCGGCATCCGTCACCATTCCGAGCGTTTGAAATTTAGGCGCAATGCTATTGGTTACATCCTTGAATTTTCCAGTGCCGTCATTTTGCAAAAGGTGGCTTTTGGGAGATACACCGTAGTTATTCGGCATACTCCGATTGCCTATAAATAAATCCAAATCGCCATCCTTATCATAATCCAAAGGTATGACTACGCCTGTATTGAAGCCGCTTCGTGGCAAAGCATCGGTACTTGCTTTGAAATCGCCTGTGCCATCATTCAAGTAAATTCTATCAAACAGTCGAGCGTCATTTACTTTCAAATGATTGCCACCCGAACCAACAAATAAATCCAAATCGCCATCTTTATCCGCATCAAAAAACTCAGCAACTACGTCTTCAAACAAATCGCTTCGGTTAAAAATTTCTACCTCTTTGGGCAAAAAAGTTGAACCACTTTGCACGTATAATTGCGGTTTTTGGTTGGCTGCGCCACCAATATAAATATCGTCCATTCCATCGCCATTCACATCGCCAATTGCCATTGCGAGACCTTCTTGCGAAATCATTCGGATGGTTAAGCCTTCATAGAAAAAGTCCACATAATCGTCCTCTTGATGCGCTTGAAATGGATTTTCTACATTTTGAGCCACTGAATTTAGCGTTGTTTTTTCTGGCTTAGGTAATTCTGTTCGCTTTGCTGTTTTGTAATCAATTTTCAAGATTTGGTCAATCGTCGGATTTTCCAAAACGGTGTAAGATTGGTCAAACCAAATGACTTCCACTTTATCTACTTTCGTTGCTTTGCCCAATCCAAATACCATATTATAGTCTATCGAAGATTGAAAACCACGAGAAGGAATCAATTGAAAATTTAGTTTTTCATTGCCTTTGTGCAGAACGACTTTCGAACCAATGGCAAAAGTATTTTTATCATCGCCCTTCAACTGAACCGTTAAATAATGATTTTTCAGTACTTCGTTTGCGTTATTTTTATACACAAAACTCTCTTGATTGACGTTATTTACAATCAAATCTAAATCGCCATCATTATCCAAATCGCCATAGGCAGCACCATTTGAGAACGATTTATCTTCCATTCCCCAACTGAATGCCACATCCGTAAAGGTTAAATCCTTGCCGTTATTTCTAAAAAACTTATTGCGAACAGGATTTGAAGGCATTTTTTCTATCACTGTGTTCAGTTCGTTTTGGTTGCCTTGTACTTGTTTTCGAGTAGCATCATTCGCAAAGAAATTTAAAAAATCCCTATCAATTACATCTTGATAAATTCCATTACATATATATATGTCTCGGTATCCGTCATTA
>CALOED010000156.1:0-7772 GCA_942492005.1 uncultured Saprospiraceae bacterium
CTGCTGCGCCATTTTGCTGTGTAGCGTTTACTTTACCTCTCGCTTGTATGTCTGCGGCAGTAGTTTTGCCATCGCCTTTCGCTGTATTTTCGCCGCTTAACTTATTATAAGCATCAGGAATTACGTTTTTATCCTTAAAAAAATCATCCCTAAATCCCGTACATCGCCATTTCAAATAATCGCTAGTTGGTATATCATCTACGGATTCCAAGGTAAAAAGTCCGTCGTCGTTTTTTTCAATATACAATCCCACATCCTTAATAAACTCCATGCTGACTTGCGTGCTACAAGCATGAGACGGCATAGCTACTACACCAAATTGATTGTTGCAATCCCATGTTCTTTTGCCTGAAAAAATAGTGGTGACACCCGATTCTTCGTCGTGTCGGAGTTTCTGAGTAGGGTCATAATTATTGGAATAGGTGTATCGCAGAGAATAATCAGGCGAGTAAGAATAGTAATAACCTGCGTTGTAAATATCATAAGTAGCCCGCACGCCTTTATATATATGTAAGCTGTCGCCTAGCTCTTCCAGAAGAAATACGGATAATTTATTTTCAACTATTTTCCCAACCATAGACTGGAAAACGTGAATTTCCTTATTGGCACAAGTTATCTTCTTCGCTTTTATTTTGTAATCAGAAGTCTTAAAAGTATTGATTTTTTGCGCTCTAATGACGGTTTTTTCGGTAGCATTGAGGCTTACTTGAAAGTCAAAAAATGCTTTCTCATCCGCCTTGCTGCTATTGGTGGCCGCTTTGAAATGAAATTTTTTAATGCAATCGTTTTTTTCATATTGAATGAAAATAGATTGCTGCGCCAAAGCAAACTGAGAAGTAAATAGGACGAGGGATAAAATGATTATATTTTTCATGTTTACTGTTTTTATTGTTTTTATCGTTGTAGAACGCTATTTGGATAATAACGTTTAGTCAAAGTTAAGGTTAAATCAAGGGTTATTAAGTCTTTACGTATATTTTAAGAAAAAGATATTAGTGTTTTTTATTCAAAAAATCAAGTTTATTGTTTGTAGTCATGGGTTTTATGGTCATACTACTGCACATTTTTCATAAAAACCTGTCTGCCGACAGGCACAATAGTCAGATAGTTTTAAACATGGTTATCGTAAGCTAATGTTTTCTATGTTTTATCCTATTGTGGCTATATTTTAATTTTGCCGTAGTATGATTTCAATCCTAAAATGCTATTAGAACTCTTTTTTTAATAAAAAAAAACTCCTCTTCCCATCAAAATTCAGGCGGAGCAACTGCCACTCTTATCATTAAAAATATACCAAATCCTATCATCGCATAGCCGGCTACTTTACGGACTTTGAGCATGGTTTCGGGAGTAAGAAAACGTCGGATGCGTTTGGCTAAAACTATTTTTGAGAAATCCGTTAGGATGATAGTTCCCAAAATACCAGCATAAAACAGCATTGCGTCCGAAAAAGGGAGCTTACTGACTTCGGTGGTGGATACCGTTATCCAAAAAAAAACGGTAAAGGGATTGATGGTATTTATCAAAAAACCTTTGACGAAATACCCGCTATATGTTTTTGCTTTGATAACCTTGTCGGTGGGTGGGGGTACTTTTGAAAAAATAGAATTGTTCTCCAAAGGCAATCAGCACTACGCCGCCTATCATGCCTACTAAGAAGTAAAAATTGGGCGAAAAGGGGATGAGACTTATGCCCCAATAGACTAGCATGATGAATAATAAATCGCTAAACCATACACCAAAGCCTAGCACCATTCCTAGCCGAATACCTCGTTCGATGCCTGCTTGTACCAACGATAAAAGAATTGGACCAACCAATATTGCTAATACCAAACCCCACTTTACACCGTCTATTAATGCCATTTTATATGATTGATGGCGGATGCTTAGGGAACAGAAAATTGATTGATACCCTAACGCACTCGCCACTGACCTGACGACTAGCTATTAGTCGCAAATTATCCTTCTACGGTTTCTTTTACAAAATTTTCCCATTCGGCAAATAAACCTTTTTTCATTACTCGTGGGACTTTGTTTTGTCCGCCCATCTTTCCTCTACTTTCAAACCAGCGGTAAAAAAGTTGGGGTGAGATGGTTTCTACTTCCAATCCGAGTACCGATTTTCTTTCGGTTTTATAATCATCATTTAGTTCGCAAAGGTGCTTATCTAGGATGGGCTTTACTTGCTCGGCTGGCAAATATGGTTCGCATCCAATATACCATTTGTGCGCAAATTTTCCATCATCCAACTCAATGCCCGATACTGTAAATTCTCTGATGCTGATGTTCAAATCCTGCTCTACCAATTGTACCGCATCGTTCATATTGCCGACCGAAAGGTGTTCGCCACAGATACTCAAAAAATGCTTTGTACGCCCTGTAATCACAATTTCGCCATGTTCCACATTGGTAAAACGAACCGTATCGCCTATCAAATACCTCCATGTACCAGAACAAGTGGTGAGCAAAAGTGCGTAATCGGTGTTCGGCACTACCTGGTCTATGGTCAATGCTTCGGGCTTGTCAATCAGGTCGCCTTCTGCATTGAAATTTTTGTCATTAAACGGAATAAACTCAAAGAATAATCCATTATCTGTCACCAGTTCCATGCCCGGCTCATCCAGTCGGCTTTGCATAGCGATAAAGCCTTCGGATGCCAAATAAGTATCCATATAATGAATTTCTTTGCCCAATAATTTTTTGAAACCTTTCTTGTAAGGTTCAAAGGCTACGCCGCCGCTCACATATACTTGGAAGTTGGGCCAAATCTCATGAATATTCTCCAGCTTATTGTATTCTATTACTCGCTCCATCATCAGTTGTATCCACGAAGGCACGCCCGCCACGATGCCAATATCCCATTGGGGAGCTTCCTTTGCAATAAGATTGATGCGTTGGTCCCAATCGTTAAGTCCCGATATTTTAGTGCCGGGCTTGTAAAAGTGCCTTACCCACATGGGCAATCGCCCAGTATTGATGCCACTCAAGTCTCCTGCAAAAAAGCCTTCCCCTCTTTGCAAATTGGTAGAGCCGCCCAACATCATCATGTGTTTTTCGTAAAATGAGGTATCAAAATTGAATTGAGTGGTATTATAAAACATTCGCACTCCTGCTCGTCGAATGCTTCTTAGCATATCAGCCGTTACGGGAATGTATTTGCTTGGCGAGCCAGTAGTTCCCGAACTCAACGCAAAGTACTTAATCTTGCCTGGCCAACATACGTTTTCCTCCGAGTTGAGGGTACGATGCCACCATTCGTTATGTATTTTATTATAGTCATGAATAGGGACTTCATGTTGAAATGCGGCAATCGTATCCTGAGATTTAACGATTTCATCAAATCTATAATGTTGTCCAAATTCTGTATTCACTGCTTTTTTGAGTAATCGTTTGAGGATTTTCTCTTGATAATGAATAGGCGCGTGACGCTGTGTATTCATTTTTTTATTGAGTTGCATCGCCCGTTTGACCAATGTACCTAGTATCGGCATAGAGAATTTATTTTTTATTGATGAAGTAGATTGATAAAAAGAGACACGGTTCTCATTATCAATTATTTCTAGCGCATTCTGTAATTTTTTGTAAAAATAGTACATTTTCATAAAAGTCGGTCTTATAGTCGGTTCAACAATGGAAGGAGTGTATTATTTTAAGCCCAAACTGCCTTTTTTGGGCTTCCAGTCTTCTCTCATTTTAGAAAAATTTGATTAAAAACAACTCATTTCTGTTGAGTTTCTAACTTTAATGACGACTAGAAATTGTAAAAAGGACAGATAACAATAGAAAACTTCCCCTCGGTTATTTCAGTATTTTTTAAATAAATTTTAATATTTCTACATACTATCATTTTCCTAAAAGTAGCTTATTAGAGTCTGTAAGATGAATAAACATTATTAAAAACCTGAAAACCTTCCACAAAATGTTAAACGTCGCAGCGCTATTAATACCTGTTTTTTTTATTCTAATAGCTATCGAAGCCTATTTTAGCTACAAGCAAGGAGACCATAAATACAACTCAGGCAACACTACGCTCAATATCGCAATTGGCGCAATTGACCAAGTTTGTTCTCTTTTTTATTATGTCGTGATGTATTTAGTATTAAAGTACACTTACGAACATTTTAGATTATTTGAATTATCCATCAGTTGGTATCATTGGCTTTTGGCTTTTATTGCTGTTGATTTCTTATCCTATTGGTATCATCGTATTTCGCACGAAGTCAATATTTTTTGGGCAGGACACATTACACACCATTCTTCTGAAAAATACAATTTTTCTGTAAGTTTTCGGGTTTCTATATTTCAAGGCATCAATCGCATCCTATTTTGGGCGTTTTTACCTGTTTTGGGATTTTCACCAGATATTTTGATTCTTTGTTTTAAGATAAGTGGTGTATATCAATTTTTTCTCCATACGGAATATATTGGGAAGTTGGGCTTTTGGGAAAACATACTCGTCACGCCTTCAATACACCGAGTTCATCATGGCAAAAATGACATCTATTTAGATAAAAATTATGGTTCATTTTTTATTATATGGGACAAGTTATTTGGTACTTTTCAGAAAGAAACCGAACCCGTCGAGTATGGTATAAAAGGAGATTATGAAGATAATCATCCAATTGTAGCTATTGGGCATCATTATATTTACTTGTGGCAAACCATGAAAAACATTCCTAGTTGGAAAGATAAGTTTAAGTTACTCATTATGCCTCCTGCATGGACACCTCAACCACTCCAAAATACTTCAAAAATTTCTAAAAAAGTAAATCACCCCACCAATAGTTTTTGGAAAACATGGAGCATTTTCCAAATTGTAGGAGCTTCTATCGGGATTATTGCCCTACTTGTGTATAAAGATTTTGTATCAACTATTGAAATAATTACGATTGCTTCTATTTTGCTCATAGCAATCGTGCAAAGCGCAAAAATATTGAACAATAATATGTCTAAACATTTTATAAAAAAAGAAACCATTCGACTGATAATTGAGTTAATTCCCATTGCTATCGTGATGGCTTATTGCTCCAATTATTATTTACTCTTACTTATCCTTTTTCATTTGTCATTTTTAATTACATTGTTTTGGCAATTCGGAATGTCTAAGTTAGAAAATAAGACAATTTGGAATGAATAATTTTAAACATGCTAAAATCAAATAGTTTATTCTTTTGTAAAACTTCAAAAATGGCTGACACACAAAGTTTCAACGTATTCAACTTTGCGTATCAGCCTTTTTTGAAGTTTTTTCTAAATACTTAATTCACCTTCACGCCTTTCAAGTAAGTATCTAATACTTTTGTATTTTTAATATCATCAGCCGAAATTTCAAATAAATCTCTATCCAAAACGATAAAATCCGCTTCTTTATTCACTTCTAACGAACCAACTACACTTTCTTGACGCATCACATAAGCCGCATTAATGGTGTAAGCTGCGATGGCTTGCGCCAAAGTCAGTTCTTGAGGCGCACGAGTGACGGCATTTTGCAAACCAACAAATGGATTGACCGTACTGACATCCCAATCGCTACTCAACGTAATTCGAGCATTGGCAGCCGCTAGACTTTTCAAAGGAATAATATTAGTGGCTACCGAACTACCGACCAAATAATCGTTATCGCTCCAATATTGTGGCTGCGTAAAATCACCCGCCACTTGTGCATCAGCCGTTACGTTGAGTTGTGCAAAACGTGGATAATCACTTGTGTTTACAAATTCAACGTGCGTCAATCGGTGTCTGCCGCTAGAAGTTCCGCTTTGCTCAATTGCATTCAAAGATTCCGTAACGCCACGATTTCCTAATGCGTGAATATGAAAATCAAAACCTGTACTTTCCAATTCAGCGATATAATGCGCAATGCGTTGTTCGGTGAAATAATTCAAGCCGTTATTAGTTGGCATATTGAAATAATCAATGTGATAATCGCTGTGCATCGCTGCGGTCGTATTGTGAATAATACCATCCGAATACAACTTGATTTGGTTGATTTTCAATAAACTGTTCGCATCATTACTGTATAATGACTTGATACTTGCAATCTGAGCCGCATCAGCCTCCGACGGATACGCCCAAAGTCCTAAATTGGTTCTTACCGTCAATTTGCCTTCATCAGCAATACGTTTCCAAACCAAGTGATGGTTGCGTTTCCAATAGGTTCGAGCATCACAAATTGACGTAATTCCATATTTCGCCAACTCAGGCAAACCAAAATCTATCAAACCTTGATAATCTTTTTGTTCGCTGGCGGCTGTTGGTTGCAATGCCAATTGCAAAATCATATTTCCAGCATTGTCAATCAAAATGCCCGTAGCCTCGCCATTGGCATCTCGCATAATAACGCCGCCTTGCGGATTTGGCGTATTGGCATCAATGCCCATCATGTCCAATGCTTTGGAATTGCACCAAACCGAATGCGAAGTTTGCTCCATAATCACCACGGGGCGATTTGAAACCACATCGTCAATAATAGCTTTTGGGTTGCGAGTGGCGTTGAAAATGGCTTCTAAAGTATGTCCCCAACCTAGCAGCCAGCCTGTTCCGCTATTGGATTGATGGGCAGAAGCGATGGCATTCGCAAAATTTTCTGGGTCGGTTTCGTTTTCATCTAATATAAATTGGAAGTTTTCGGAAGAGGCTTCCAACGGATGTAAATGCACATCGTGAATACCTGGCATCACAAATTTTCCTTTGAGGTCAATCATGGCTGCGCCTTCGGTTGCCATTTCTTTGGCGGTGTCGTTATCGCCAATGTATTTGATAACGCCATCTTTTATCCACATCGCTTCCGCCCATTCTTGATTGGGGTTTACGGTGTAGATTTTTCCGTTGTAATAGACTTGCTCGCCTTCTGCTTGTGGGTCAATCGTTCCATTATCGCAGGCGATTGAACTGGCTAATGCGCTAAAAATCAATAATGACATCAATACTTTGTTAAACTTCATTTTTCCTATTTTTTATAATGAATTGATTAAGATAAATTAATAATTTAAAATAATACACATTTTGGGCAAGCCCAAAATAAACTCCCCACAGCGTGGATTGGAATACGGATTAGGCGGATGAAACGGATGTAGGCGGATTTTTTTAAGAATTCGAGTAAAATGTTTATCTTCTAAGTCCGGCTAAGCCATGCCAGTTTGTCGCTTGCTTGACAAAGAATTTGTATCAGCTTAAATTTTAATCATACAAGATTAAAGGTAAACATTACACACAAAAGAGAGCAATCGACCACATAAAATAAGATGCTGAAATTGGCAGCAGCGCTGCCTCTTTCCCCAAAGCGGAAACGTGCTTCAAGCCAGGCTCACGCACGCGCTTTGATCATGCGCTGCCGCATGGCACTTCTTGGTTGGTTTCATCATGCCCCCTGCAACATCATTGAGAAGGGAGTGCAGCAAGGCAAAAGCCATGTGCATGAGGATGCTTGTGATGCTGCTGCAGCGCTATCAGGCTTCGGGGGCTGACCACCCTGGGGCTGGTCAGCTCACAGGGGCGCGGCACCGCTGCCCAAGAGAGCGCCTGCCCGACTCAGAAAGCAAGCCACAACATTGTTGGAAAGAGAGTTGTGCTCACCATTAGCGCCATCATAGAGGGCTGTCATGGTGACTCCTTCAGCGCGGGGGCTCGCGTGTTGATGAGCTTCATGCGTTCTTCCTGGAGAGTTGACGACGCCTCCATCCAAGAGAGCTTTTGAAGGACGCTATTGTAAATCTCACTCTTGTTGGCCAGGGAGCTCATTCCATCAAAGAGTTTGCACTGAGAGTGCAGGG
>CALOED010000157.1:0-7481 GCA_942492005.1 uncultured Saprospiraceae bacterium
ATATTTATATAACGTGTCTATTGAGTTAACTTATTTCTCGTTTTATATGATTTTAATTTTTTTTGGGGTTCTTTGACAATTTTTGCAAAAAAATAAAAAAAAATATACCATCACACACCAAAAATAAATTTGCTTGCATCTATGTAAGTAGTTAAAGTTCAAAAAACAGTTATAACCCTTAAAACAAGTTCTTCTTCTTTTACAAACGATTATGCTATTTTTGAAGGTCTGAAACTTGTATGACAAAAAATGATTTGGCTGCCGTGATGTTTTTTGGGAAAAAAGATTATTTTTGGGAGATTGTATGTAAATTATGATTTTTTTACCAACTAAATGAATGATTAAATGGGTTTTCCAAAAGATATTAAATATACGCAAGAGCATGAATGGCTCAAAGTAGAAGGAGACACCGCAATTATTGGCATTACAGAATTTGCACAAAGCCAATTAGGAGACATTGTTTACGTAGATTACGGGGTAGAAGTAGGCGATGAGATAAAGGCAGATGATGAATTTGGTTCAATAGAAGCAGTAAAGACTGTTGCGGAACTATTTATGCCAGTAACAGGAACGGTAAGCGAAATGAATGACAAATTGGATGATAATCCAGAGTTAGTGAATGATGAGCCTTATGAAGCTGGTTGGCTAATAAAAATCACAGGCTTTAGCATGGAAGAGGCAAATGGGTTGATGTCGGCAGAAGAATATGAAGCCTTAGTCAATGAGCAAAGCTAGTTTCAGAGTATTGTCATTGGCTTGGGTATTAATTATAATTATCGCATCATTTTTACCTAAAAGAAATATCCCCGAAATTACATTGATATGGTCGCCAGATAAATTAGTGCATTTATTTATCTATGCCGTTTTGGCGATTTTAATCGCATTATCCATACAGACGAAAAGAGGAAACTCGATTTGGAAGTATTTTTTGATAATAATTATCTGTGCAGTATTTGGTAGCATTATTGAAATATTGCAACCTATCCTAACAGATAGACACTTTGAGACTTACGATATTCTGGCTAATATAGTTGGAGCTATAGTAGGTACAATCGTTTTCTTAGGAAGGCGAAATTTTGAAAATCTATTTTTAAACAAGGCTAAAACGTAAATTATGGCATTTACAGGTATGCAAATTGGTGTTAGTTTAATACTACTGCTGGCGTTAATCTTAGGCGTTATTTTCGCTTTAAGATTTTACTTCAAAGGCAATGTAGGAAAACTAGCAACTAGCAAAAGCGGCGCAAGCAACAAAATCAAAAAGCACGAGGAGGCGAATGCTTTTGGTTATGCTCGCACCAACTTCTTATTGGGTTTAGCTTGTTCTGTGGGACTTACTGTTCTACTTTTTGGATGGACTGTCTATGAAGAAAAGATAGACGAGGACTTACTAAAGTTTGAACAAATTGACGACATCGAACAAGAAATTCCACGTACTCAACCGCCACCACCACCACCACCACCACCACCACCACCAGTAATTGAAGAAGTTCCTGATGAGGAAGTGGAGGAGGACATCGAATTCGATAGCCAAGAATTTGACCCAGACGAAATCATCGAACCCGACCCAATTGAGGAAGAAGAGGAGGAAGGTCCTGCTGCTCCAGTAATTGAGGAAGAGGAAGAAGAAGAAGAAATCATTGAAGAAGTATTTACCGTAGTGGAAGATATGCCTTCATTCCCTGGTTGCGAGGATTTACCGACCAACGACGAGCGCAAGGCTTGTACAGAGAAAAATCTTCTTCAGTTCATGTACAAAAATATTGATTATCCTAGTATTGCAAGAGAAAACAATATTGAAGGATTGGTCGTAGTATCTTTTGTAGTGGACAAAGATGGTTCTATCAAAGAAGCGAAATGTATCAAGGATATAGGCGGAGGATGTGGCGAAGAAGCCAAACGCGTCGTAGAATTGATGAACAGTAAATTGCCTTCTAAATGGACACCAGGTAAGCAAAGAAGCCAAACGGTGAAAGTAAAGTACAATTTGCCAGTTCGCTTTAGATTACAGCAAAACTAATCCAGATGTTTTAAATCATCTTGTTTAAAAATAAAAGGTCATACTCTCTAGAGAGTATGACCTTTTGTTTTTCTATATGGCAAATTGTTAGATTGTTAGATTGTTGATAGTCAGTGTTTTGAGTAATGAGCTTTTATCGTTTTTGGGCAGAAACAGCCAAAGAACCATTTTATCTTGTGAACTTTAATGTTTTTTTTATACGATACGAATACTCATACTACTATACAAAATAAAAACCTGTCTGCCGACAGGCAGACAGGTCTAAAAAAAATAGTGTGGACGAATACTTTAAAAATCAACTGTGCGATATGCGATATATTTGATTGCTTAAAAACCATACAGTTTTTTTTGGCAAGCCCAAAATCTGTATGGTTTTAAATTTGATTGCTAACCCAACAACTACCTCGTAGAACTTATCTGACTAAATCCCACTAACCTATCGTATCGGCTACCCATCGGGCGATAATATACAAGAATTTGATATTCATTTTCGGTTTCGTACCAATCGCCCTCCAATTCCGAAAGGTCGGGCGTGCTACCTGCGCCTTTCACGTAAGCATACGTATAATCATAATAACCTTGCTTGAGGCGTATTTTAGTGGCATAAATGCGTTCCTTAGCGTTGTAACTCAATTTATATTGGTCTTGAATTTGCCAATCCGTCAGCGCACCAAAGAGATAAACTTCCGCATCTTCAAACTCTTGGTCGGCTAAGAGCGACAAATGAACCCATGCGTAATCTGCGCCTATTCGGTCATTTACGTTTCTATCATCATTTTCGATAAGAAACTTTCCATTCAAATCATTAAAATACATATAGCTATCCGAAGAACGGTCTTTATCCGAAAACAACTGCACGTGATATTTGTCCACCTTATCTTCTATAATACGAGATACTCGCTCCGTTTTGTATAGAAGGCTTTGAATATTGAAATTTCGATATTCCTTGCCCGCAGGAAATACGATTTTGCCCTGATAATCATATACCAGTTGCTCGTCCCTCACAAAAAGCGGCTTAATTCCCGTAATGGCATTATCCCATCGCCCGTTTTGCAAAATAGCCACTTTCACTTCCGTGTAAGGATTTGCGATATCAATTCCTTTATGAAGTATCGAAAAATCAATTTCTTGATGCGTTCTTGCTTTACTGACCGAGCCTGTTCTGGCCAACCTTGGCGCAACCTGCATCACATTCTCCACTATCATAAATCGCCTAGTCAGTACAGGAAGCTCTTTATCTCCATCTTCGTAGATATGCAAAAGATAATTACCCGATTTAGTGAGTTTCGTATTCCTATTAGGAATAACCAACCGATAGCTGATGTAATTGGTCAATGTATTGGAAGAAAACTGGTAATCCGTAATCCTTTCATTATTAAAACCATCCAAATAATCGAGTTCGGTGAGTTCAGATTTTTTCCAATCCGAATTACAATGAATGATTTCATAAGTATAATCATAAACCTCTTCATTCAAATCATCAAAAGTTAATTCGAGTGTAGAGCCATTACTGATGTTTATAATCGGATTGCTAAATGGCACACCTGCAAGATGAAACTGTACCGTTTTTACATCATCAATATAAACATAGTCATAATTACGTATCAGATTTCCGTCATTAACGTATTCCTCTTGACAAAATACTGTTGTCCCTAAAAATATATATACCGTCAATATAAATATGCCTTTCATCGTTAATAATATGGTTTATGTATATAAAATTAAAGTTTAAGATGTCACACTAAGTGCTAAAGTTGAATTGAAATTTATTAAATATAATTGCTTATTGAGGTATCAGAATAAAGAAAACAGCAATACTTATTAATGTTATTGAACAATAACGAATTATAAAAATAAAAATTGGTTGTTCAACGAAGAAATTACTCACTTATGTCACACAATACTAAGCTAAAAAGCTAAATCGTATTACAATGAAATTAAATACTGTCATTACCTCTTTCCTAGTTATTATTTTGTCTGTTGTTAGTTTTGATGTTTTTGCTCAAAATATTGATAACCGTTCTGCACACTTTAATTTACAAAAAGGAATTGCATTAAAAGGGTTTGACCCTGTCACGTTTTTCTCTACCGATAAACCCGTAAGAGCTACGGGAAGTATTTCTTATACACACAAAGGAGTCAAATACTTCTTCGCTTGCAATAATAACTTATCCGCCTTCAAGGATAATCCAAGCCAATATGAGCCACAATATGGCGGCTGGTGCGCTTACAATATGAGCAAAGACGGCAAAAAAGTAACTGCCTTTCCGCAAATCTTTACCGTCAAAAATAACAAATTGTATTTCTTTCATTCAGAAGCAGCACAAGAAAAGTGGCTAGCAGAAGAAGAAATGAAACAAGAAGCGGACGATAATTGGGTAACGATTGTAAAACATTAAATGATACAATTTCGAGGCAGATATTAAAAGAACCAAAAGAATTAACCAAGATAACAAACAAAAAATGGGGCTTCAGTTATAAAACACTGAAGTCTTTTTTATTTAATTTCAATGTCGAAGTTCAAAAAAAACATTTACGTAGTGATTTTTATTGATTTATTCTTTAGATTTATTTACTTTGTAACGGTCTGATAATCAATTTTAATTAAAAAAATATGTTTAGATATTCCTTTTTCGTCGCATTTACTTTTTTAGCAATCTCTGCATTTGGGCAAACCGAAACGGGATTAGCTTCTTATTATAATGATAAATTTCAAGGTAGCCAGACGGCAAGCGGAGAACCCTATGATAAAGACTTGTTTACAGCAGCACACAAAACCTTGCCTTTTGGCACTATTGTGAAAGTAACAAGAACCGACAATGGCAAAACGGTTATTGTAAAAATCAATGACAAAGGCCCTTACTACAAAGGCATGATTATAGAATTGTCTCGGAAGGCAGCCGAAACCATTGATTTAGTAAAAGATGGGACAACTACGGTCAAGATAGAAGTGCAAACGCCGAAAAGCTATGATGTAAAAACCAAAAAAAAGGCAGCAGCATCTCAAAAAATAGACATCAACACGCCTAAAGGAAAGGCGGAAGGATTGTATAAAGTAGAAAGCACGAAAGTATCAGCCAAAGGCTACGCAGTGCAAATTGGCATTTTTTCAGATTATAAAAATGTACTCAATCAAGCCGACATTCTACGAAAAAATGGCGTGAAAGATATTTTGATTTGGATTGACGATAGCCAAAAAGGAAAAGAAATATATAGAGTAATGGCAGGTCCTTACGAAAAACTAGGCAATGCTTCGGCTGCAAAATCTAATTTGAGGCGCAAAGGATCGCAAAATGCTTCGTGGTAAATCTAGAAGAAAAGAAGAAATAAGACACAGTAATTATTTTGAAATGCTGTAAAAAGAATAAAACAAAGAAACCGCTTTCTGCGTTAAGAGAAAGGTTTCTAGCATAAGATTAGAAGTATTATCACTTAAAAGTGCGAAAAAATATTATTTTTGTTGGTGTGAAAGAAAACGATAACATACAAGACAACGAACAGAACAATACGCCTGAATGGCCAATAGGCCCAAAATCAGAAGCGGAGAGAACACGCATCTTCGAAGGAGAGTTTATGCCACAAATAGATGCGCTTTTTAACTTCGCCTATCATCTGACTTATAATGAAGATGATGCGAATGACCTCGTGCAAGAAACCTACATGAAGGCATTTCGTTTTATAGATAAATATATTGAGGGAACTAATGCGAAAGCATGGTTGTTCAAGATATTGAAAAATGCATTTATTAACCAGTATCGTAAACGGAGTAAACAACCGACGAAGGTAGATTTCGAGGATATTGTCAGCTATCACGACCAAGATGATGGAACTCCACAGAGTTATGTGGATTTGAGACAAGAAATCTTTCAGGGCATGATGGGCGATGAGATAACAATAGCTATCAATTCATTGCCAGTCGATTTCAAAACGGTGATTTTGCTTTGCGACGTAGAAGGTTTTACCTATGAGGAAATTGCGAAAATCGTGGATATTCCAATCGGAACCGTACGTTCTAGGCTTCACCGTGCAAGAAATATGCTCAAAGAGCAACTTCAAACCTACGCAACGTCGTTGGGTTACAAAGATAAACGTGCTAAATCTTAATTTAGGGATTATGAGTCAAGCAAGAAATAATTTCCCGACACTCATGAATAGAGTGGTCATGTATCTGGACAATGAACTAACAAAACAAGAAGAAAGAGATTTATTGTTAGAAATTCAATCCAATCCGCAGCTTAAAGATTTTTTTAATCGTGAAAAATCCTTCCGAGATTTTATAAGAACCAAAGTCAATAGACAGAAAGTATCTCCAGCTCTTGTTCAAAACATTAAAGATAAAATTCGACTGAAACCCATCCCCGGTTAATTATCATTTGAACAACATATCATCTTAATCAAACTCTTTTTACAAAAAAAACTACGTTTAATCCATGAGGTGCAAACCTACTGGATAAGCGAATGGCAGCCTTTTGTCGAAAAATAATAAATAAGAGTAGAATTAGTGATGAAATGTGCTTGGGAGTAATAGATTTCATTTCTATCCAATTGAGATGTTTTGCGATCTTTGCAGCTATCGGACTCTTCCATGAGTCCGATAACTGAATACATTCTAAAAAATACAACAATGGCTTTAGATCAAGTAGATGTAGGCGATGACTACTACAAAGGCAAAGATGCAACAAAAGCATTGCTCGTTGCTGAAAAAGAGATGAGTTTTCTGGACCATCTGGAGTGGAATTGCGTTGTGCACATCATACGCTCATTAGCGGTTATTCTCATCACGGGGATAATTATATTTATATACAAAGACTTTGTATTTGGTACAATTATTCAAGGCCCAAAAAATGCTAGCTTTTTCAGTTATCAAGTTCTTTATGCCCTCGCTGATGCCGTTGGCTTCAATTCCGAAGCCGTCCGCCAAATTCCAATTGATTTCAAACTCATAACCACTGACTTAGGCGAACTTTTTTTGATACACATCAAAACGTCTTTCATACTCGGATTTGTGATATGTTTTCCGTATATCTTTTGGGAAGTCTGGAAATTTATCAGCCCAGGACTATATGACAAAGAACGGAAAACGGTTCGAGGAGTCGTCGTAATATGCTCATTGCTCTTCTTCATAGGCGTGTTATTTGGATACTTTATAGTTGCTCCGTTTGCTATTAACTTTTTGGCAGGATACGACATTTCAAACGTAGAAGCCACGCCCCGCTTGAGTTCTTTTGTCAATTACATGGTCATGTTTACCGTGCCTGCAGGCGTAATATTTGAGTTGCCTATTGTCATTTATTTCTTAGCAAAACTAGGCTTAATTACGGCAGAAGTAATGAAAAAATACCGTCGCCATGCGATTATCGTTATTTTGTTACTATCTGCGATTATTACGCCGCCCGACGTTGTTACCCAATTTTTGATAGGTATTCCATTATTTATTTTATACGAAGTAAGCATTGGAATT
>CALOED010000158.1:0-16006 GCA_942492005.1 uncultured Saprospiraceae bacterium
GCATTGATTTTTATCAACTCGCCAAAACTCAAATGCCCGATTTGAAAGTTTGTTTGGATGAAGAAATAAAAAGCATTGGCGACTTAATCAAAGCGCATCAGTTAGGAAGTATCGACGAATTGAATTTAAAATTAGGACGTGTTGGCGGTTTGGTGAATAGCATCGAAATCGCAGAATATTGTTTTGCCAAAAACATTCCGATATGGATAGGCGGAATGTTTGAAACAGGCATAGGTAGGGCGTTGAATATTCAGTTTGCGGCATTTATGCTTCATGCGCAAGCCCATGATTTGAGTCCCTCTAGTCGTTACTTTTTGGAAGATGTGCTAGAGAATGAAATTTTGATGGATGCTGATGGTTTTGTTGATGTAAAATCGGCTCAAAATGCAATGGTAAATGAACGTATTTTAGAAAAATATACGGTTTCTAAAATTACATTATCGAAGGCATAGAAGCAAAATATGACTACTCGCCCATAAACATCAAAATAGCTGTAAACGCCGTTATCAATATGATAAGTATGGATGCCAACTGCACCGAACGTCGGATATTATTCATAAAAGCGTAAATCTCCTTAGTGTGTTGAGGGTATTTTTTTACAATTTCTTCGATTTTATCGTTGCTAAAAATATCCTTGGTATTAAACTCCACTCGATTTTGCACCAAATATTTATAGGCTTTGAAAACCCTTATTCGAAAATAAAAATTCAAAAACAACACACATAAAAACGCTCCTAAAACCAATACAATTAATAGTATTCTCATTTTTTAAATTAAAAATTTAAATCAAATTCTGGACATTATGACACCGCAAAAATAAGCCTATAAATCCGAAATTGGTAATTATCGCACGATTGTAAATGCTAAAACATCAGTATTTTCAAACTGTATATAGTAATTGCCCGCACTCCAATTAGAAATATCTATTCGTTCTTTGGGGCTTATTGTTTTAGTCATTATCCTTCTTCCCTGTACATCCAATATTTTTATTTTTTGCATATTTCCACTCCAGTCTAGTATTAGAAAGTCAGTAGCTGGATTGGGATATAATTGAATACGGTGTTGTTTATTTACCGTTTTTTGCGAAATAGTTATATCTACCTTTCCAATTTTCTTAACCGTTCCAGGCGGTAATGTCGAAAAATACATTTCGTCGAATGCCGCTATTTGGCGAGGGACTCCCGTTGAAGGCATATTGAATGTTGTAAACCCTGCTAAAGAGCCATTATTTTCAAGTAACATTGCAGGATAACCTCCCACTGATTTTAAGTAAATTGTATCATTTTGAGTATAAATGTGTGCAAGTCCGCTTTGATTGAGCCACAAGCCATACTTCAAACTATCCAAAACCATGGCGTAAGGCACTGCGGCTATTTGATTTTCATAATAAGTAGTTGAATTTGTATTGTAAACATTCGATAAAATAACCATTGTTTCCAATACACCTAAGCCTTTTTTGAAAACCAAATCACCATCATAGGCGGCATAAGCCGAAGTCGAATGCTCGGCTATTACTGTTTTTCCTGCAAAGCGAACGTCTTCTCCCAAAAAGCCTAAAACTACCCCCTGCATTTCGATTTTTTGGCGCAAAGCCACACCTGCCGCTCCACCTCCATTCAGAAAAATGGTGATTAAATCATCATAGCTATTTCCCAAAAACAATATTTTTTGAGCTGCCTGAATATTCGGAATATGGCTCGCATTATTTGCGTTGCTCGCATTGGCTGCAAGAACGAAGACCAAAGTAGCGCCATGCGCCATGAGCATAAGTTTTGCCTGATTAGCATCTGTGTTGTTTCTTGCTACAACCAAAGTAGTATCCTCTGCCTGCCCCATTGCGTTCACGAAGTAATTACTCATCAGTGCCGAACTGCTAAAATCATCGCTTGCCAACATGATTTCACGGTTGCTGCGCTCACCTGCCATAGGCGGAACAATGACTGTTCCTGTACCCATTGCTTGTTGAGTATTAAAATCGAAAGTACCTCCTAACGAAATTTGAGCCATTTTCAGAGCATCAATCTCCAATTGATTAGCCGCATTATTCCTAAAATTAGATGATTGTATATTGTACATTATATTGACTGTACCCGTTCCGTAAACAATGCCAATACCAGTCGTGTCTATACAAATTGCCGTTTTATCATCTACTCCTACACCTAACAGTTGTTCGTTATTTTGAAGACTTCGCTTAGCTAAAAATCCAGCTAATCGAGCCAAACGGCCTCTTTCTATAAAATGTGTATCAAAAATAGCTTTGTCAAAAACATCAAGAAAATCGTCTTTTAGTGTGATATAAGGACTATTGATATTGCTCAAAACTTCATATGGGTAAACTGTTCCGTTGGCTGCCGAAAAGAATACTTTTGATAAAATAGCCGTGCCTGCCGACGTGCCACATATCACTCCATTTGTATTAAATTTATCTCGAATAGCATCTTCGGTTTTCGTATTTTGCCACGTTTGATAATAAGCATACTGGTCTCCTCCCATTATATAAAAAACATCATAACTCATCAAACTATCATAAGTACTTTGTGCATCAGCTAGTGACAAAGTGTTGATTTGAAAGGCTTTAACACCTGATGCTCCAAGTCCTAAAAAATAATTCGGTATATAATTAGAAATAGAACCATAACCAATTACTGCTACTCTTTTATTACCACTATGATTCAAAGCCCAATTGAATGGCGCATCGCTCCAACCTCCAATATTAGTATTTCCGCCTCCTAATAGCACAAAATGCCCATTTTGTGCCGGCAATTCACTAACATTCCAACACAAAACCAATAAAATGATTATTTTTTTCATAATACGCCTTTTTTTATTTTATAACTCAAAACCAGTACGCTGCATTTTACACCACACATTTTTTGGCTCTGTATGGTTTTAATTTATTAAAATATTTACTAAACTTCAGAAAGTCAGTAAACATGAACTTAACCCCCAAACCTAAATCTAGTAACCTAAATCACATTAAACACATTTTTTTCTAGAATAAAGTCTAACCTTGCCACTTATATTTTTCAAAAATATAGCTTTGCATCTCAAAACAGAAAACCAATGAAAAATCTTTTTATTCTTTTCGTTATTTCGCTGATGTATTCCGCTTGCGAACAGCCTCCTACTGTTTTGCCCGTAGCACTTGATACTAATAAAACACTGACCACCATTGCCTTTGGCTCGTGCAACAAACACGATTTGCCACAACCGATGTGGAAAAACATCATCGCCAACCAACCCGATTTGTGGATTTGGCTAGGCGATAATATCTATGGCGACACCGAAGATATGGCACTCATGCAAGCAAAATACAACCAACAAAATGCCAACACGGATTATCAAAACTTGCGAGCAACTTGCCCAATAATCGGCATTTGGGACGACCACGACTACGGTACAAATGACGGTGATAAGAATTATTCTAAAAAAGTAGAAAGTAAAAAACTGATGCTGGACTTTTTGGATGTGCCTGCCGATGCTGCCGTTCGCCAGCGAGAAGGCGCATATCAATCTTTTACTTTTGGTAAAGACCATCAAAAAATAAAAATCATATTGCTGGATGCTCGTTATTTTAGAGACACTTTACAAAAAGACGCATCCCAACAAAAACGCTATTTGCCCAACGAAACGGGCGATATTCTTGGCGATGCCCAATGGGATTGGCTCGCCAACGAACTCGCAGATACCACAATTGCACTCAATATTATCGGTTGTGGCATTCAAGTTATTGCCAAAGACCACCGCTTCGAAAAATGGGCAAACTTCCCCAAAGCTCGAAAACGACTATTTGAACTCCTAGAAACCCAGCAGCCCAATGCTGCAATCCTACTCAGCGGCGACCGCCATATTGGGGAAGTTTCTAAAATAAAACTCGATGGCTTGCCTTATGATTTATACGATATTACTTCGAGCGGACTGACGCATTCTTATGAGCAAGTCGGCGTAGAAGAAAATGAACATCGAGTTGGCGACAAACTCACGGGAGTGCTTCATTTTGGAGTCATGAAAATAGATTGGAATGCAACGCCTTTGACTCTAAAAGTGGAAATGAAAAATGTAAAGAATCAAATTATCTTTGAAGAATTGATAAAATTTTAGACGCCATAAATTATCCATCTAACTTTCGCTAACAAAAATTCTTTTGGTAACTTTGAAAACAGGACAACTATCTATGTTTTAAAGCAAAACCAAGTTAAATTAACATACAATGAACACAATAATAATAGGTGCTGGGCCGGGCGGATTAGCCGTAGCAGGGCGTTTGCGCCAGATGGGATTGGATTTTGAAGTATTGGAAAAAACCAACAAAATAGCTTCTTCATGGCACGGTCATTATGACCGCCTTTGTTTACACACTGTCAAACAATTGTCTCATTTGCCTCATTTGCCATTTCCTGAAGATTACCCTTTATATGTTCCTCGATTGGATTTGGTGCGCTATTATGAAAATTACGCCACGCATTTTGATATAAAACCACACTTTAACGATGGCGTAGTTGCTGTCAAAAAAGTAAACGAAAAGTGGGAAGTCACTACCCAAAGCGGCAAAAAATACACGGCAGAGAACGTCGTTGTCGCTTCGGGTGTCAATCGAGTGCCGAATCGCCCAACTTGGCAAGGCGAAGAAAATTATGCTGGAGAAATATCTCATAGCCGAACTTATAAAAATGCCGCGCCCTTTCAGGGCAAAAAAACATTGGTGATTGGGATGGGAAACACAGGCGCAGAATTGGCGTTGGATTTAGCCGAACAAGGCGTAGATGTTACCATTTCAGTGCGTAGCCCGATTACGATAGTGCCTCGAGATGTCAATGGTCGCCCCGTTCAATTGACCGCCAAAACGTTGGCGAGTATTCCTTTTGGCATTGGCGATTGGCTTGGCACGCAGATTAGAAAGCTCGTCATTGGAGATTTATCCAAATTTGGCGTACCGATGTCGAAAGTGCATCCTACGGTTCAGCTCAAAGAAACAGGCAAAACCCCCGTCATTGATTTGGGAACGGTCAAGTACATCAAAAATGGGAAAATCAAAATCGTAAATGATATTAGTCATTTCACAGAAAAAGGCGTAATGCTCAAAACGGGCGAAGAAAAAGCCTTTGATGCCGTGATTTTATCCACTGGCTATCAGCCAAAATTGAACGAGTTTGTTGAAAATATTTCGCCTGAACTCGATAAATACAATTGCCCAAAATCGCCCATTGCACAAGACGCAAAGAATAAAGGTTTGTATTTTGTGGGTTTTGATAATTATAAATTGGGCGGCATATTAGGTACAATTTTCAACGATTCGGAAACCATTGCCAATCACATCCAAAGTCAGAGCGAAGGCAAAGTATAAGTCTTTTTAAAATTTTACTTTTTTTTATATGGCTATTCTATTTTATTATTGTAATGAATAACAATTTGATTATCAGAGAACAACTAACATTTTTATTATGAAAAAAATTTACAACTATGCTATTAAAGGTTTTTTAATAGTAACATTTGCCTTATTCGCAAACTTGGCACTTGCTCAAAACATTCAAGTACAACAGGTCAATGTAAGTGCGAATCCAACAGATTGTAACACTTTTACCGTTACATCTAGCGGAACAATTTGGTCATTAAGTTATACCGTTACAGGGTATAGTTATGCGGTTTCTCCAGGGCTTATTACTATAAAGCTCGTTTTTGCAGACCCATTTATTATCCTTCCTGCCATTGGTCAATACAGTCATACAGCAACCGTAAATACGGCAAATAACATCCCTGCGGGTAATTATACCGTAAAAGTAGAAGCATGGCGAGGTGTCAATTTTGAATCATCTATGACTACGACAACTTCCGTGGCGGCTTGTTGTGTGATGAATACAAATATTGCTACTTCCGACCAATTTATATGCCTTGGCGATAGTGCGATGCTTGTCAGCAACTCGCCTGGAGCTATTCAATACAATTGGTACGACAACACTGGGCAATCCGTTAGCACCAACGACTCTTTAGGTTTACATTTCACTACGCCCGGAGCTTATACCTATATTTTAGAAGCAGACAATGGTGCGTGTAATGGTTTTGATACCGTAACCGTGCAAGTAGATACTGTCCCTAGTTTCGACTTAGGAGGCGATTTAACCTTCTGCGCAGATAGCACTTTATCTATTGACGCAAGCATTTCCGACCCCAATGCAACTTATTTGTGGTCGGGCGGCAATACATCTGCCTCTTTAATTCCCGATAGCACAGGCACTTATAGTGTTACCGTCAATATCAATGCTTGTTCTTCTCAAGATAGCATCAACGTCACGGTCAATCCGAATCCAATTATTTTCTTACCAAATGATACCGCTGTTTGCTTCAACGAAACCGTAACGCTCGATGTCACTCAAGCAGGTTTGACTTACTCTTGGAATACGGGCAGTACCTCCAGCAGTCTTATTGCTGATAGTTCTGCGACTTACGTTCTTACGGTTGCCGATGCCAACAATTGTACGGCTACTGACGATTTTACACTTACCGTACATCCAGAAATTGTTATCGGTTTGGCGGATACGGCTTCTATTGCAACGGCTTCGGATTCCATTCAGCTCGACGCTGGCGTTTGGGCAAGTTACAGTTGGTCCACGGGCGATACCACGCAAACCATATTTGTATCTAGTAGTAATATTTACACCGTGACCGTTACCGATGTGAATGGCTGTATGGCTACCGACAACATCAATGTAACGGTAGTAGGCAATGAAAACGTAGCGATTCCGATGCTTAATGTGTATCCAAATCCAGCACAGGAGGTATTGAATATCCACGTTGGGCAGTTGATGTATCTCATTGAAAAAGTGGCGATTTACAATAATTTAGGGCAATTAGTTGGTTTTGGGCAGTTAGAAAATGGTAGCCAAATCAATATTGGACAATTGCCAACAGGTATTTATTTTGTTCGATTATTTGATGTTAGCAATAAAACACTAGGCATTGCGAGATTTATAAAAGAGTAAGTATTCTTTTTTAAAATTCGTCAAATAGCGGTGATTAGAAATAACTAATCATCGCTATTTTTATATAATTATAACCTAGCGAAAATCTGCTTTATTTATCTACCTTTACGCCGTTTTTTTGATACATTAGAAATAAAATGCAATTAGAAATTTTGTTTCTATAACATTTCAAACGCAGTACAACAAATGAATTACGATAGAAAATCGCTCACCAATGAGCAATTACTCGATTTATATGAAGCATTGCTTTTGCCTAGAATGGTAGAAGAGAAAATGTTGATTTTATTAAGGCAAGGAAAAATCAGTAAATGGTTTTCGGGCATCGGGCAAGAAGCCATCTCGGTAGGCATTACCAAAGCCTTACACAACGATGAGACTATATTTCCTATGCACCGCAATTTAGGCGTATTCACTACTCGAAATGTGCCTTTGGAACGACTATTCGCACAATGGCAAGGTAAAAATCTAGGATTTACAAATGGTCGAGACCGCTCATTTCATTTTGGTGCAAAGGATTACCACATTGTCGGGATGATTTCGCACTTAGGCCCACAGTTGGCATTGGCAGGAGGCGTTGGCTTAGCGCATTTATTGAGTAAGGAGCAGAAAATTTCAGTCGCATTTACAGGCGAGGGCGGTACGAGTGAAGGCGATTTTCACGAAGCGTTGAATGTGGCTTCTGTTTGGAATTTGCCTGTTATTTTTGCTATTGAAAATAACGGCTACGGACTTTCTACGCCTACCAAAGAACAATACAATTGCGAAAACTTAGCGGACAAAGGTATTGGCTACGGCATGGAAACGCACCAAATAGACGGCAATAACATACTCGAAGTTTATCAAAAAATAAATACTATTGCCGAAGAAATGCGCCAAAATCCTCGCCCTGTCTTGATTGAGTTTTTGACTTTTAGAATGCGTGGACACGAAGAAGCCTCTGGCACAAAATACGTTCCGAAGGATTTGATGGAAATGTGGGCGCAAAAAGACCCTATTGAAAATTATGAGCATTTTTTAAAATCAGAAGGCATTTTAACAGCCGATAGCATTGCACTTTTAAAAAAAGCCAATAAAAAAGCCATCAATGACGCTTTGGCCGTTGCCTACGATACGCCAAAAGTAACCGTCAATTTAGAAAAAGAAACGACCGATATTTTTACACCTTTTGATTTTAAAAGGACTTTGCCCAAAACGGAAAACGTCACCGAAAAACGCTTCGTAGATGCTATTTCAGATGGTTTGGATATAGCTATGCAAAAGTACGACAACCTTGTATTGATGGGGCAAGACATAGCGGACTATGGTGGTGTTTTTAAAATAACGGAAGGGTTTACTGAAAAATATGGCAAAGACCGAGTACGCAATACGCCGCTTTGCGAAAGTGCGATTGTTGGGATTAGTTTGGGGTTGAGCATCAAAGGCTACAAGGCGATGGTGGAAATGCAATTTGCTGATTTTGTGACTTGTGGTTTCAACCAAATCGTGAATAACTTAGCTAAAATTCATTACCGCTGGGGGCAAAATGCGGATGTCGTTATCCGAATGCCGACAGGTGGTGGCGTTGGCGCAGGCCCTTTTCATTCACAAAGCAATGAAGCGTGGTTCTTCCATACGCCTGGCCTAAAAATCGTGTATCCTTCCAATCCTCAAGATGCTAAAGGTTTGCTATTGGCGGCTTTTGAAGACCCAAATCCTGTGATGTATTTTGAGCATAAAGCCTTGTATCGTAGCTTAACCGAAGCTATTCCCGACGACGATTATACTATCGAAATAGGAAAAGCCAACCTAGTAGAATCGGGCAACGATATTTCTATTATCACTTACGGAAACGGGGTGCATTGGGCAAAACGAGTAACCGAAGAAATGAATATTAGTGCCGATATTTTGGATTTGCGCACCTTATTGCCTTTAGATTATGAAGCGATAACGGCATCGGTTCAGAAAACGGGCAAAGTCATTATCCTCCATGAAGCAACTCTGACGGGTGGCGTTGGTGGTGAATTAGCTGCTTATATTTCGGAACATCTTTTTGAATATTTGGATGGGCCTGTGATGCGTGCCGCTAGTTTGGATACGCCTGTTCCGTTCGCTATACCTTTGGAGCAGCAGTTTTTACCTGTTGAGCGATTTAAAGAAAAGATACAGCGATTGTTAGCGTTTTAATGCGAATTACGGTATTTATATGTTATAGAAATGCGTCATCTCGAAATTTGAAAAAAATCGAAATGACGCATTTTCTATTCAATTTTTACTCCAACCCTACCTCGATTAATTATTCGGTGCGCCTTCGTTTATCCAAGTTTGAATTTTTTGAATATCACAATTCGCAATTTGGTAAGAAGGTGGCATCACAATAAATCCGCCTTGATGATTGATACTTCCCATCATTCGATTATTGTCCACCGAAGACTTCACGCCGCTATAAGAAGAATAATCATACCCCCTTGCCGCAGTTCCTGAGTCGTGACAACTGCCGCCTGCGCAGTTCGTTTGTATAATAGGCGTAATATCTACTGCAAACGACATATTGGCTAACGAATCGCAGCTTCCACTTTGGCAATTTGCCGTGTTAGGTGCGCCTAAATTTATCCATTCTTTGAGTAAGGCTATTTGTTGGGACTCAAGGGCTTGCTGGTGGAGGCGGCATCACGTCATCGGGGTCAGAATCCAAAATTGATTTGATGTGTTCGCTACCATTAGCATCAAAAGGCGTAATCCCTTTCATAATACCATCATAGTTAGTCAAATCATAGTCTTCTTCTCGGTCTATTTCATTGTGGCAACCCGAACCTGTACAGTTCGATACAAAAATAGGTAGTATTTCGGTTTCAAAACAAATACCGATGGTAGCATAATCAGCAGGTAGTTTATCAAAAGTACAACTTTGAGGCAAAATCAAAACCAAACTAAGGGCTAATATTGCGGTATAAAATAATGGTTGTTTTATCATCTTGATGAATATTGGAAAATCTATAAATTTACATATCTCTGACTAAACGAGTATGAAACAAGATGGGTTGGTAGGCTAGAAAAAAAAATGGCTGTTTTTTGTTTTATAAAATTAGCACGTCAAGTTACTAAATTCAATAGACCGTATTCTGTTTTGTGTGCGTCGCACGCAAAATTACTCAAAATCAGTAAGTTGTATTTTGCCGTATGCCGTTTTTTTTAGCATAAAGTCTAATAAGACAAAAGCCCTAAAGTTTGAATAAACTTTAGGGCTTTCAATTAAAATCTTTTCTATTTAAGGTTCTCTGGCAATTTTTGTGGAAACGAGAGAGATTCTAACTTGTGAAGTCCAGCAGTTTTCTCGTATGGAAAGATTTACTTTATTCAGTTGATTTTTTTACTTGTCCAACGGGGCAAGCCACCGTTGGGCAAGTAATTTAAAACCCAAATAAGAAATTGCTGTGCGAAACCTATCGGCTTCGCAAGTCAAAAACATTGCCACAGTATTTTTCAAAGAACCCTATTTAAGTTCTACTCACTTTATTTTTAGGCACGCCAAGATTTGGTACGTGCTTTTTGAGCAAGGCATTACTTGCTTCATTGAATTGCATCAACAACGGATTAATGTTTTCGTTGTATTTCTGAATAGCATTATTGTAATCATCTACATCCTTTTGAGTAAGTTTTTCTTGCTGCATTTTCGATACACGCACAATGTCTGCAAATCCACCTTCCGACATTTCCTTAAAGAATTTCATCAATTTGATAGCACTATCTTTATATCCTGTGTCGCCGTCAAAACCATCTAAATCTTTCAATTTTTCCAGTGCTTCATCTGCTGCACTTTCCAGTCTTTTGAGTTTTCCGCCCATACTTCTATCTTCGCTGCTTACGGCTTCCATGAAGATAGCGTGCGCTTTTTCGGCCTTAAAATATATCAAATAAATATTTCGAGTATATTCATTGACCTGATTCATTTTTTGAATTTGAAGACTTGCAGCGTCATTTTCGTCAGACTCTTGTATTTCAAATCCGCTTTTTTTAGCAAACCTTTCTTGCGCTTGATTCAATCTTTTAGCTGCTTTACTTAACTGTTTTTCGGCTTTATCTTGCGCTTTAAAGTATTTTTCCATAGCGATAAAAGAACTTTCGCTATCCTTTTTCAATTCATTGACTTCTACAAAGTCCATATTGAAGAGTTTCTCATACATTCCGAGTACGGCAAGTGCTTCTTCTTTCAAATTGTCACCATGTTCTGCTGGCTCTAGTGCGTTTACTACTTTTATTGCACTTTCAATTTGCTGAACAACGCCCTTTCGTTTGAGTTCTATCTCATTAAAATCCTTAGAATGCACAGAATATGAAATATATTCCAAGTTTTTAGCCGAGACCATAGCTTGTTGCGCTATGATGGTATTATTAAAATCTACGGGGTCAGTTTGTGCAAAAACGGCTGCACTTGAAAAAATAAGCATGAGTAGTAAAAAAGCAATATTTTTCATAAAAAATGTTTTTGGTACAAGACAATATTCATTAATGCTACACATCAACCTTTTCATAAAAAAGGTAAATGAGCTATGTGAAAATTGTCAATTAAATATTAAATAATAGACTTTAAGTAGTCAGACATATTTGTTTTAAAAAAAATTTATACCGTAAAAAATGCAACTTACTGATTTTTGAGTAGTTTTGTATGCGGTACACGCAAAACAGAATATGGTCTAATAGCAAGTTGATTTTTTTCTAAAACTTTATACGGTAGATACTCGGTTTTTGGTTTGTTTTTTTTGGTAAGTTTTTTTTAAATCGATACTCTAAAATAACAAAAGCACCAAAACTAACTTAATAGTTTTGGTGCTTTTGTACTAAAATATACTTTTTTCAGATAAACTATCTAGTACGAATAAGAGACAAAACCTATTCCTTTGATATTAAGCGTCATACTATTAGCATTAGGCTGATGTATCGGCGTTAGGTCAAATCCTAGTTTTGTGCCGATTACTTTTTTACAAGGGTCACGGTCGTCAAGTTTTAGTTTTAGTTTAACAAGAGGTTTGCCATTTAAACTTCCAACATTTCCATCAGAAACTAAAATATAATCTGCAGAACCACATCCACCTTGATGATTGGTTGTCAGCATAATAATTTCGTCTTCGATGGTAAATCCTGTGATGGTAAAGGGAGCCGTTGCGCTACTATAAGCGGCAGCATTAATGATTACAGGATTAATTCTGGGTGAATTTTTATCCGAAGCAACTGATTTTTTGGTAATCTTTTCAACTGCAGGTGTTGCCATTTCTATTTTTTCACAACTGCTGAATACGATTGTAAAAGATACCACAAATATGAATAGAAATTTTACTGGAAACATCTTCATCTTTTATGATTTTGATTTTATCTCATTTACTAGGCTATAAATATACAAAAAATGGTAGTACGATAACAGGTCTATTTTAGAATTAATCTAAAATTGTCAAGATAACGCCTAGAATTATGTAATTTTTTTAACTAAAGGGCTTCTAAAAAACCTCTTTTAAAGAATCCGCCTCTTTAAACGTGAATAAGAAGAAAGTTGTTTCTTATATTCCGCACTTTATTTTACCTTTCTGTTTTTTGGCAAATTTTAATTTACACCATGAGGTATATACTAATTATTTCTACTATTTTTTTATTTTTTCAATGTAAGCCTAACGATGCTGTTTTTCAGCTACAAGAGGGCGATTTGCTTTTTCAAGATAGCGATTGTGGCCCATTTTGCGAAGCCATAGAAGCCGTCACCGAAGGCGTGAACGGCTATGATTTTTCGCACGTCGGCTTAGTCATGAAGGCTGATGATGGCTCTCTTAAAGTGATGGAAGCCATTTCTCAAGGCGTTGTTTTGACGGAATTAGATAGTTTCCTGAATAGGAGTTTTGATGCGAATGAGCAGCCTAAAGTCGTTGTGGGACGCTTAAAAGAAGAACACGAAGCTCTCATTCCCAAAGCTATTATGTTTATACACTCAAAAATGAATGCTACTTATGACTTCGTTTTTAATATCGAAAATGATAGTTTCTATTGTTCTGAATTAATACATTTGGCTTTTCAATCCGCTAACCTTAATCAGCCAATTTTTGAAACACCGCCTATGACTTTCAAAGCACCTCAAACGGACTCGACCTTCGCTATTTGGCAAAGTTATTTTGACGATTTAGGCGCATCCATTCCAGAAGGCGAAAAGGGATTAAATCCGGGAAGTATGTCGAGGTCGTCTTATATTGAGATTGTCCATGAATATGGCAAACCTAGCCTTTCTGTAAAATTCAATTAATAAGATAATTGATGTAGATTGCAACTTTGTCATAGTATTTGCAGTAAAAAGATAAGCAGACTTGTTATAAAATATAAAAACATAATATGTTGTAATTTAAAACTTTAAACTTTACTTTTATTTATATACATATTATTTCAGAACATCAAACTATACTCAAATGAAAAGTTTCTACTACATTACCTCTCTGCTAGTTGTCTGCCTTACACTAACGACTAACATTGCTATTTCGCAAACCAGTGACCATCAACAAGACATTGTTTCTGATGTTGTAGCCAATTATTATTACGTTCAAACGAAGGATAACACACGCTTTACAGGCAAAATTATTTATAGAAATAGGATGGAAAATGAAATTACTTTTTCTATCTATGATAACTTTGAGGTTATCGTTTTGCAAAGCAATATTCGGAGAATGCGCCGAGTAAAAAACGAAGAAGTGATAGACGGCGATTATCTTTACCCTGATGTCAATGAAGGGCGAAACCTTGTGACACCGAATGGTTTTGGCTTGCGCAAAGGGCAATTGAATTATCGGACAACTAACTTGCTCTATCATTCTTTGCACTATGGTCTTACGGATAATATTTCGGTTCATGCGGGCGCAGAACTCTATTCTGCCTTATCGCTAGGCCAACCTGCTTATCATGCTGGAATATCTGTAAATCATCCCATTTCGGAGCGTATTCGATTGGGCGCAAACCTTTCTTTTGTCAATATCAACGACCAATACAAAAACTTAGCAAATGGTTTTGCTTACATGAGTTTTGGCGATGCGAATACCAATATTACTCTAGGCTACGGTTATGGCTATCCAATTATGGATGCCGAAACTAACCAGCCTACTCAGTTTATTCCGATTAGTTTCAAGGCAAGATTTAATCGTCATTTGGCTCTAATTTCCGAGAATTGGTTATTTTTGAATACCGATGTTTCTATGATAGAACCCGCTTTTTCTTATGGCGTTCGTTTTACTTGGGAACAATTTTCCGTTGATTTGGCTTTGGCGAGCAATCAACGAGTATCTCAACGCTTTACGATTGGCGTGCCTCTAATCAATTTTTCATACATAATTATTGATTAGCGATTTTACTGTACCTACGACTAGTCGGGTCGAACGGGAACTAAAATCGAAAACCTACTAGCCATAAAGTATTTCATGAGCAATAAATAAAACACATCAACACTATGGTTTTTTTTTCGCAAATTGATGCTTATCTCGCAGCTTATAACCAACACAATCGCCTCAACGCTTACCAACGAACGCTCACTCCTGACGAACGAAAGGAGATGGCAATGGAACTAGGCGTGTCGGAAACAGAGTGGAACAAAGTACAAGAATCCTACAAGCTTTATCTAAAAAACGCCAAAGCATTGCGCACAGGAGGCTACGAATCGCTCCATCAGTGTATTGAGGTGTATAAAAAAATGGAAGCGATTTTTCCGCCAAATGCCAACTTAAACTATGCCGTAGCCGAGGCTTTGCACGCCCGATGGAAAAGTGAAGTCAAAGAAGAAGACATCATAGAGGCTCGAAGGTACGTTTTGGCGGCTTTGGATTTAGCTCCTAATCATCGCAAGGCAAACAAATTGCTGAATAAGTTTGACGATAAAAAAATACAAAAAGAGAAGAAGGACGATAAATTCTGGACAGGCTGCGGTTGTGCGGTTTTAATCCTTATTGGTTTGGCAGCTCTAGCATTGCTTTGGTACATTGGGAGTAGCGGATGGAACTTTTTGAATTCCTCACAGTAACCGAAACTATCCTGAAAGCAGTGCAAATTTTAATAATAAACGACAATTCGACTAAAATCAATTTTTCTCATTTTATCTAGCTAGTCTAAATAAATCAGAAACTTATCGAATATTGGACGAATAAGATTCCAACGGCTTGAAAAATTAGCTGCAAAGAACTATATTAGTAGTCCCTAAAATAAAAAAGAATAACTACCCAATAATCTATTTCTAAATCAAAAGTATAAAAATACAGTTATGGCAGATATAAATGATTTTGATGATTTGTTTTTGAGTGACGAAGAAAAAGCGAAGAAAAAAGGCAGAAGCGCAGGCTAAAAAGCAACAATTCGATGATATTCCGATGGACGATATTCCTTCTTTGGACGACGAGCCAAAAGAAAAATCTCTAATCGATGATACTTTCACGAAGCTCAAAGAACAGTTTAAGATTGATAACGATACGGTTGAGAATTTAAAGGAAAAAAAGGATGAATTTCTCTCGAAGGCGAAAGAAAAATTCAGCGACTTAAATGAAAAGGCAGAAGGTTTTAATAAAAAAGCGGATAGCACTGCCGACGAATTTTTAGATTTCCTATTCAATTCGGGCAAAAAAGCAGCAAGCTCCGCTAAAGACCTTTTTGAAAAAGGAAAAAACGCAGCTTACGACCTCGAAGAAAAAATGCGCAAAAAGGATGAAGAAGCCGAAGCGGAACTCAAAGAACCTAAACACAAACCAGAAGATGATTTGTTGGGTGGTTTTGATTCTTTTTTCGATAAAGCCAAAAATTTCGCTGACCGACTAGAGAAAAAGGTAGAAGACCGATTTAAGTCAGATGAAAAAGTCAAAATTACTCAAAAAGAATTGCAACAAAAGAAAGACGATAATCGAAAAATATTTGGATTTGATGATTTGGACGGTGATGGAGATGCCCTAATTGATGATGCGATTATTGAAGATTAGAGGTTGTCTGTTTCTTGTTTTTTATAAAAACAGTTTGCGACCACAAAAAACTTCGCAGTAGCGTTTACTGTG
>CALOED010000159.1:0-4058 GCA_942492005.1 uncultured Saprospiraceae bacterium
ATAAACATAGAGAAATAGCTGATATGCTGGGGATTAGCATCAATACTTCCAAATCTCAACTGATATTAGCCAAAAACGATTGCAAGGTTTACTCAAACAAAATCAGTACCCCGATGTAGGTTGAAGCAGTGACTCAACTTATGGTGTAGCGAAGGATGAATAGTCTGATTTTTACAAAAAAAAAATTGTTTTGTGAATACAAGGCTAGGGAGAAAAAATGATTTTGGAAAAGATTAAAAATTAGAGAATGAACGATTTTAATGATAATAGAAACGATGACATAGCGCAACTCTTTCGGGAAAATGCTGACAAGCTGACCGAAAGACCACCTATGCAGTCATGGGATAGGTTGGAGCGAAAATTGGAAATGCGGCGGTTGAGAAAACGTACCGTGATGTATCGTTATACTTCTTTGGCAGCAGCAGTGATTGGCGTATTTGCCCTTATTATGGCAATACGATTGGTCAATACCGTAGTCGGCATAGAAGAAGGGGATAAGTTGGCTACCGAACAACCGCTGACCGAAGACGAAAGGAAAATAGCGGAAGCTATTAAAGAACATCGAGAAGAGCAACGTGTGGAGCAAGAAGAACTTGATAAAATAGTAGATAAAGATGTGCCTAGTAAAACTAAGGACGCAAAGCAAGGCACGAATAGAAGAGAAAACCCACCAGTTGTTAAACTAGATGAAAAAAAGCCAAAGAATAGCCCAACGGAAGCACCGGCTAAAAAGCTGGAAAATGCACCAAAACCCCAAAGCCCCGCAACGGCCAACAAAAAACCAGATGGCTACCAGCCGCCTATCGCTATGGTGGATGATGATGTAGAACCTGTGGCAGAGGAAGAGGCGGAAGAGTTGGTAGAGTTAGATGTGGTAAAACCAACGGATGCTAAAAAAGAAGCGGAATACAAACCTACTCCTGATAATAAAGTAATAATAGCGAAAGAAGAAAAAGCAAAGGCAACGAAGCAAAACAAAGATGCTTTGAACACAAGCGGCAGAGACAAAGCAGATGAGGCGGCTGGAGATGATGTCACTTTGGATGAAATAGCTGTTGCGCCTTCTAAACAATCAAAGAGTAGAGCTAAGAATCAAGTTGAAAGTTATAGTGTGTCGCAATTGGCTAAGTTCGGTTGGATGGCAGGAAATTGGAAAGGCGATGGCGACGACATCAATAAATCTTACGAAAGTTGGTACATGGATGCTGCGGGCATTATCGGAGAAGGTTATGTGATGGAAAATGGGGAGAAGAAATTTCAAGAATACATGAAAATCTATGAAAAAGGAAAAGATTTGTATTTTGAAAGTTCAGTGGATAATTCTAAAAAATTCAAAACCTTTAAGCTGAAAAGCTATGATGGCACACAGGCTATTTTTGAGCGAAAGGGAAAAAAATTCCCTAATCAAGTGGTCATTCAAAAGTTTTCTAATAATTCCTTTAGCATTATTTACAAAAACAAAAAAGGAACATCCATTAAAGAAAATCAGTCAAAATATTTTCAAAAGCGAAACTCTATTTCCTCCGAACGGGTAGCTCGTAAAATGAAGAGATATTAAACACAGGTTTCGTTGAAATACTGAAATACTAAAACATAATAGGCACATAGTTTTTTTTATGTGCCTATTATGTTTTTTTAAAAAATGACACTACTCTTCAAAAACCTTCATATAGTTTTCCAAGTCTTTCGCTCGATGCATAATCATTTGAGCGTTTTTTATTACTCGCTGCGTCGGATACATAGAGCCGCCCATTTCCTCTAGCGCAGCATCATATATTTTCAACTCATTATCTCTAAACTTCAACCATTTTAACTGTGCCGCTTTAAGTTTGGCTTTTTCATCGTCGTTAAGGCGTTTTCGGAGTTGATTATAATTTTGATTTAGAAGTTCGTCGCTTCTTTTTGCCCACTCGGCAGCGCAAGTCCTCATGCCAAGATTTGATTCATCTTTATCCAAACAATCATTGTAAGTAGCATCATCGCCATATCGATTTTTAAAATCCCCTACCATATAATCATAGACTTTGGCTTCGTAGTTATCGCCCACCATGCTCAACTCTGCCAGTTCGAGCGTTCGATTTTTGACCAACATCATATTATCATCGTTCGCAAAAATACGATACATCGTTCCGTCAATATTGCCGTACATTTCGCTGATAAATGCTACTTCGGCATCTCGAAACTGTATCCAACTGCGTTGAGCCGTTCGTAGAGCCTTTTTTTGTTTAGGTCCAAATACCTGCATCGTTCGTTGGTAATAATCATTAAGCGCATCATCCCATTTGCTATAAGCCTCGCTAATACATTGGATTTGAGCCATTGTACTGTAATTATTTTCTCCATCCAAGCACGTTTGGAGTTCTCCATCTATTTTCAAAATACCGACTTTGCCAGTCTTCGCTGTGCCAGCCGTTGATTTGGGTTTTTTATCCTTATCGTTATCTTCTTCATAGTTGTATTTAGAAGTCGAATTGATAAAAGCATTTTCGTCTGATGGTTTTTCATCAGCTTTTTTATCAGCATCTAGCACGGAGCCTTTGGTGTTTTTGTCGCCTTGTGGTTCGGGCGAATTGCAACTTGCCAAAGCTGCAATCAAAAGAAGGAACATTAAGATATTTGGTAATTTCATATTCATTTTATTTTTTTATAAAAATAGTATCAGTAAGTTGAGCTAAAATATCGGTATTCCAAAATAAAAAAAAATAACCATTCTGAACGAACAGAATGGTTATTTTTTAAATCATGGAATGATTAGAGACTTTTATAGGCCAAAACGACCTAAGATGTTTTTGCCTGCTTTTTTGAGGTCTTCCATATCCACATCGCCGTCGCCATCGCTATCTAGCATTCCCATTGCTTTTTTCATAGCATCGTTACCTTTTCCAGCTAGTGCGCTGGCTTCTTTGGATAAGTTAGCCATAACATTTTCTGCGCCAGATGCCTTTTTTGCATCACTCACATTTTTAGTGACCATTGCCGTCAAGCGTTCCATCAGATTTTCTGTATTTTCTTTAGAAATACCAGAATCTTCTGCCACTGCTGCCGAAATATTTTCTTTTTTATCACCAAAAAGGCTATTCACGGTATCCATCATGTTTTTGCCTGCACCTGAGAAAAACCCAGTCAAGTCATTCATATCCACATCTCCGTCGCCGTCAGCGTCCAAGTTTTTCAAAAAACTATTATCGCTAGATGCTTTATTAGAAAAGCCCTTCATGATAGAAGGCAAAAGGCTATTAATCGCTGATTTTACTTTTTCGGTACTTTCGCCCATTTGTTTACTAATTTTAGCGATTGTCTCTTCGTCTAGTTGTCCTTTTATGTTATCATTAATATTCGACATAATGTTAGATATTTTAGTTTTGATTAAAAATTGTGTGGATTGTAAATATATTAAAATTATTATAATGTTTAATATTATAACGGGAGGATATTTACAAATAATAAGACGAAACGATGCTAGAAAGTAACTTTTAAGAGGTAGGCTATTCTACTTCTTGCACTAAGAAAAATCCGTCCGCACCTTGTTTTTGATACAAAGGCATCAGAATAAGGGCAGTATAAGGCGAACGGATTTCTCCATTTCTGTCATGGGCCAATAATTCATTTTTCTTTACAGGCTTAAAATTGACATAGCCAGGCATCATTTCAAAATTATCGCCTTCGTTGATATGATGAGTATGAATGATGCGCACCACAGGCGGAAGTGCTTTCGCTTTTTGTGTCAATAAATCGTCGTGTTTGTCTTCCACATCTATCGAAAGGACGCATCCTGCCGAGCGCAAACAGTTGATAACTGCCGAGTTAGCATTCTCAATAGAAGAGTCTTCGTTGTGTTGTCCCGATTCAAATACGATGGTAGTAGTATCAACATTTAGATTATTAGAATTGAAATAATGCAAAGTAGTACCGCCTACGCCCGAATGAATACCCCTCACGACGGGTGCGTGCAGTTCTCTGGCAATGCGCTCGCTTTCCTCTTCTGGCGAGGTAATAGAAAAGATGCCGCCGTGGGCTGTTGTGGTATGCAAATCGAGAATGATTAACTTTTCGGGCTG
>CALOED010000160.1:0-4914 GCA_942492005.1 uncultured Saprospiraceae bacterium
TGTATTTAGGAATGTTGGGCGTAGCTGCACCACCTATTTTTGGACTAACTGCCGAAGAAGTTGCCGCAAAGGGGCTATTAATAAAATAATCAGCCGCCCCCAAAAAAATACCTAAAACCCAAACACCCTAACGGTAGGAGAGATGCTACTACGGCACTTCATGCCCATTCGATGCCTGCCATAGTTCAAACCATTCTTCCTTAGTCAAATCAATAGCTAAGGCATCAATAGCCGATTTGACACGTTCTGGGCGAGCCGTGCCGAGTACAGGAAGAATATTTGAGGGATGTTTGAAAAGCCACGCCAGCAATAGTTGGTCGAGTTCGCAATCGTATTTTTCCAATAAATCTTCTGCGGTTTTCAATATCATACGGACGGGCTTGCTTTCAATATCTTTAAAAATACGACCACTGGTAAGCGGAGACCAAGCCATAGGCGAAATGCGGTGTTGTTGCATGAGGTCAAGCGTGCCATTAAAAAAAGGCTTCGGACGCATCAAGTTTAATTCTAGTTGATTGGTGACTAATTCGGTGCGGCTACTCAATAATTGAAACTGTCGAGGTTCAAAATTGGAAACCCCAAAATGAATAATTTTTCCCTCTTTTTTTAATTGAGTAATGGTTTCTGCTATTTCGTCGGCATCCATAAGCGGACTCGGGCGGTGTATCAAAAGCAAATCAATTCTATCCGTTTGGAGTTGGCGCAAAGAATTTTCTACTGATTTTATAATATGCGCTCTGCCGGTGTCATAAGATTTAATTTTATGTTCGGGCCTATTTTTAGAAATCAATTTGATGCCGCATTTAGTAACAATTTGCATTTTGTCTCGTAAGCTAGGTTCGAGTTTGAGGGCATTTCCAAATTCGCTTTCGGAGGTATAATCGCCATAGATATCGGCATGGTCGAATGTGGTCACATCATATTCTAGGCATTTTTTAATGAGCGTTAAGTGCTGTTGGGTATTTAAATTCCAACCCCACACGCCCCATTTCCAAACACCTGCCACAATACGAGAAAAAGTCGGTCCATTAGGACTAATACGAATTTTATTAGATTTCATCAGTTAGTTCTTTTGGAACAAATATAAATAAAAAGGTAGTTTCCTTACAATTCTTAGTCAATTCTTATTGCTATAAATAAGGCAACTATTCTATTTTCAAACCCAAACTTTAATATATGCAAAATAAACTTTTCCTATTACTCTCGTTAAGTCTCATTTTAAGTTTTTCGGCATCAGCACAACTAAGTATTCCAGAGGTAGAAGCCGTTTATGGTGGCAGAATAAATGCTATCACGGGATTTTCTAAAACCGCCGACACTAGCCTTATCTTTTGCGCTACTGAAAGTGCCAATTCCGCTTTTTTTGCAGAAGTAAATACCGCAGGTACAGCTACTTTCGGTCAATTTCAGGTCATGCCTGCACTTGACGCAGCCGCAGGATTTGGTAGCAGCATTCAGCACATCGGAGCAGTAGAGCATACTGGCTCGTTTTTATTTGCAGCACAAGGCGCATCTCAAGGTTTGTTTTATACCAATCCGCCCTATACTTCTATTTCGCCCATTTATACTTCGGGCATGGTCAGTCATTTTATTGTAGCAGATTCTACCGTTTTTTGGATAAATGCCAATCAGATGTTTTGGGGCAAATTTGATGCAACTGGTAATTATTCCAGTTCTTCTTTTGCGCCAATTACGATTCCTGCTGGCGGCATGGTCCAAATTGCGATTCATCCTATTACAGGTATCGTCTATATTTTTGATATAGGCGCAAAAACGCTTGCAAAATCTTCTGTTGCTTTTAATGCCTTCAATAATTTAACTGTTTTTGTTAATATCTCTTTGAGTGCGGTAAGCACCGTAGCAGATTGGCAAACCTTAGGCATTGCACCCGATGGAAGGATTTTCTTAGGCGGTCGTGCCAATGCTGGCAGCCCCAACAACAAATGGATAGCTTACACCGACAATGAAGTTAGCTGGACAAGTTATAATTCAGGCATCAATGGTACGAATGGTTCTAACTTCTCATTTATGGGTAATATTACCAATTATAGCGTTGGTTATGGCAGTATGTATTCTAATAATAAAGGCATAACCGGCACGTGGAATAACTTCGGCAATATGGGATTTGAAACGCATCCAAATGATGGTGGTTGCTTTACCGACCCCATTAATTCCGATATTGTTTATCTCACAACAGACCAAGGAATCGGGGTTTCCGTTAATAAAGGGCCAAATATTTTTGAAATAAATGATGGTGTAGAAGCCGTACAAGTTCAAGATTTTGATATGACGGTAGATAAAAACACCGCATGGCTGGCCGCTAAATCGGGCATCCGAAGAGTAACAAATTACTTGACATCTCCTACTTGGACCAATGCAATTTTTCCAACAGGCGATGGTTCTGTTTATTGGTCAGCAGAACTAAACAAAAGCCACCCTGATACGGTTTTTGCTGGCAATGTAAGGGTGTACCGAACGAATAACGATGGCAATTCTTGGTCAAAAGTCTTTACGGCTGAAAATGCTCCTTACAATTTTCCGAATGTAGGTTCGGAAGTACGAGCCATTGAAATTTGCGATTTTGGTGAATATATCGTTATGGCAGGTTACAATGTTCAAGGCTCAAGCAAAGGCGGATTATTTTATTCTGAAAATTATGGTAATGCCAATACGTGGTCGCAAATATTATTGGACGCTTCTACTACGGGCAACGATGTGGACGTTTTTGATATAGAATTTGCATTGGAAGGCACAGATACCGTGGCTTATATCGGCGTAGAATACGATTTGACAACACCAACGGGAAGAAGCATTTACAAATTAGTAAAAAATGGCTCTTCTTGGACAGTGTCGCAAGATATGAATGGTAGTACCACAAGCACAGGTGCTTCCATTGTGGCTTCTATAATTGATATTGAAGTTAGCACAACGGGCGATACCATTTTTGCTGCGGGTACAGATGCAGGCATCAATCACCCGATTTGTTACTACAAACCGCTCAATTCTACGGGACTTTGGACTCCATTTACTACTTCTGGCTTTCCGTTTGTAAGCGGCAAAAAGGGTAAAGCGGTTACTATTGGCAACGATACGCTTTATTGTGCGGTGGATAACGAAATCTATTATTATCCTATGGGAGCGGGTAGTTGGACTTTGGGCTATTCTTATGCAAATGGTACTGAAATTAACTTTTTGTATTTTGATGATTTGCTGGCAGGCACTGGAACGGGATTGTACGGGCATCCTTCTAATGGTGTGATTTCTTCTAATAAAAACGTGCAAATTCCTTTTACTGACCAAGCACGGATGAAAATTTTTCCAAATCCTGTATTTAGCCAATCAATCATTGAGTTGAATATGCCAAAGGGAGGTTTTGCTAAACTCTCTGTTTACAATTTGGATGGTAAGGAAATTAGAAATATCGCTTTTGGTTATTTTGACGCTGGTATTCATCAAGAGCGAATAAATGTAAAAGACTTGCCAAAAGGTATTTACTTCGTTACACTGACGGCTGAAAATTATCGTGAAACGAAAAAATTGATTATTGCAAGGTAGCGGCTGAAATCATCAAATTTAATTTCTTTCTCTATATTCTTTGTTCCTCTATGACTCTGCGAGAACCAACATTTTTTAGTCTCCTCGCAGAGTTGCAGAGAAAAAGAAAGTCATAACAAGATAAATCCATGAAAATCATAAAACCGCCCAATAGCATTTCTAAAAATCATCGCAACGATAAAATAGTTTTTCTCGCAGGCTCTATTGAGATGGGAAAATCAGAAAATTGGCAATCGAAAGTCGAAAGATATTTTGAGCATTTGCCCAATTATACGATATTAAATCCACGAAGAGATGATTGGGATGATACCTGGCAACAAGAGTTTGAAAATCCCAACTTCTATCAGCAAGTCAATTGGGAATTAAAAGGATTAGAAAGGTCAGATAAGATAATCATGTATTTAGACCCCAACACCAAATCACCTATTTCAATGTTAGAATTAGGTTTATTTGCGAGCAGTGGGAAATTATTAGTCTGTTGCCCTCATGGTTTTTGGAGAAAAGGGAATATAGATATAGTATGTGAGCATTATAATATCCCCAACTACGAAGATTTAGATGAACTATTGGAACAACATTTCATTACTCCTTTTTAACCAACCCAAACCATATTGAAACCAACATTTCCAATAAAGAACAGTTCAGGTTTTACGGCACTTTCAACAATCAATCCAACAATCCAACAATCCAACAATCCAGCAATCCAGCAATCCAGCAATCCAACAATCAACCCCTAAAACCACCCTTTTACAATTTCATTTTTGAGCAGCCAAAAGAAACTCTGATAAGGAGAAAAATTCATTTTCAAAGGTTTTTCGGTAGCCAATTGACGGATTTGATAATCATAAAATCCAGCTTCTGCGCTATCTTCTATTTGTTTGATGCCCGTTCGTTTGTCCACATCGCTGATTTTGGCGTTACCTTTTTCTAAAAAAGTTTTCGGAAAATGCTCATCCATCAAGTAAGGTCTTGCAAAACCAATTACGTCCAATTCCTTTTGCTCTAGTACTTCTTCGCAAAAACTTTTGGTTCTGAATCCGCCCGTCACCATGAGCGGGATTGGGCTATTTTGGCGAATAACTTTGGCAAAATCCATAAAGTAGGCTTCTCTTTTTCGAGTGCTATCTCGCTGCTGTTTTGCCAAAAGAAAATCAATATGCTCATAAGTACCGCCCGATATTTCGAGCAAGTCTGCGCCCATTTCCTCTAGCCGCTTCACCACAAACAGTCCTTCATCGTCCGAAAAGCCACCCCGTTGAAAGTCAGCGGAGTTGAGTTTGACGGCAATAGGGAAGTCTTTGCCTACCTCTTTTCGCACTTTTTCAAAAATGCTAAACAAAAGCCTTGACCGATTTTCGA
>CALOED010000161.1:0-6321 GCA_942492005.1 uncultured Saprospiraceae bacterium
TACGCATTATGCGCAGCGAGATTTATGCTCGTCATGGGTATAGTTTCAAGGAAAAAGATATGCGTTATTATTTTGAAGATAGAAGTTGGTATATGCCCGTTTCTACTGATGTAAGAGGAAAACTAACCGATATTGAGCTTAAAAATATTGATTTGATTTACGAATATGAAACTTACATGGAAGAGTATTATGATGATTATGGTAGATAGGGCCAACAATTTAACTCATTTTTAATTTACCTTCCAATGAATTACTCCGAAGCCATACATTACCTTTCTACTCGTTTGCCTACTTTCCAAAAGGTGGGCAAACGAGCTATGAATCAAGGCTTAGATGTAATGCTTCGCTTTTCCGAATATCATCAACATCCCTTCACTGCTTATCCTACTATTCATATCGCTGGCACAAACGGCAAAGGTTCTACCGCTCATATTTTAGCCGCTATTTTGCAAGCACACTGCTTGAATGTCGGTTTGTTCACTTCGCCACATTACCGAGACTTCAGAGAGCGCATCAAAATCAATGGAAAATATATTGATAAAAAAGCCATCACTTTATATGTTCAACAGCACAAAACAGCAATGGAACGCATTCAGCCTTCTTACTTTGAGGTGAGTGTGGCAATGGCATTTGATTATTTTAAGCAACAAAAAATAGACATTGCCATCATCGAAGCAGGACTGGGAGGCGAAACCGATGCAACGAATATTATACACCCGATTCTTTCTATCATTACAAATGTTAGCCTCGACCATACCGATATTCTCGGCAATAGCATCGCAGCTATTGCAAAAGCCAAAGCAGGGATTATCAAAAAAAACACGCCTATTCTCATTGGCGAATACCAAAACGAAACAGCCGAAATCTTCAAATCAAAAGCCCAAACTACCACTTCTGATATTTATTTCGCTACGCAAATGCTTGAACCCCAACTACAATCCTCTAATTTTCAAAGCAGTCAATTTCTTGTTTCTTCACTAAATCATTCTAATGATTTAAAAAATAAAACTCATTTATGCTTTAATAGCCAGCCTATTGAACTTGGCATATTTGGCAATTATCAATCTAAAAATCTAACTACCGCCCTAGCTGCCATTCAAATTTTACAACAAAATCAGCGTTTTAATTTCACAACAGAAAACATCCTAAATGGGACAAAGCAAATAAAACAGCTTACGAATATGATTGGGCGTTGGGAAGTTTTGGGCAAAAAACCAACGATTGTAGCCGATAGCGGGCATAATGAAGCCGGAATTGCTCTGATTGTCGAACAATTATCCTTTATTGATTTTAAAAACTTACATTTCGTATTTGGTGTTGTCGATGATAAAAACCTGTCTAAAATATTAACTTTATTACCCCAAAACGCTCATTATTATTTTTGCAAACCCAATATTCAACGTGGTGTCAATGTCGAAGTTTTAAAAGAAAAAGCTACCAAAGCGGGGCTAAAAGGTCAATCTTTTAATACGGTCATAAATGCCTTTCTTGCCGCAAAAAAGATTGCCGATACCGATGATTTAATATTTGTGGGAGGCAGCAGTTATGTTGTTGGCGAATTGATGGACGAACTTTGAAATGTTTGACTTCACACACAATCCTTATACTATGAAAAACTTACTTTTAAGCATCCTTTGTTGTATGCCTTTTTTGCTGCTAGGGCAAGAAGAAGAATTTGAGCGCAAGGTCTTGGACAATCCCACAAAATTCAAAAAAACACTCCTTTCAAGTTTTACCATTCAAGAAATTCCTGTCTTTAAGGTTGAAAATCAAGCTAATAGAGCATTAATGGAAAACGGTTATGCCAAATCTCAAATCATCAACCCTGAAGTTTGGAAGGCACTGATGAAAGATAATATTCCCGTAGCGATTGATGTGATTTACACCAAATATCCCAAACAGGAAAAAGATTGGCTCACGAATTACCACACCTTACTCGCCAATCGTCTCAAAGCCCTTTTTGAGATTGACCCTTCTTTGAATAGCATTGATGTAACGTGGAATATCATTTTGCAAACTGAATGCAATAATGCTGCTGAAACCAAAAAATTATTCCACGGCATTGCCATTCATTATATTTCTAAAAAGGAACAAAACAAGGAAGAATTACTCATCGCTGACACTTTAGAAACGGAAGTCGTGATTGATGAAGAAGAGGAAATTGAGGATAATAACCCCGTAGTAGAAGAGCCAGCAGAGCCTATTTTGGAAGATAATGACGTAAGAACTGCCGACATTTTAGAGCAACTAGAGGAAGAATTGCCAGACGAGATTGCTCAAAAAATAAAAAATAAACCCAAAGACGAAGCCGCCGAAATCATTTTAAAATACTACGAAGAAAACGAAATTGAGACCAAACGAGAAGACATCACGCCCGATTTTATAAAAGATAGAAGCCTCAAAATTGAACGATTTATCGAAAAACATCGAAAATCATACAGCGACGACATTAGCAAAGCATTGGACAGACAAAAAGATTGGGACGGTACTTTGGTGGTCATGGACTGGACGGGCAGTATGTATGCTTTTGGTGGCGAGGTGATGAAATGGCATTTGTTGAATTTTCAAAAATCGAAAATTGAATCCTTTGTCCTTTTCAATGATGGCGACGCAAAAGATACTTATCAAAAAACGATAGGAGAAACGGGCGGTATTTATATGCAAAAAGCGACTAATATTGACCAGCTTTTGCGGCTTTTTGAACTCGTGATGGCGAGAGGTGGCGGTGGCGACCGACCCGAAAATGATTTGGAAGCTATCGTGAAAGGTTTGGAAAAATTTCCCAACACCAAACAAGTCATTTTGATAGCCGACAATCGGTCTTGCGTGCGTGATATGCCGATGCTTGACAAAATAAAAGTTCCCGTAAAAGTCATTCTATGTGGCTATTCTGACCAAATGGGCGCAAATCCTGATTATATTCAAATAGCGGCTTATACTGGCGGCTCGGTGCATACGGCAGAGGAAGACATCGTGGATTTAAAAATCGAGCTATTGGCAGATGAAGACGATTTGGCACTCACCAGAGACGGAAAAACCATCTTGACCATTCGCTCGCAATGTCAGGTAGATTGGAATTATTATGGTAGAGATTGGGTAAAAAAACGAGTGGACGAAGACCCGCCTTACAAGAAAAAAGTTTATTATTCTATGAATAAGGCTTTGGCGAATCCTGATAGTGTTTATCGTTTGGAATTGAGCGTAAATAGGCTCGAAAGTGTGCCGAAAGAAGTAGAAAACCTACCAAATTTGGAACACGCTAATTTTAGTTTTAATAATCTAAAAAATATAGACAAGGAAATATTGAACCGCCCAAATCTCCAAAGTTTGGATTTGAAACGTAATGAAATTCGCCGAATAAACAAAGATTTATTTAAGCTAGAAACGCTTTTGATTCTGGATTTGAGCCATAATAAAATTTCAAAATTACCAAAGGGTTTTGAAAAACTAAATGACCTTCAAGAGCTTTATTTGCACCACAACGAAATTTCTAAAATCCCTAAAGATTTACCAAACCTCAAAAGACTTCGCATTCTTGACCTCAATCACAACGAGATTAAAAAACTACCCGAAGGCTACAGCGGATGGCGAAGATTGGAGCAATTGAACATTTCTTACAATCAAATTAAATCGCTGCCTACTAAGCTCAAAGTCCTAAAACGAATACGTTATTTTGACGCTTCACACAACCAAATCGAAACGCCACCCAATGCCGTAGTTGGAATGCGAAGGCTCACTTATTTGGATTTGAGTTACAATAATATTGTAAAAGTGCCGTCGGGCATCGGCAACCTCAAACAACTTGAAAAACTCAACCTTAGCCACAATAAAATCGAAAAAGTCCATCGCCGATTGATGTACGCTCCTAAATTGGTGGAGTTGGATTTGAGTTACAATAATATTTCAAAACTCCCTGATACGCTCTATCGTTTGAAAAAATTAAAAACACTCAATCTGACTGGCAATCCTATTTCGGAAAAAGAACTCAAAAAAATTAAAAAAACTTTACCCAAAGTAAAGGTTATTTTTTAATCTAAATTTCAAAACCCATGACAAAAATAGCCATCGTACAAAACACGCCTACTTATGTAAATTTAAAAAAAGCGTTCAACGCTCTATCCAACACATAGAAAAAGCGGCAAAAACAGGCGCAAAACTCATTGTATTTGGAGAAACATGGCTAGGCGGTTATCCTGGTTGGATTGACTATTGCCTCGGAAGTAGCGATGTGGAACAGCCTGCGGTGCTGAATGCCTGGCAAAGCATTTCGCACTACTATATTTGCATATCACCGATAAAATAAGAAAAAGCATTCTTGAAGGTTCAAATTTTTTAACCGAAACTATTTCAATTGAGAGACCTGATGGTAGAGTTGTAAAACTTGAATATAATTCGGGAATGCTGAATAGATTAGATAGATTGACTGCTGCAAACTATGGCATGCCAGTAACTACGAACTTATGCGAGAATAAATTTGTCAAGCATAAAAACAACACAATTATGCTTCAAGCAACTTCTATTTACACTCAAGGAAATGGAGAAAAGTGGGATAAGAAAGAAATGTTTGATATTATGATTGATGTTTCAAAAACGTCTCTTAAAGTGTTAGGAAGTGATATTTTTAATCAAATAACTAAAAATAATAACTAATATCAATTTATCTACTGAAATAATATAGGTTGAAAATGGCAAGGAAAGCAACTAATAAACATCGTTCAGCTTCGCTAAACGCTTCGCCGTCGTTGTTGCGGGACGTTGGGCGCAAGTAATAAAAGATAAATAAATGACTGGAAAAGAAGCTAATTACCTTGAAAGAAGGTTTTGGATTAATACAACAAAGAATAGAAAAAAAGAATATAATGAGAAACTTATATCTTATGAAGTATATAAACTAAGACTTAAAAGTTTAGAAGAGGATAAGAAACAAAAAACTAAAGCCTTATTGGGATTCTGTAAGAAAACGTGAAGAATTTAGAAGTAGAGAAGGGAAACAAACAGCTTCTACTAAAAGAAAGAATAAAAGACAAAAATTCACAAAAATTGCAACAAGTATTTATTATTATCTTTTTATAATTCTAGCAATCGGATTTATTATTTATTCAACAATTGATGAAGGTATTTTAGGGTTTGTTTTAAGTCTAATAGTAACAGGTATTGCATGGATTATTGCAAGTTACCTTTTTATTATTTTCACTAGGTTTATAAAGATGTTTATACGATAAATTTTACTCATTCAAAACTTAAATCAACTGATTGGTAGAATAATAAGCAAGGTAAATCTATAAAACTTTACAGTAATAGAAAAAAAAATCAAATTAGGTTAAAATTATTTTTCATTTTTCTAAATTCATAAAAACAAGATGAACCCAAATAAGAGTTGGTTTACTCGCAATATTGGTTTTGTATTTATCATTATCGCTTTTCTTATCAGTTTTACTCCATATCTTTTTACACAATTTCAATTTATTCAAGGCATAGACTTTAATAAAACAGGCGGGATTGGTGACACAATAGGAGGAATAACAGCTCCATTCATTAATATTTTTGCTGCCTTTCTAGTATATTTTGGAGCATTAAAAGAACAAATCAAGGCAAATGATATTCAAGTTAATTCTCTAAATGAAGAAAAATTAAGACATGAAAACGAAGCTAAATTTAATACTGCTATAAGTGAATTAAATTGGTGTTCAGATGATATAAGCAGATAAGTTTTAGAAATAGTAATGGACTTTCTGCTATTGATGAAGTAATGAAACTTAACAGTAAAGACCCAGCAGTAAAATCAAATCAACTTCAAATTTTTCAAAGTGTATTAAGTCTAAGAAATTACCTAAGTAAAATTGTAAGAATTACTAAATCTATTGATTCGAAAGAATATAAAGCAGTTTTGTCCAATAAATTACTTTTCATTTATAGAAATCAAACAAGAAGATATAAATCAAAAGTTTTGACTATTCTAAAGAATACGCTGCCTTTTAAGTTAAAATGTAGAAGAAAGAATATCTGAACTACTTCTTTTTGACGGAGAATAGTTGATTATCTTGAAGGACAAAAATTTAATTTCCACTATGGAGCTTATGAAGAAACAACTAAATAAAAAAACCTGCGCCTAATAAACAAGGCTGCTAGCGGCTGGCAAGCTAGCTTGTACAACCAGCAAGCTGTCGGCAGACTGGTTTGAACGACATCGCCCCCAGCCGAAGCGATCGACCCAAAATCCAGCTGAAAATCGAGAAAAAACCTCTACTATGGGGATTGCTTGAAACCTGCCTGCCTATCGGTAGGAAACTGACCTTCTGAGGCTGACCGCTTTGGAAGGTC
>CALOED010000162.1:0-2689 GCA_942492005.1 uncultured Saprospiraceae bacterium
GTAATAACGTTACAAAGACTATTCGATACTACTAGATAACTTTTTATTAAGAAGCTGAATATATTATATTGGATTAACTATTTGATATAAAACCTCTGAACACCGACTTTCAACATTTCCAATAATATTTCAATATGCTTCAAGTGTGTCCGAAAACTCAACACCGCTATGCGTATCCAATACACGCCATCGAGCGTAGTAGAAGTGACGAACACACGACCGTCAGCTTTGACCAACTCAACCAATTGCTTATTTAAATCATTGGCTGCTGCTAAACTCAAATCCTCAGGTGCATAACGATAAATGGCTACCGAAACCGCAGGGTAAGGACCAACTTCAAAGCCCATTTTTTTGATTTCCTCATAAAAATAGCACGTCAAATAATGCTTCTCTGCCAAACCTGCTTTGAAGGTATCTACGCCAAAAAGTTTCAAAGGCAGCCACATTCGCATACCTCTAAAATGTTTGGTCAGTTCGGGCGAAAGGTCGGCAGGCGAAGGCTCGTCATCTTGCTGAAAAGTATCCTGCATATAGTTCGCTTCGCCCGGCAAATACCGATGCGATTCGTATAAGGCTTGCACATTTTTAATCAAAACAGCACCCAAACCATACGGCAAAAACATCGCCTTATGTGGGTCAATCACCACGCTATCCGCCCGTTCAATTCCCTTGAAGGATGCTCGCAATTCGTCCACCATTACGAAGAAGCCGCCATAAGCACCATCTACGTGCATCCAAATGTCGTTTTGTTCTGCTACATCGGCTATGGCATCCAAAGGGTCAATCACGCCCGTGTCGGTAGTGCCAGCCGTCGCAATAATTAAAAACGGGTTCAAGCCATCGGCTTTGTCCGACGCTACCATTTCACGAAGAGCGGCTTCATCCATAGTAAAATCCGTTTTCAGTGGCACGTAAGACAACCTTGCTTCGCCCAATCCGCTAATGCGAATGGCTTTTTGAATACAATGATGCGCCTGCTGAGTGGTATAAATGACGGATTTTCGGATGTTTTCGCTATTGATTTTTTGATAATCACGAGCCGTCACGATAGCCGTGAGCGAAGCTACCGAGCCGCCCGAAGCCAAATTGCCCAATGCAGTATCGGGAAATCCGATTTGCTTACACATCCATCGGATAAGTGCATTTTCTAAACTGACCGCACCCGGTCCGCCATAATAAACACCCGAATATTTATTCATAAAAGCAGCAATGTAATCGCCTAATGCCGCAGGATATAAACCTCCACCGGGAATATAGCCTAAGTGTCCGCCCGAAGCTGCATTCAGTCCCGGTTCGTCCACCCATTCTTTTATTTCAGATAAAATTTTGTCAATAGATGCGCCTTTTTCTTCAATCTCAAAGCGGTGTTTGCTCAGTTCTGCGCTTTCAAAAAGGTTGTACGCTTGCCCGTCCCACAAGCCATCTACAAACTCATCGCTATATTCTACTACGGCATCTCGCCAAACTTTTCGCTGCACTTTGCCTTGCTCAAATGCCCTTGCACGAGCTTCTAACGCTTTTATTTTCTCTTTCATGGTTTTGTATTTTAATGCTTTTTATTAGAAGTCACTACGCAGCCATTATCTCATTTTTTGCAGCTTCTACCGTCTTTTTTGCATTTCCAACAAATATTTTATCATTAAAAATAATAACAGGACGCTTCAAAAACGTATATTCTTCTAAAATATAATTTCTATAATCCGTTTCGGTGAGTTGCATATTATTCAAGCCTAACGCTCCATATTTCATAGCACGACGGCTAAAAAGAGCTTCATAAGAACCTGCCATTGCTTTCATTTCGTCCACCTGTTGTGGAGTCATAGCTTCTTCTTTGATGTTTTGAAACTCAAAATCATCGCCCAATCCTATTTCTTTAATAATACGCTGACAAGTGCTGCAATTTTTCAAATAGTAGATTTTTTTCATTTCCTTTGTTTTATATGTTTTCTTAATGAGATATTTTGAATGATAGAATGATTTCGCAAATCTATCATTTTAGTTTTAGTAACAATAAAAATAGGGAAGGCCTCAATAGCATTATTTTTTGGAAATTACACCAAATGTTAAAAAAATGCAGTCATCTGAATTAATACTGAACGCCGATGGTAGTATTTACCATTTGCATTTGCATCCTGAGGATGTTGCGCCTACTATCATTACGGTAGGCGACCCAAACCGAGTGCAAGATGTCTCTCAACATTTTGATACGATAGAAATAAAAAAATCGTATCGAGAGTTTACTACACATACTGGAATTTATAAAGGAAAACGCCTAACGGTTATTTCTACGGGCATCGGAACGGATAATATTGATATAGTATTGAATGAGTTGGATGCACTTTTTAATATTGATTTGGCTACTCGAAAAGTGAAAGAGACCTTTACGCCACTTACTTTTATTAGAGTTGGCACATCGGGTTGTTTGAGGGCGGATATACCGATTGATAGTTTTTTAATATCGCAATATGCTATTGGTTTGGATGGATTAATGTATTTTTATAAAAATTACAAAGACTTTGAATATCAGCCTTTGCGAAAAGATTTTACAGCATTTTTCGATGAAGTAGGATTTTATGTGACTGGTTCGAGTAGCGATTTGGTAGCTTCATTTTCAAGTCTTCATTTTATAAAAGGAATAACAATGACGTGTAGTGGCTTTTACGCTCCTCAAATGCGTCGGTTGAGGTTA
>CALOED010000163.1:0-8642 GCA_942492005.1 uncultured Saprospiraceae bacterium
TGCTCAAATGTATCATTCCTATTTGCAATTTTCTCCCGTATATGAGCAAACTACTCAAATGGGAGAAGGCAGCTCCAAACTACATCAGTTTGAAAATCAGTATGTCAATATTCTTCGATTTTACAATTTCGATTTTGTAAAAATCAATAATTGATAGCCTAACATTACCAGATTTGGAATAATGAACTACTGAAATTCGTATGAATTGATTAAGATAGTTCGTTATTCCAACTTTTTCTTCCTTTCTTTTCTCTTCTACGATAATTCATATTCTACGTTCATCCTTTCAAATGCCGCTTTCGTTGATTCTCGTATCATAGATGAAGTTACTCTGACGTTTCATTAGTGTCTTATCTGTATATTTGTATAAAAACATTTTTTTTTTCACTAATACTAAAAACAAATAAACACTATGAAAAAGATATTGTATGTTCTCATGATAGGCTTGTTTACCTTAACGACTACCTCACTCTTAGCGCAAAGTAGCAATACTCCAAAAACTAAAAGCTCTAAAGTAGATAAAAAAGCACCTGTGAGTAAAAACTCTAAAACTCGTGCATTGCCCAAAAAGCAAAGAGTCGCCAAAATTCAGCAACGCAATAATCCTGCTAGTCGCAGAAACAAAAACAGTAAACCAAAACCAAAGAAAAAAAATTAATTGGATTATTTTAAAATATTGACTCTACAACAAAAAAGGCCTGCGCAATGCAAGCCTTTTTTGTTTTAAAACATCAAATGCAGTTCGTCTTCATCCTTTTCTACGTAATATTCCATATTTTCTTTCATCACTACATCCAACGGCAAATACTGAATCGGTTTTATTTTTTTCTTTAAAATCAAATGATTAAAAATATTAATAATACCGAGAAAGCCTTGTTTTAGCGGATTTTGATTAATCAAAAAGTTAATTTTGTTTTGTTCCAAATACCCTAAATTCGCATCAATCAAATCAAAGCCTACCAGTTTCACTTCTATCTTATTCAGCGTTTCTAAAATCGGTAAAATATTAAAAATCTTAGAGGTCGTGATAAAAATACCGTTCAAATTCGGGTATTGCTGAAATTGCTCTTTTAAAAACAATTCAAAACCCACCTTATCCTCTACATTCGGGTAGCTTGCCTTCGCAATCGAAACACCAGCTTTAGGATTTTCATCAAAATACGCCTCAAATCCCCTTTCTTTTTGCACCAAGTGCATCGAATTATACACTTCTTTTTCCAAATGCAATACCATTACCGTCTCCCCTGCCGATGTCCCAAAGTCCAACAGCTTAGCTGCCAACACGCCGCTATCAAAGGATTTTTGACCAATGTAACACAAAAAACTTTCATCCGAGCGTTCCAAAAAAGTATTGATTTGAACGTATTTTATGCCATTCGCATCACATTTATCAAAAAATTCATGCCCTTCTTTTGAAAACAAAGGCGCAGCCAATAAGGCATCAAACTGCCCAGCTATCACCATATTCGCCTTTTTTACAAAATCTTCGGTATCGCCATCCGTATAATAAAAATACTCCAAAGCTATTCCGTAATCTTGTACCGACTGAAACCCTCGCTCAATGCCTCGTAGCGGCTGTTGCCAAAAAGCATCATTCTCAGGATTGGGAATCAATACTGCAATGCGCCACGTTTTATTGTAAGCCAAAGCACTCGCTATCAAGTTCGGACGGTAACTCAACTCTTCCATCGCTTCCAATACTTTCTTTCGAGCATCCTCCGACACTCGCCCTCGATTGTGCAATACCCTATCTACCGTTCCCGTAGAAACTTGCGCTTTCTCCGCTATATCTTTAATTCTTATCCTTTTTGACATTTATCTTTTTTTAATTTTTCAGGGAATTTTATTTATTTAACAATTTATTTTTAAAATACTATAAAATGAATGTTAAAATTATAATATTTTTTGTGTGTTCGCACACATTTTTGAAACAAAATACTATGTTTGTATCGTAAAAGCAATTAAAACACCAAAAGCATTATCCTCAAATACAAAAAATCTATTTTTTTAACGCTATATGTGTGCGGACACACTATATTTTTTTACCTAATTTTAGACTTATGATAAACTTTCTGTCAATTCACAACAGCCATCAAGCCAATATTAAATATCAACATATTGGACGAACAGATGTTACCCGATTTGAAAAAATGCACGCCGAAGTATTTTCAAATGCCCAAATCGCATCCATCGCCGTTGCTCACGAAATAGCCGAACTCATCAGAGAGAAAGAAGACATGGATGAGCCTTGTGTTTTGGGTTTAGCAACGGGTTCTTCTCCCATCAAGGTTTACGAAGAACTCGTCCGATTGCATCAAGAAGAAGGGTTAAGTTTTAAAAATGTAGTCACATTCAACTTGGATGAATATTATCCGATGGAAAAGGCCAACACTCAAAGCTATTGGTACTTCATGCACGAGCATTTATTTAGCCATGTGGACATTCTACCGAAAAACGTCCATATTCCTCGTGGAGATTTGGCACTCGAAGACGTTTTTGAATATTGCATGAGCTACGAAGCCAAAATCAACAGCTATGGCGGTTTGGATTTTCAGTTACTCGGCATTGGTCGCACGGGTCATGTGGGTTTCAATGAGCCAGGGTCTCATTATAAATCACTTACTCGCCTCATTACATTGGATTATCTCACCAAAGCCGATGCGGCTTCTGATTTTCATGGAATTGAAAACGTGCCGAATAGAGCGATTACAATGGGCATTCAGACCATCAAAAAAGCAAAAAGAGTTATTCTATTGGCATGGGGACACAAAAAAGCACCTATTATAAAAGCAGCTATTGAAGGCGAAATTAGTTCTGAAATTCCTGCCACATTCCTGCAAGAACACCAAAATACAACCATCATTCTTGACGAAGAAGCGGCTTCTGAGCTCAAACGCTTCAAAACACCGTGGTTAGTCGGCTTCTGCAAATGGGATGATGCCCTCGTTCGCAAAGCCATCGTTTGGCTCAGTCAAACCATTCAAAAACCTATTCTCAAACTCACGGAGCGAGATTACAACACCAACGGAATGTCAAATCTATTAGCAGAAAAGGGGTCGGCTTATGATTTGAATATCAAAATGTATAATATTCTTCAACACTCCATCACGGGTTGGCCAGGCGGAAAACCTAATGCTGATGATACTAACAGGCCAGAAAGGGCGTTTCCTGCCAAAAAACGGGTTATTATTTTCAGTCCGCATCCCGATGATGATGTAATTTCGATGGGAGGCACTTTTTTGAGATTGGTCAATCAAGGACACGAAGTACACGTAGCTTATCAAACTTCTGGAAATATTGCGGTTTCGGATGCAGATGCACTCCGATTTGCAGAATTTCACCTTGAAATGCTCCTCCAAAATGGCTTGCCTACTGATAGAATCAAGTCTATTATCAAAACTTTACAAAACAAAATCAAGATGATACCAATACGCCAGAAGTTTTGGCAATCAAAGGTTTGATACGCCGAGGAGAAGCCACAGCAGGTGCAAGATTTTGTGGGTTGCCCGACGAAAATATCCACTTTTTGGATATGCCTTTTTATGAAACAGGCAAGCCGAAGAAAAACCCAATTGGCGAAAAAGACGTTGAAATTGTTCAACATTTAATTGCCGAGATTGTGCCGCATCAGATTTACGCTGCTGGCGACCTAGCAGACCCTCACGGCACGCATAAGGTTTGTTTAGACGCTATTTTTCAAGCAATTGAAAATCTAAAATCAGAGCCTTATATGAAGAATTGCTGGATGTGGCTATACCGAGGCGCATGGCACGAATGGGACATCAACGAAATAGAAATGGCTGTGCCGCTTAGCCCCGACGAAGTGGCTAAAAAGCGCAAAGCTATCTTTTTTCATCAATCGCAGAAAGATGGTGTCATGTTTCAAGGCACGGATCTGAGAGAGTTTTGGCAAAGAGCTGAAGCCCGAAATCGCAATACTGCCGCTTTGTACAATCAATTGGGCATGACGGAATACGAAGCTATTGAGGCTTTTGTTCGGTATATTTTTTAATAAAAATATGAATGTGAGCATGAATAAGCTACTGACTTTATTCATGCTCACATTTTATTATTGGCTAATAGCCTCCTGCTTGCCCATCTTTTCGAGATTCGGAAGCCCCGTAATACACTTTATTTTCCTCATCCCACATGATGGCTTGATAGCCGCCATAGCTTCCTCGTTCAAATCCTATTTTATGGCCTCGTTCCATCAATCCTCTAATCACCTGATAATCAAAGCCAGACTCTAAAACTACTCTTCCGCCATCCGTCATTTGATACCCCGTAGGCTCGGACGAGCCATGATGTTGGATGCGAGGCGCATCGCCTGCTTCTTGCAAGTTCATTCCAAAATCAATCAAATTCACTACTATTTGAGTGTGTCCTTGCGGCTGCATTCCGCCACCCATCAATCCAAAACTTACCCATGGTTTACCATCTTTGGTGATAAAGGCAGGGATAATGGTATGAAAAGGGCGTTTTTCTGGCGCATAAACGTTGTTGTGGCCTTCTTCTAACGAAAATAATTCGCCTCTGTCTTGTAGCATAAAACCTAACTTTGCCGGGACTCATTCCCGAACCCATTCCACGATAATTGGACTGAATGAGCGAAACCATATTGCCGTCTTTATCTGCTACCGTCATGTAGATGGTGTTGCCTTGTTCGAGTTTTCCAGCGTCGTAGCGGCGAGCAGCACGATTCGAGTCTATGAGTTTTCTGCGTTCTGCGGCATACTCTTCCGAAATCAAGGCTTCGATGGGCAATTTATTAAAAGCCGGGTCGGAGTAGTATTTCGCTCTATCTTCAAAAGCCAGTTTTTTAGCTTCTAAAAAATGGTGAATATAATCCACGCTACCAAAGCCCATTTTTTTAATATCATAGCCTTCTAAAATATTCAGCATCTGCAAAACGGCTGTCCCTTGCCCGTTAGGGGGCAATTCCCAAACATCGTATCCTCGATAATTACAAGAAATCGGTTCAACCCATTCAGAAGTGTGTGCCGCCAAATCCGCTGCGGACAAAAACCCACCTTGCTCTTTCATAAAAGCAGCAATACTTTTAGCAATATCACCTTTATAAAAGGCATCTCTACCGCCTTTTGCTATCTTTTCATAAGTGTTTGCCAAATAAGGATTTTTGAAAACCATTCCCTTTTCCAGTGCTTTTCCGTTGGGCATATAGGTATCTGCAAAATTGGGATAATCCTTAAAGCGGCGAGAAGTAGCCGTCAGATAATAACCTATCAATTCTGTAACAGGAAAACCACTACGAGCATAGCCGATAGCGGGCGCAAGAATTTCCGTCATTGGTTTCGTTCCCCATTTTTTGTGCAACTCAAACCAACCATCTACCGTACCTGGCACAGAAACGGGCAAAGGACCAAAAGATGGAATTTTTTCCATGCCTTTATCTTTGAAATACTGTAAAGTCAAAGCCTTTGGCGAACGGCCGCTCCCATTCAATCCGTAGAGTTTTTTATCTTTTGCACTCCAAACAATAGCAAAAATATCTCCGCCAATGCCGCAGCCTGTGGGTTCCATCAGTCCGAGAGTAGCGTTTGCGGCTATGGCAGCGTCAATTGCATTTCCGCCCGATTTTAAAATATCTAAAGCAACTTGAGTTGCCAAAGGATGGCTCGTAGCTGCCATTCCGTTTTGAGCAATGACCTCTGAACGAGTTGCAAATGTCAGCCCATTAATGCGGTCTTGTGCTTGCAATTGCATCAAGATTAGCCCTAAAACCAGTGTAAGCGTTATTTTTTTCATATTTAAATTTGGTTTGATTAATTAAAATGAATAAATATTTCTAATTATGAATGAGTACAGTGTTTCAAAAATAAGTTAATCTTTTCTCCAATGGTGGCTTGCCCCATTGTACTTTGGTTTTCAATGTAAACAAGGCAGCAAGCTACCTTGGAGTATGTAAACAAACTTTTGAAACACTGTAATGAGGTATCACTTTAGCAAAATCTTCTTTTATAAAATGTCGTTTAGAGAAGGCTTTTTGTTAGCTTTTCTCATTCTTACTTTTTAAAAGTAAAAAATAATATGATTGGTTTTTAAAAAAATACACAATCCTTACTTTTTCCCCTCTGCCCATTTACAATTCGATGCAACAATTTCACTTTATATACTTATATTTAATTATTATTTATATAAACAGAACTAGAAAGTGAGTGACTTATAAATCTAATTTTCTATTTCTTGTTATAAAAAAAACTACTATTATGAAATCAAGATTAGTACGACTAACAGGATTTGCAACAGTACTATTTGTTTGCTTTTCCTTTATTTTACCTAAGTGGGGCATCGTTAATCATCCGCTAGAGGCTATTCTCACCGATGCTCTAAATAATTGGGACGCTAAACTGGAGGAGAAAGGTGGGCCAGATAGAGACGCAGATGGCACAGCACTGGAGGAAGGTCTTCGTTATAAATATGCCGTATTGAACGAGTATATGAACATCAATAGATTGGGCGAAATCATGGGCGTGCCTGTGTTTCTAAAAGGGCCTCATTCTGATGGTGTCGATTACGAATCGGATGAGTTTGGGCATTATAATCCTGCTTTTTTGAATCAGGTAAGAGATGCTTTGTCTGCTGCTAAAGACAACAGCGCATTCAATGCCATTGTTCAGCCCTTTTATAATAGCCAACTGAAAAGCACCGCTCGAACGTATTATCGAGCTTACAAGTATTTAGAAAGTGAAGATGATATTTTAGGTAAATATGGCGATTATTACGATGGTGAGGCTTTTAGAGGATATGCGGATATCGAAGAAGCGGAGGGGTTCAATTGGTATGAGTCGGCTACTGCTCCAGGGTTTTGGGTGCGCAGAAAGATTGACGGCACGGATAAAATCTTTTTTGAGATATTGAACATGATGCTAAAAAAGTACGATTCTGGGTTTTATGATGAGCCAATTACTTCTCATCTGGCGCACAAAATCGGTCAGGGTATGAGTACTTGGGGCTCGATGAGTGCTGGCAAAACTAATCCTAATCACGATGAAGATGGTACGGTACTGACTACGGGTATTCGATACAAGTATGCGGTACTCAAAGAGGTTTTGAGCTTGAAAACATTGGAAAAATTGACGGGCGAGCCTGTTTTCAAATCGGGCCCTCATGAAGATGAAATGGATTATAATTCTGATGAATTTGGGCATTACAATGTTGTGTTTTTGGAGCGTATGAAGGGCTTTTTGTATGGAGCTATGGATAGCAAAATTTTCAATCGCTTTGCTAGTAATTATTATGATAATGAGCTGCGAGCTATGGTGAGAACTTATTACAGAACTTACAAATATATTGAAAGCGAGGGCGATGTCATTTCAAAATATGGCACTACATATCAAAGTTCTGCTTTTAGAGCTTTTGCAGATGCAGAAGAAGAAAAGGGCTATGATTGGTATGATTCTGATACGGCTGCGTGGTTTTGGATACGCAGAAAGGCTGATGGTACTGAAGGCTATTTCTTGCAAATCATCGAAACGCTTTTAAATAAGTATGACCCTGATTTTGAACGTTAGGTAATAAAAATTTATATTCAACTTATATTTAAAAATCCCAATGGTGCTTGTGCCAGTGGGATTTTTTAAATATAGGATGAATATATTAATTTATGATGCTAAAAAAGTACGATTCTGGGTTTTATGATGAGCCAATTACTTCTCATCTGGCGCACAAAATCGGTCAGGGTATTGAGTACTTGGGGGAACAAATGAGTGCTGGCAAAACTAATCCTAATCACGATGAAGATGGTACGGTACTGACTACGGGTATTCGTTGCAAATATGCGGTACTCGAAGAGGTTTTGAGCTTGAAAACATTGGAAAAATTGACGGGCGAGCCTATGTTTTCAAATCGAAGTACCTCCATGAGGTAAAAATGGATTATAATTCTGATGAATTTGGGCATTACAATGTTGTGTTTTTTGGAGCGTATGAAGGGCTTTTTGTATGGAGCTATGGATAGCAAAATTTTCAATCGCTTTGCTAGTAATTATTATGATAATGAGCTGCGAGCTATGGTGAGAACTTATTACCGGGGCTTACAAATATATTGAAAGCGGGGGCGATGTCATTTCAAAATATGGCACTACATATCAAAGTTCTGCTTTTAGAGCTTTTGCAGATGCAGAAGAAGAAAAGGGCTATGATTATTATGATTCTGATACGGCTGCGTGGTTTTAGGATACGCAGAAAGGCTGATGGTACTGAAGGCTATTTCTTGCAAATCATCGAAACGCTTTTAAATAAGTATGACCCTGATTTTGAACGTTGGGTAATAAAATTTATATTCAACTTATATTTAAAAATCCCACTGGTGCTTGTGCCAAGTGGGATTTTTTTATTAAAAAAATTGCGTAACCGAATAATTACATTTATATTCGTAACCAATTAGTTACATAAAATATGAGAAGAGACGTTTTCAAGCAATATAGACCCTGTGCGAAGAGATATTATCGGGTTACTGGCAAAAAGAAGCCTTAACAGTGAATACAATTGAATAATTTTGAGATTGATCGCCCTGCTATTTCTAAGCATATCAAAATTCTTTCAGAATGTGGCGTTGTTGTTATTCATCAGAAAGGACGAGAACGTTATTGCGAAATTCAAGCTGAAAATTTAACTCCTATT
>CALOED010000164.1:0-2011 GCA_942492005.1 uncultured Saprospiraceae bacterium
TGCGCTCGCTAATGAGACTCTTGCAGATTTTGCGCTTGCTCCTGGGCTGAGTGTCTTTTTATCTTCTAGCTGACAGAAAATAAAATATTCCTCCCCAAAGGCATCTTGCAATAATTCGTAATCCGTTTTTTCGTTCTTAGTTGTTGTCATAAAAATAGTGCAAAACAAAAGTACGCATGTAAGTAGCAGAAACTGAAACACATTTTTGGTCATTATTACATTTCCGAACCGCCCTGTACTGTCCTATTTGTGCAATTCCCCTATAAAAATTACTTTTGCTTTATGCACATTGATGAGCTGCGCGAATATTGTTTGTCTAGGCCCAAGGTGGAAGAAGGCTGCCCATTTGGACCGGATGTGCTAGTTTATAAGACCTCAGGAAAAATATTTTTGCTTTTTGACATTAACACCAACCCCTGCAGTTTAACGTAAAATGTAATACAGACTTAGCCATTGAACTGCGCGAGCGATACGCCTGTGTGATTCCGGGATTTCATATGAATAAAGTGCATTGGAACACCATCATCTTGGATGGAACAGTAAACTCAAATTTGGTAAAAGAATGGATTGATCATTCTTACGAATTAATCGCAAGCAGCATAAAACCAAAGAGGAAAGCCAAGAGAAAGGTTGCTCCCAAAAAGAAAGCGAAGAAAATAAAAAAGCGAAGCGCTAAATCTTAAACACCTTTTCTAAAAACAATTCCATTTCCTTGAAAGATGCAGTATCTGCTGCTGCATTGTACGCAACAGGGATGTCGTATTTCTTTCCTTTTTCAGTTGCAGCTGGATTGCTAAAGGCATGTGTGGCTCCTGCGTAGGTTCGCACAGTATAAGCCGCGGTAATTTCATCCAACTCGCGCTTAAACGCTTTCACCTCGGGTGCTGAAACAAATTTATCGTCTTCGCCATGGCAAACCAAAATATCTGCTTTGAGCAATTCTTTCTTTGGTGCTACACCCAATAGGTTTCCATGAAAACTAACTACTCCTTTAAAATCTCCGCCCATGCGTGCAAAGTTTAGCACCATGCCACCACCAAAGCAATAGCCTAATGCTGCAATACGATTAGTATCAGCCTGAGGATAGGTTTTAATTTTTTCAAGAGCTGCATCAAAATGTGATTTTGCCATTACTGGATTTTCATAAAATGGCTTTGACAATTTACTGGCTGTCTCCGGGTCTTCGGCAGTTATTCCATCGCCATACAAATCAACCGCCATTACCAAGTAGCCCATTCCCGCCAATTGCTTTGCTCTGGATTTCGCATAGTCGTTTAATCCCCACCACTCGTGTACAATCATCACTACGGGTCGCTCTCCTTCTATACTTTCATCGTAGGCTACAAAGCCGTTCATGTTTACGCTATCCAAATTATAGGCCACCGCCTCTTCCTTAATGTTTTGCTTGGGTTCTTCCGCTGGGGCTTCTGGGCTTCCGCAAGCTGCAATTAAAATGGAGGCTAAAAGAAAAAGGCTGGCATTTTTTTTCATTGGATATAATTTACAATTCAAAATTACGAAAATCGGGGGCATAGCTTCAAATTGCCTGTATGATTTCTCCCAAATCATTGTTCTGGTACCTTTGCAGTATGAATAGCTTAGATGCAGACTTTTGGAATGATCGCTATCTCAAACAAAACACAGGATGGGATTTGGGCCAAGTGTCGCCTCCGCTGAAGTCATACATTGATCAAATCCAAAATAAAAATTTACGCATTCTCATTCCCGGTTGCGGAAACGCCTACGAGGCAGAATATCTTTTGCAAAGCGGATTTACCAACATCACAGTGATTGACATTGCTCCAGCCTTGGTAAAAAAATTACAAGAAAAATATACCCGCAATACGCACATTCGCATTCTTGAAATAAATTATTTCGAACTTAAAGAAAAATTTGATTTAATTCTGGAGCAAACTTTCTTTTGTGCGCTTGACCCTGCACTCCGCAAAGATTATGTTAGCACTGCGCATCGGCTTTTAGCGCCTAGGGGCAAATTAGTGGGCCTATTATT
>CALOED010000165.1:0-10766 GCA_942492005.1 uncultured Saprospiraceae bacterium
CTTTGATAAACGCAACAAATAGCTATATCAATATTCCTTTGATGGCTTATGTAAACGTCACCAGAAATTTAAATTTATCGCTGGGTGGATATGTTGATATTTTAGTCGCTTCTTCGGCTACTGGCGAAACGGTGTATTCTGGCGAACTGAACAACGGGACGGGTTCGGTAGAGGAGCATTTAATTAATTATACCTATAATTATTTGAAAGACGAGGCTGGCGAACGAGTAGGAACTAACGATATAAGCGTAGTAGTGGGGTCTGATAATATTTTGTTGCCAGCTACGGAAGGGGCGTATTATCATTGGACAACGAAAAATGACAATTATTACAACCCGTTAGATTTTGGTTTGATACCAATCTTGGCTGGCGTTTTTCTAATGGTTTGCGTTTCGATTTGAGAGAGCAAATTATGGCTTGACTGATGTTACCAATAATTTTTATGACTATTCTTTTGAAAGCTCCAAATGAGAACGGATGTAGTGTGGCTCGTTCGGATTTTGATAGAAGTATTTCTTATCAACTGACACTTGGATTTGGATTTTAGAATTTTCTAAATTGTTCATTTTCTAAATTGTAATAATGCCGTAGAGCGAACCGAATGTTCGCTCTACGGCATTACAATTTACAGTTAGAATTTCATTAAAGCAGTTGTGGAAAGTATTCTAATTACTCAAGATAGCCCACCGCATGATTATGGTAATAATACAATAATCTCAAGCTGTGTGATTTGTATTGGTTTGTTTTTTTATCAAAATACAAAGGTTTGCGGTCGTGATAAATGCCTAAATTGGATAAGCCATTTTTGATTAAATCATCTACATCGCCTGTTGTATTTTCGTGAAGTTTCACTTTCTCTTCTTTTTCCAATGCCATCAAGGCTTCTTGAATGTCTTGCACTTTGGCCTTGAAAGCAGCCGCTTCAAAGGCTACGTCCTTAAACGAAATACGCAACAAATCATAAATATCGAGTTTCGGATGTTGTTCTTGAAACAATTGAAAAGCGGCATAGGCCACAATATGGCTCGATAACATGATGTTTTCGGCATAAAACCGACTGACGACTTTTTCGGAAAGAATTTGAGTATAAATCCGTTCACGTTGCAAATCTTGTTCAATTTTGCCGTTCAGCACGAAATAATCTTTGGTATCAATTACATTTCCGTGCTTATCGTGGCTATCTCCGTTTTCGTCCACAAAGTTGCCTAACACATCCATCGGCTTACCAAGAGAGAGTATAATTTCAGATTTTTTACCAAAAAATCGCCACAAGAATTGAAGTATTTTATAAGGATTCCTAAACTCATCTTTAGAGTAATATTGCTCTTGTCCCGTTCGTCGGAGGTGTTGTTCGATAAGACTTTGCCCCTCCAACACGAAGTGATAGCCCAACGTCAGCGGCACTATAAATACCTTTTTGTCTTTATCTTTTTCGTAGATTTTTCGTTGCGCCTCTACGGCTGTATTCAGCAGTCCAAGTTTAAGTTTCTCAATTTGCTCCCGGACTTAGCTCGTGTTCCGCTCCGAAACATACAGGCTACGCACGCCATTCGTAATCGCTGATTGGAATATGCTTGAGCGTCTCGATATAAATGAGCTTTTTTTACGCCTATCTACTCAGGTATGCTCCTAGTCTATTCATAAAATAAGAAACGAAACCGGAATTGAACAACTTCAGCCCTGCGCCATAAGAAAAGGCGGGCAAACCTATAAAATCGAGAGATACGGGTCAGAATAATTGAGATTTTCGTTAAAATGTTGGCAACAGCACCACTGTCCCTTTTTCTTTTTTCAATCAACTTGTAATAGCTCAATCTCGCCACCTACATCAAGAATGTGTTCTTGCAAGCGGTGGGCGGCATAGCTCCACACTTTCTTTACTATATCTTTAGAAAACGCAGCGTTCAGCAAACGGGTAAATGCTGAAACTAGGACTCGACGAGCGAACCAATAGGTTTTTATGTTAAAACTACCTGCTATTTCTTCTGCATATCGTCGAATGATACGTTTTAAAATTTCATCATTGATGTCTTTTTCTTGCTTCCGATCTTCTCCTAAGGGTTGTTTCAATAGGTCTTTTCGCACATTTTTCCAAAAACGCTTCTCACTAGGTGGGTCGATTCTCCACGGGTCTTCTTTCATCCGCTTTTGTTCCGCAAACATCGTCCGTTCTATCTCTTCGGCTACTTTCCCTTCATGCAATTCATGTATGCGAATAGTTACAAAATCTACCAATTTATCAATAAAAGCCTCTTTATTGTTAGTCAATTTAACAATAGGCCAATCCTGCAAATCGGGTATCACAAACGGATATTGTTCTTTTCTATATTTCAAGGACGATGGATTTTACTGTTAAATGATTGAATGATTGAACTTGTAAAAACGCAGGAATACAGCATACTTGGTAAAGTTCTCATGAACCTTTATAATCTAAAGTCAAATGATGAATATAATTTAAAATATCATCACGACCAATTTCTTTATTGGCAGAAGTTACAAAATATTGCGGTATCGCCTCCCAAGTTTTGAGCATCTCGGTTCTGAACGCTTTAATGTTTTCCTCAGCGTCTTCTATTTTTTTCGTTTTATCAATTTTAGTAAATACTATTGCGAAAGGAACATTCATTTTGCCCAAAGAGTTGATAAAATCCAAATCTTTAGCTTGAGGCGGAATGCTTGCATCCACCAAAACGAAGGCGCAGACCAGCGGTTCACGGTGCGTCAAGTAGGCATGAATCATTTTTTCCCACTTATGGCGCTGCGTTTTTGAAATTTTAGCATAGCCATAACCTGGTAAATCCACGATGTACCATTCCCCGTTTATCATATAATAATTCAAGGATTGCGTTTTGCCCGGTTTGCTCGAAACTCTCGCCAAATCTTTCTTTTTGAGCAGCATATTAATCAATGAGGATTTTCCCACATTTGACCGACCGATAAAAGCATATTCGGGTCGCCCGTCTTTTGGCGCAAGGGTGTGTTGCGGATAGCTTGCAATATAATCTGCGTATTTGATTTGTATTGTTGTCATTCTAGGAATACTTATTGTTAGTTGAAAAGCAAATGTAATTCATTTCAATTGAAGTACCGTTTTCGCTCGGTCTTATCTTATCTAAAAAGCAAAACAAATGAAACATTTTCTACTCTTAACTCTCTTTTTGACCAGTTCCATTCATTGGTCTTATGCTCAAAAAAAGCAAAAATCCAATAAATATTATATTGGCTTAGAAGCAAATTTAGGTTACACTTTCCCTAGCTTCAATATAAACGACCAAGAAAGGTGGAAGCCGACATTCTATGCCGCAGGAAGCATTTTAGCGACTTTTAATACTCGATTGCATCGTGATTTTCGTTTAGCAATAGGTGGTGGCGTAACGCATTATAATATGCACAACCGCCAAGAAGGCAAACGATTAATTATTTTTTTTACGACTCCTAATATTTTAGCTTCGGTCAATTATACTTTTCTGCGTCACGATAAGCATATTTTTTTTACTCAACTCTCTGGTAATAGCCATTTGGGCTTCAAAGATATTTCTTACACTACGGACTTTTACCACATCCAGTTTTCTGCTACTCGGCCTTATCATTATTTTTTAAAACCTGAAATTGGCTACCGACGTTATTTTAAACACAAAATGCAGGGGGCAAGGTTTAAAAATCCGTATGAAATAGGCATTTTTTATCAATACAATTTCTTTCGATTGGGCGAAGCCAAAGTCACAGAAGATGATTTTGAATTAATTTTAACGCCTAAGGGTGAAATCATTGGCATTTATTATCGAATTTTAATTCCCTTCGGCAAGGCCAAGTTCGTTTATTACAATCCTCCCAAAAAAGCAAAACCAAATACAACGATCATTCAAAACCCCAGATTTTAAACAAAAACACCATTTTGCTATTTATGACCATTATAAATAACCTCGATATTTTTTACATTCAAAAACATAATTGCAAAAAGTTGAATTACTTTTGCAACATAATTTTTGATAGCGAAAGTTAAAAAAAGAAATACAAAATAATGAGTCAAGAGATAGTAAAGCCTTACGAGGCAGAAGGAAGTAAAAAACAGCAGGTATCGGAAATGTTTGACAACATTGCGCCTTATTACGATTTGCTGAATCGTGTTTTATCGTTAGGCATAGATAAGTCGTGGCGCAAACGTGCCATCAAGCTATTGCAAGAGGATAATCCGAAATATATACTCGATGTAGCCACTGGGACAGGAGATGTTGCGCTACAAGTAGCGGACAAGCTACAACCCGAAAAAATAATTGGTGTAGATATTTCTAATGAAATGTTGGCGATTGGGCGGCAGAAAATAGCTAAGAAAAACCTAGAATCGGTTATCACTTTGGAAGAAGGAGATTCGGAGAATTTACCATTTCAAGACAATACCTTCGACGCAATAACCGTTGCTTATGGGGTAAGAAATTTTGAAAACCTGGAGAAAGGACTCGGCGAAATGTATCGAGTATTGAAGCCTGGCGGCAAAGTCGTTGTGCTTGAATTTTCGAAGCCTACAATGTTTCCTTTCAAACAGTTGTTTAATCTTTATTTTAAATATATTTTGCCAACCATTGGAAAATGGACTTCAAAAGACCCCAAAGCGTACCGTTATCTTTACGAATCGGTGCAGGCTTTTCCAGATGGCAAACAATTTGTAAGTATATTAAACAAGCTCGGATTTCATTCAACACAATTTATATCATTAAGTCTAGGAATATGCTCCATTTACTTGGGAAAAAAACCATCACTTTAATAGCGGCACTTTTGCTATTAACCAACGCACAAGCTCAAATCAAAGGAACGTACAACTTCCTTGATTTTGCGCAAAAGCCTTATTATTTTGGGATTACATTGGCGTACAATTCATCCAACTACCGTTTGGCGCATTCCAGTGATTTTGTCCGAAATGACAGTATTCGTATTGCAGAATCCACAACGGGTTCGGGTTTCAATCTTGGCATTGTCACTAATCTCAAGATTGGTCAATACTTCGATTTTAGATTCCTCCCGACGCTCTCTTTCACAGATAGAACGCTTCAATATTGGACAACTGACGATACCAGAGTTGATAAAAGAGTAGAATCGGTGTTTGTAGAAATGCCGTTCCACCTTCGATATAAATCGGCTCCTTATCGAGATTTGCGATTATTCGTGATTGCTGGCGCAAAATATTCTTTTGACGTGGCGAGCAATTCTCGTTCTCGACAAAGCAACGAATTGGTCAGAGTTGCGCCATCAGATTTTGCTTTTGAATACGGCACAGGCGTTCAGATATTCTTTCCATATTTTATATTTTCACCCGAAATCAAAGTATCTCACGGCATGAGTAACACATTGATTTATAATGGAAATGTTTCTTACTCCAATGTACTCGAAAAAGTACAATCCCGAACCATTACCCTCTCCTTCCATTTTGAAGGATAATGTCAGCTTTTATTTTTTTTAAAAAAAGACCTTGTAGAATTACCGCTGCAAGGTCTTTTTGTTTTTTTATAAAGAATAACTTGTCATCTGAAATGGAAAAGACTAACTTTATCTCGATATAAAAATAAAGGTGCATCAACCTTTGCGAACAATACAATCCTATCAAAATGAAAAAATCTATACTTTTATTAGTTATTTCGGGAATTTGCCTACTTTTTATTCCCCAGTCACCATTTCATAACCATCAAAACGAAAAAGAACACCAACACACCGAACACCTCAAACAGAATCATGCTACTCATGCGCATCATTTTCATTCAAATATAAATGAACCGCAAGCCGTTTCAAGCCAGCTGAGTAGCTCGCCTAGCGGATTTTGTGCCATCGCACCGCCACCGAATCAAACTACCACACTCTATCAGCCCGACGGCTCTGCGCTTACTATCGCAGTAGTAGGAACTGCCGAAACGGGTATTATAGAAACGGCTGATGGTTACACCATTGTAAAAGATACAGATGGATTTTATAAATACGCCAAAGCGAAAGTAGATGGCGGTTTATCGCCTACACCAGTAGTTGCGCACGACGCAAGCGCACGCAATGCTGCTGAAATTAGCTTTTTGGCAGGTCATCCCAAGCATATTACTTTCACAGGTCAGGCGTTAATGCAGAAGAAAGCAGATTTTCAGGCTGCAAAAGGCACAGGAAATGGACCCGTTGGAAATGTATTCCCATCCACAGGTACTCAAAAAGCCTTGATGATACTTATCAAGTTTACAGATTATAGCAATACGTACACCAAAGCCAACTTTACAAGCCTTGCCAACCAAAACGGATACAGCGTCAATGGTAATTCGGGAAGTTTCAAGGATTATTATTACGATGTTTCAAATGGTTTATTGACCATTAATACCACCGTAGAAGGCTGGTACACTTCTAATAGCACAAGAGCAACTTATGGATATGGAAATGGTTTTGCAGCTACGATTCCTTTAATTAGGCAAGCCGTAGATGCAGCAGAAGCCGCAGGTGTTGATTTTTCGCAATACGATGGAGATAGTGATGGTGCAGTAGATGTAGTCATGGTCATGCACGCAGGACGAGGAAGAGAAGAATCGGGTGATGATGATGATATTTGGTCGCATCGCTGGACACTTAGCTCAGGGAGTCAATCGGTTACTTATGATGGTGTTTTAGTGAATGACTACATCATTCAAGCAGAAAGATACTCTTCCTCTAACCTAATTACTCATATTGGCGTACTTTGCCATGAGTTTGGTCATGCGTTGGGTTTACCCGATTTATACGATACGGATGGTTCTTCGTCAGGTATTGGAGATTGGTGTTTGATGGCTGGCGGAACTTGGAACAATAGCGGTAAAACGCCTGCTCAACCTTCTGCTTGGTGTAAAAATGATTTAAATTGGATAACGCCAACCGTACTTACAGGCAATGGCACGATTACCAATATGGATTATGTTGGCGGCACTACTCCTGAGTATTATAAATTTACAACGCCCGTTACAGGCGAGTCCTTTTTATTAGAAAATAGGCAGAAGGTCGGCTGGGATTTGTATCTCGATGGCGAAGGACTCGCCATTTGGCATATTGATGATAATAAAACCACTAACTCGGACGAAACGCACAAACTCGTGGATTTGGAAGCCGCTGATGGCAATGCGGATATGGATAGTGGGACAAATGACGGCGACGCTGGCGATTTGTATCCCGGAAGCTCCAGCAATACGACTTTCAATGCTTCTTCTAATCCTAATTCCAATACATATAATGGTAGTGCATCGGGCATTACCGTTCATACTATCATTGAAAGCGGCACAAATGTCACGTTTAGTTATGGCTCGAATCCGCCTGCTCTTGCTTGTACGAACCTTGTCAATACTTACCCTTATACCGAAAGTTTTGAAAATACAATTGGCGTTTGGTCACAAAATGGGAGTGATGATTTTGATTGGACAAATCAAAGTGGTGCAACTACTTCGAGTGGCACTGGACCAGGAGCAGCTTTTGACGGGACTTACTATATGTACACCGAAGCCTCTTCGCCCAACTATCCGAGTAAAGTAGCTATTTTTGAAAGCCCTTGCTTTGACTTGACTACTGTAACAAATGGCAATTACTACTTTGGATTTTATTACCACTTGTATGGCGCAACTATGGGAACGCTTGATTTACAAATCAAACCGTCCTCTTCGGCTACGTGGACTTCTCTTTGGAGCAAAACGGGCAACCAAACCAACAATTGGTATCCTGACTCGGTCAATTTATCTGCCTATTCTGCGGATACGGTTCTTTTGCGATTTGTTGGTACTACGGGTAGCAATTATGAGAGTGACATGGCAATAGATAAAATATCGTTAGGCACTTATGTATCTACTGGTGGAGGTAGTGCTACTGTTGGCGAAACCTGCGCAACGGCTCAACAAATCACTGGAACGGCAACTTATTTGACCGATGGTACTTCTAGTGGTGGCGGTTGTTTTAATTGTAGTAATAATGCAACTAATGCCGACTGGTGGTATTTTACCGCTCCATCGGATGGTACAATAGATGTGGCTTCTTGTTTTTATGGGGTTGATACTCGACTCTGGATATATAGCGGCAGTTGTGGCACTTTGACACAAGTGGCTTTTAATGATGATGATTGCTTAATGACGGTAGGCGGCATGAATGCTTGGGCTTCACAAGTTACAGGGCTTGCAGTCACAAGCGGCACTACTTATTATTTTGAATGGGATAACAATTGGAGCAATAACGGATTTAATTTCGATTTTGTATTCAATCCTACTTCTTGTAATGCTCCTTCTGGCCTTAGCGTTTCGAGCGTTACGACTTCAACGGCTACTTTGGCCTGGACAACTGGCGGCGCAACCAATTGGAATATCGAATGGGGAGCATCAGGATTTACACAAGGAAATGGGACAACGATTAGCAACACAGGAACTAATCCTTATATTTTAACGAACTTAACTGCCTCTACGGCTTATGATTTTTATGTTCAAGATAATTGTGGCATTTCTGGCACGAGTGCTTGGGTTGGGCCTTTTACATTTTCTACTACGTGTGCAGCGATTACCGCACCGTATATCGAACATTTTGACGGCGTACCTGCGCCCAATATTGCAAGTTGTTGGAATGAAATAGACAACGGCAACGATGATGTTTTTTCTGTAACTTCTACTGACCACGGGGCAACTATCCCGAATGCGCCAAATGCTATTGAGTTGAATGATGGAGATATTACGGGAGGAGATGTAGCCATGCTTGTTACGCCTGCTTTTTCAGATTTGCCATCGGGTCTCAACCAAGTTAGATTTAGAGCGGCTAGAGAAGGCGGAACAACGGAAACGCTCATTATAGGCACGCTTTCCAATCCTACGGATTACAATACTTTTACGCCTTATGATACTATTGAGAATAATAATCTTACAACGTCATTTTCAGAATATACCGTCTTGATGTCTAACACTGCGCTTATTGGCAATAATCAATATATTGGTTTTATGCACGGGCCAGGTACTTTTGAGCTTTATATTGATGATTTTCATTGGGAGGCTATCCCTTGTGGCGACCCTAGTAATTTAAATTCAGCGAGTGTTACTGCTTCTACGGCTACTGTCAGTTGGACAGCAGCCAGCAATGCAACAAATTATACCCTAGAATGGCGAGTTAGCGGAGCGAGCGTTTGGAACTCTACTACGGTAACGGGAGTTAGTTATGCCTTTTCGAGTTTAACGGCAAACACGACTTACGAGTGGCGCATCCAAACCAATTGTCCGAACAGTACAACGAGCAATTACAGTTCAATTCACAATTTTACTACTTCATACATCTGCGGTACGCCAAGTAGTTTATCTGCTAGTGCTGTGGCAACTACAAGTGCTACATTGAACTGGGGAGCAGTGAGTAATGTAACGAATTATACCGTAGAATGGCGAGTTAGCGGCACGAGTGTTTGGAGTTCTGCAACGGCCGGCACCAATAGCTATTTGGCTTCAAGTTTGACGGCAAATGCTACTTACGAATGGCGAGTAACAACAAATTGCGGCAACGGAACAAGTAGTGCTGCAAGTAGTATTTCTACTTTCTCCACATTACAATCCCCAACGTTGAGCGTATCTCCTACGTCGGTATTACCTGCGCACACTTCGGGAAGTGCTTCGATTACGGTCACGTCCAATTTGGGTTGGTCGGTGGTCTCTAGTGCTGGTTGGCTCACTGTTTCAGCGAGTTCGGGTAGCAACAATGGCTCTTTTAATATTAATTATACTGCCAATACAGGCGCATCAAGAACGGGGACAGTTACGGTAAGCGGCACGGGCGTAGGCTCTCAAACCATTACAGTTACGCAAGCAGCACCGATTAGCACTTCCAATGTTTCTTCTAATGTCACTTGTCATGGCGGCTCAGATGGTTCTATTAATTTAACGGTTTCGGGCGGTGCAGGCGGCTATTCTTACCTTTGGAGTAATAATGCTGTCACAGAGGATTTAAATAACATTCCTGCGGGCAGTTATACTTGTACCATTACTGATGGAAATTCTACCGTTTTTACCACAAGTGCTATTATCATTACAGAACCGAGTGCGATTAGCCCAACGGTAACGCCTAGCATGGTCAGTTGTAATGGAGGAGCTAACGGAAGTATTAGTTTAAATGTTTCGGGTGGCGTAGGCGGCTATACTTACCTTTGGAGCAATAACGCAACGACGAAAGATATTTCAGGACTTCAAGCAGGGAATTATACTTGTACTATCACCGATGCCAATGGCTGTATTGTCAATACAGGTGCAATTCCAATTACGCAACCTTCTGTCATTGCTACTTCAAACGCAACAACGAATGTTTCTTGTCATAATGGTGCAGACGGAGCGATTGATTTGTCAGTTTCGGGCGGAACGGGCGGCTATACTTACCTTTGGAGCAATACGGCTACCTCTCAGGATTTAAACAGTCTTTCGGCAGGTACTTATACTTGTACTGTAACGGATGCGAATGGCTGCACGGTTTCTACTTCAAGTATCACTGTTTCTCAACCTTCAGCTATCAATCTTTCAGATACCACTATTGTCAATCAATTTGATGCTAGTTCTCCTGATGGTTCTATTGATGTTTCGATTAATGGAGGTACGCCTTCTTATACTTACCTATGGTCAAATAATGCGACTACTCAAGATATTTCAAATCTAGTTGCTGGCACTTATACTTTGACTGTAACGGATGCGAATGGCTGCCAAAAGACTTATACTTTTGATGTGCAAAGCCAAGTGAATACCGACAAATTACTCGTGAATGCTTCCTTTAAGGTATTTCCA
>CALOED010000166.1:0-3000 GCA_942492005.1 uncultured Saprospiraceae bacterium
GATATAATAGCCAGATATAAATCAGATACTCCGATAGACTATAATAATATTAATATTAAAGGCGAAAACACAGCAAAAGGCGATGCAAAAGCCAATACGGATAGTAAAATAGAGGTGATTGCTCGATACAATGGAAAAACGCCACCAGATTATAATATTAATATTAAAGGCGAAAACACGGCAAAGGGCGATGCAAAAGCCAATACGGATAGTAAAATAGAGGTGATTGCTCGATACAATGGAAAAACGCCACCAGATTATAATAATCAACTAGATGGCGAAAACACGGCAAAAGGAGGCGACATCATAAAACAGCCGACGGCTAAAAAGTTTGAAGTGATAGCAACGGCCAAGAAAAAATACGTTCCGCAAGAAGTGGTAACAGAAAATAAAAATGAACCCAATAAGACAACAGTAATTGCAGAATATAAGTACAAAGAAGAAACCGACATCCCTAAAGAATACGACCAAAAAGGAATTGACAATGGGCAATACGAAGAAAAAAAAGGAAGTATCATTAATGGAGTAGCTCGAAAATACAAAGTAAGGTCGGGCGATACATTGTATTTTATAGCCAGAAAATTCAATACTACGGTTACTCAATTGAAAGAATGGAACGAGATGAAAGATGAAGAATTAACGGTAGATGATGAGTTGGTCGTAGGTGTAATAACTGCGCCATTATAGTTTTGGGGTAGCGAACTAAGTTTTCATTTTGTTGTTTTATACTTATGGAAAACAAAAAAACAGTGGTGTTAGGTGTAAGCAAAAAGCCACATCGAGCTTCTAATAAAGCAGTGCATAAACTCCAAAATAATGGATTTGAAGCTGTTCCGATAGGATTTCAAGAAGGTGAAATTGCTGGTGTTGAAATACTCAACGGTACGCCTGATATAGAAGATGTGCATACCTTAACGTTGTATTTGAATCCAAAACGACAGCAAGACTACTATGAATATATTTTGAATACCTTGCAGCCCAAACGCATTATTTTCAATCCAGGTACGGAAAATAGTGAGCTTATTCAACTGGCGGAAGAGAAAGGAATTGAGACAGAAATTGCCTGTACTTTAGTGATGTTAGCCGTTGGGCTTTATTAAAAAATTATCAAATCTTCGATTTCAAATCCATTGGAATCGAAGGTTTGTCATTTTAATCGGATTGATAATCAGAAAAAATGTAACTTTCAACTCCAATTCGCTTCTAAAAAAAGGTAGGCAGTAAGATTAACTACTGCATTTAAAGTTTATAAAGATGACAGAAAAAACGATGAACGAAAATATAGAAGAACACGCAGAGAAGGGCATTAAGGAAAAAAATCTGTGGGAAAAGATCACGAAATATGCAAAAAAACTCAGCATAAAAGTGGTTTATTCTGCCCTTTTGATGTTTTACGCATATCGTAGAAAAGACACGCCAAGATGGGCAAAACGTGTAATTACGGGAACGTTGGCGTATTTTATAGCTCCGATTGATGCCATTCCCGACTTGACTCCCTTCTTGGGCTTCACGGATGATTTTGGAGTTTTGAGTTTCGGATTGGTAACAGTAGCAGCTTTCATCAATAATGAGGTTCGTGAAAAATCTCGTGAACAACTCCAAAAATGGTTCGGTGAAGTGAATGAAGCAGAACTCAAAGAAGTAGATGACAAATTGTAAAGTAATACTATAAAATTTGCTATAAGTAGCCGAGCAAACTGAAATGAAAGTTGAAATTTAATGCTCCAATGGGTTGATTAGTTTTGAAAATTTAAACTAATCAACCCATTGTTTTTCAAAATATTAAAACAATAATAAGCTATCTATCCCTTGTGAATAGTTTATCACTTATACTCACTCACCGCTCAAAACAAGTCTCAAGCGGTGCGGGCTAGTCTTCGGAATACGTTCTATGATTCCTCTTGCCTCCAAATCCAATTTTACAGAAACGGTGTACCAAATTACCTTGCCTTCAAAACTATCTTGGAGTTGCGCCACCATTTTATCCGACAAATCCTCATAGGCAATTTCTCCTTCGGTTTCCATGATTTTTAAGATATGTGTCTTTATGACATCATATTTCCATTTTAGGATATTTACACCTTTTTTCCTTGCAGGATGTAAAGTCATAATTCGCTCTTCCATGATTTTTCAAATTTTATTTTTTATTATAAGATTAAATTTAGGTAATGTCAAATTAATGTAAGGTGTTGTTTAGCAAAGAACTAAATATTTGAATAAATATCATTATCTATTTTTGAGACCATATTTAAGATTTAAGATAAAAAATATATATTAAATACGATGTAGGATATGCCATTCGGTATAGTCTTTGACTGTTCGTACAATGTATTGTGGTGAGTTTAATTTAGAGTGTTGGTGCTATTTGCATTCAACGCTCTTTTTTTTGTACTAAATTTGAAAAAAATAAAACCACCCTCTCAATCCTCCAAATCATCTAAAATATCATCATAAGCCTCTTTGTCTGCATACTGCTCCATTTCTTTATTGATAGGCGTATTGTATAAAAGCAACAGAAAACCACCCAATATAGCTACGGCAAAAACTAAAAAACTCAATGCACTAAGAATGTCACTTATAGAAATATGTCTTTCAGTTTCAGCACCACTGAGTATAGAAAAAGCTAGAAACACGCTAAAAATGAGCAACAAAATAACGACAATTGTAATACCGCCCCTTGCCCACGTTTGAAAAGTCATCATTCCGTAGCCGATGTAAATAGAAGCCGCAGTCAAGATTAATAGTCCACCAATAAAGCCCGACCCCTCAGAAAGCTCGCCCCAAAGGTCTGGTAAAATGGTTAATATGACCAATATGCCTGATACACCAATTCCATAGCAGATAAAGCCGAGTATTTGCGATTGCGGTAATTTGTTGTTGAGCATAGGTGTAGTTTTTTAAAACTTATGGCTGGTCAAGTATATCTTGATATTCTTTTAGCCCCGCTTGAGATCTTTTGCAGCATTAATATTAAAAGCAATGAAAATAAAACCCATCGAA
>CALOED010000167.1:0-17828 GCA_942492005.1 uncultured Saprospiraceae bacterium
TAAATCCTCCATAGCGTTCAACGGATAATAATTCATCGCATTTCCTCGCCCAAATAATTTGACATGAACGAAATACCTCAATATCAATTCGCCAATCAAAACATAGGTAAAATAGCCAAATAAAGCTATTCCCGAACGGCGAATAAGCAAACCCAGCATAAAGGCAAAAGTCATATAACCGAAACACATCAAAAAGTAACGAGGAATATACTCTAAACCTGCCATCACCCTCGATTCCATAACATAATCCGTATTAATAAAACCAAATATTAAACCTAAAACAGCATAATACAAAGCTGCAAAAGCACTGATTGCCAACATGATATACACTTTACTCAGAAAAAACGAAGTGCGACTCATGCCCGTAATAATATTTTGCCGAAGGGTTTTGAACGTAAATTCTGAAGTGACCAACGTAACGCCCAAAAAGCCGAAACAAAAGAAAGTCATCCAGTTACCCAAATATCCTAAATATTTCCAAACACTCGGAAAAATATATAAACTTTTCGTTCCGCCTGGCAATTGGTCAAATCCCATATTTGCCGCCGACAAGTACATCGTTGGCATAGATACCATATATATAACCACCAAAACTATAAACAGTCGATAGCTTCGTAGTTTTTTCCACTCTAGTTGTAATAAATGCAACATCCTATTTTTTTATTATCAATCCGTTTTCGGATAAGTTTTTTTAAATTTTTAAATAAAAAGGCAGTAGCTAATTTGAGCTTCAATTATTTCGTAATTTCCAAAAATTCCGCCTCCAAACTACGCTGACGCTTTACCAAATGCGTTAGGACAATTCCTTTTTGGAATGCCAAACGGTTGATTTCTCCAGCGTTAAAATCTTTAGGTATAGAGAGCGTCAAACACTTATCCGATATTTCTACTCTGCGAATAGTCTCAATAGCTTTGATGGCATTTTCGAGCGCAAACATATCTTCTGCCGCTACCTCTAGCGTCGCATCATCGCTAATAATCGCTCCTACTGTGCCTTGTGCCAGCAATTGCCCTTTCTTGATAATCGCTACATGAGAGCAAGTTTTTTCCACCTCATCCAGTATATGGCTCGCCATCAAGATGGTTTTATCCATGCTTGCAATCTCTTTGATTACTTCACGCACTTCTGCAATTCCTTGTGGGTCAAGCCCGTTGGTCGGCTCATCGAATATCAAAACTTCGGGGTCGCCCACCATTGCGCCAGCTATGGCAAGGCGTTGTTTCATTCCTAATGAATAGGTTTTGAAGGCAGATTTTTTGCGCTCAGAGAGGTTTACCAGTTCTAGCAATTCGTCAATACGTGGATTTTTTACTTTTTTGATATGTGCCACTATTTCCAAATTTTTCACCGCATTCATATAAGGATAAAAATTCGGTGTTTCGAGTAAAGTCCCTATTCGCTGACGAGCCTCGTGAGGTGCATATTGCCCTTCAAACCACTGAAAACTACCATCATTTGGCATGATAATTCCCGTTACCATTCCGAGTGTAGTCGTTTTACCGCTCCCGTTTGGTCCCAAAATACCATAAACGCTTCCTTTATGAACATCCAGCGATAGACCATTCACCGCAGTGATGGAGCGGTATTTCTTGGTCAAATTTCTAATTTCTAAAATAGGCACAGCCATTGTATTGTATTTTTATGGTTTTAAAGAATATGTCTAAAGCAAGTTCTACATTTACAATTTGATAAAAAAGCAGACTTTTGGTTAAATGTAAGCAACATTTTTGATGAACCACTGCGTTTATTAGATAAAAAAGAAAGTCACTCAAATAAGAGGTACTATTTTGTTTTGTGTGTGCTGCACACAAAACCCCTCAAAATCAGCAAGTTGCATTTTGCATCTTATGTTTTTTTTTAGAATAAAGTATCAGTAGTATGAAAAAATTAATGTTTTGGTCGCTAGGTTTAAGTATAATGATAGGTTTCTATGGCTGCGATTCCTTGAATGATTTGCCGAAGCTCGACTTTTTAGAGTTTAGTGTTGGCGAATGCCATAGCAAAATAATAGATGGCAGATATGTAATCAACAACGAAGAAATCTATATGGAAGTGATGCCCGATTTTTTGGCGGACTCATTAGAAATGCCTAGTTGCTCCAACGCTTCTCCACCTTCGATTGACTTCGGACGACATACTTTGCTGGGTTACAGGTGTGTGGTACTGGTTGTGAAACCGTTTTTTCAAGGACTGTATTTCTGGATGAAGCCAATAAAAAATACGTTTATCGAGTATTGGTGAAAGAAATTGGAGGTTGCGAGCCTTATACCTGCACCATGAATTGGATTTTAGTGCCAGCCTTGCCGCAAGATTATTTTGTAGAGTTTTTATAATTTTAATTTTAAAAATGACGTTAATACTAATCATATTCCGAAACTTCTCTATTTAACAAATAATGACATGAAAAAATATTTCCTAAATAAAAACAACCTTCAACGGATAGTATTTACGGGTTTGAAATATGGCCTTGCCGTCGGAGCTATTACCATTTTCATCCGATTTGTGTTTCTATCCAATGCCGATAGGGTGCAAGGAAATATACTTGCCGTTATTACTGCTTTTCTTTTGCTCATAGGTGGGCAATATTTGGCGTTTAAATTTTTTAATAAAAAACATCCAAATCACGAACTAAAATTCTTGCCTACGCTTACCGTAGGATTGATTTTTAGTCTTTGCTTAGGCGCAATGGTCGGGATTACTCACTATATTGAAGCTACTTACATTGACCCCGAATGGTCGGTAAAGGCTTTGGAATTTGCCAAGCAATCGTGGCTTGCCAATCATTATTCTCAAGAAGCTATCAATAATCAAATAGAATGGACTCCTACTTTCCAAACGCCTAGCCTGTGGGCCATAGAAATGACTAAATTTTTCGCAGTGATTAGTTTTGGATTGACGCTTTTGGTCGCCTCTTTTATGAAAGTGATGGAAGAGACGAAGTTGGTGGCTTAGTTTTGAGACATATTAATCATAAAAAACGCTGATAAGATTTGAAATCCTATCAGCGTTTTTTTTTGTTCTAGTTTAAATACAAACTAAGCATTTGATTTTTTGTAATCTGCTAAGAATTTCGCTAACCCTATATCCGTCAAAGGATGGTTAAGCAGTCCTAAAATAGCATTAAGCGGGCAAGTAACCACATCTACGCCCATTTCAGCGCATTTTACAATATGCAAAGAGGTGCGAACCGAAGCGGCTAATACTTGCGTTTCGAAGCCATAATTCATGTAAATATTGACAATACGCTCAATCAAATCCATTCCATCCCACGTAACATCATCTACTCTACCAATGAACGGAGAGAGGTAAGTTGCGCCAGCTTTTGCCGCCAAAATAGCTTGACCCGGCGAAAAAACCAATGTGCAATTGGTTCGGATGCCTTTTTCTGAAAAGTATGAAATCGCTTTGATGCCATCTTTAATCATCGGCACTTTCACCACTATGTTTTTGTGCAAAGCCGCTAGGCGTTCGCCTTCTCTCACCATACCTTCAAAATCAGTAGAAATAACTTCGGCACTGACATCGCCATCTACCAATTCGCAGATTTTTACGTAATGGTCCAATATGTTTTGCTCTCCGCTAATGCCTTCTTTTGCCATTAGGGAAGGATTTGTAGTCACGCCATCCAAAACGCCCAAATCACGGGCTTCTTTGATTTGGTCAAGATTTGCAGTATCTATAAAGAATTTCATTCCAGTATTTTTTTTAGTCGGTATTAAAAATCAGGGCAAAAGTAATAAAAGAAAATGGTTTATTGCACACTTCCTTTAAAAGCAAGATGAAGTGTTTTTATATAAAAAAACATAAAAAAAACCTCTTAGACTTTAAGAATCTAAGAGGCTTTTTATGAAGGAAAAAAAATTGAGAACACCAGTCGCTACGACCACCTACCCTTGCTTGCGTTAACACCTGGGGGATTCGGCAGGAGCTGACTGTGTTCCCGCTACAAATGTAAAATCATTTTTAGAATCATACAAGTTTTTTAGCAAAAAAATCAATTCTAAAATAAGCCACAAGTGTTAAATAGCGGGCTTTCAAGGAGTTACCTCGTAAAAAAAATGATTTTATTTTTTTGGTTCTTGAGTAATTGTTGGTACTTTCCATTTAGTGTAACCTACTGGATTCGTTTGAGCGTTTCGTATAGCTTTTGAGGTTTTTCGCTTATCGTAAATCATAGCAAAAGTCATAATCAAACTGGTAGCTATGATGATGAATAACAAAATACCAGAATTAAAACCTTCTACTTCTACTTCTTTCGGAATAGAGTAAAACAACAATATCGTTATCAATCCTCGTGGTGCAATAAACACTTGCGGATTGATGTCGCTCCCCAAAAAGAGGCGCAAAATTATAAATCGGATAACGTATATGGATAAAATAATCAATCCGCTGATGATGGCTACTTGCGAGCTAAAAAGCGTTGCTAATGAAATAGTAATACCGAAAATTACAAAGAAAAAAGTGCGCACCACAAAGGCGGTTTCCATCGTGATAATGTGCAAGCCTTCGTAGATGTGTTTTGCTTTTTCTATTTTGAGCCATTTGCTCATTTTGCCCTGAAAGAAAAGTTTCATATTAGCAATTATCAGCCCGAATATCAAAATGATAATCAATGAAGATAAGTGCATTTTTTTACCAATAGCGTATAGCAAAAGTAAAACTGCTATCATTAAAAATAGCTTGACGTGGCTTTTGATATTCTGAAAAATAAGAATTATCGCATAACTTGCTATAACGGAAATACCGATAGTTAATGCCAAATTGAAGAAAAAGCCAAGAAGTCCTCCGCCTTCGTGTCCTCCGCCATGGTCTCCGTGTCCAACATCTATTTGGCCTGCCAAAAAGTAGAAGACCATAATGCCAAGAATATCTGAAAACGTGCTTTCATAGATATGAAATTCTCTTTTGGAATCGCTTAGCCCTGCTACACTCGGAATAATAATGGCACTGGAAAGAATGGATAAAGGCGTAGCGTAGAGCCATGCTCGCTGCATATCCATTTCTGGGATAAATTCGTGCAAAATAAGTGCCGCTACCCATGTAGAAGCCAGCAAGCCAATGAGTGCAATGGCAAAGGCTTTGGTTATTGGGATGAGTTTTTCTCGTTTGAGTTCCAACTCTAAGGCGGCTTCGAGGACTATCATTATCAGCCCGACAATGCCTAGTATTTCCAAAATAGGAAAGAAATCTAAATGCCCCTGCCCTAGTGCATCCAATCCAAATTTTAGCCCAATGCCCAAAACAATGAGCATCAAAACAGAAGGGATATTGGTCTTGTTCGCCAATTCTCCAAAGAAAAACGACAATATAATTATCGTAGATGCCTCTATTATTATATTATAAGACGTTAATATTTCCATTATTTGATTTTTATTTTATTGCAATTTTTATTCTTCTTCCTATCAGACTTTATTTTAAAAAAATGGTATGGTGCAAAATGCAGCTTACTGATTTTGAGTAGCTTTGTATGTACCGCACACCTAAAACAGAATATTGTCTATTTTACAAATCAATTTTAGTAGAACAATCGTAGCCCCATTCTTTCACCAATTCTACTAACTCATTGAGGTCGTTGTCTTCTCTGAGTAAGATTCTAGCTTCTATGAGGTGCGTATTTTCATCAATGCTCAACTCTGGAAGTCGTTGAGGGTCAATGTATGGCGTAGTCAGAAAAGCATCTTGCAGCCAAAGCAAGTGATTGTTTTTCGAGACTTTGGACGTTGGTTTGATTTGAAACAGGTAAAAGCCTCCTACCTCTTCTACTGCTACCAAATCATAGCCTTCTTTGAATAATCGGGAGTAATTGACGAATCGTAAGCCCGTTGCCGTTCTCAGTTGCAAGCCCGTATTACTCATTTTTACAATCACTCCTTTTGCGTCTCCTATTTTCAGTCGTTTGCCAATAGTCAATTCAGATTCTAGCATAGCAAGGCGACCACTGACGTAGTTGTGAATATGAGAAAATCCAAAAATGATAGTGACTAGCAGCATCAAGCCGTGCAAAGGCGGATTGATGAAAACAAAAACAGCACTCAATATAAGCCCTGTAATGATTTCATAGATTTTTAAAATAATGTAAATAGCTTGACTGAGCTTTTCTATCCAAATATTATTGGTTGTTTTCTTGATAAGAAAAGTATGAATCAGCCGCATTAGTGAATAACTAATGACCAATACCGCAGCTACAACCAAAAAATTAAACCATGAGAATGATGGCATTTTATTTCTTTTTAAAGATTAAAAAGTAGGTTTATCCTAGAAATGTGAGCTTATTTTTCACGCAAGTATTTCTTCCGAATAAGCATATCTACTATTTTATTGGCGACTATTTCATTGACCTCTAGCCAGCCATCAATTTTTCGTTCTAAGATTCCGAGGCTAATCATGCGCTTAATCATACCAGCGTATTTTTGACTAAAAGCGGGTCCAAACAACTTTCGCAATCGGTACTCATTGGTATGTTTTTGTAAAATAATGGAAGCCAAAAGCGTCGCTACACTCGGGTTTAAGAAGTCGGGCAAGGAGTAAGTTTCTACAAACTTGCTTTCTACATTATTATCTTCCTTTTTTTCGATAGAGCTCGCCCACATCATCAGTGCTTCTCCAATATTTCCATCTACCGATTTGTAGATTTTATGAATCGTTTTGGAAAATTTTGGTGGCGAAAGCGGTTCGTTTTTATTATTGATAAGGGTTTTGTGCGTCGCACCATGACGAATAGAAATGGCTTTTTCTATATCTTCTACGTCCATATCGTCCATCTGAATTTCGGCTTGAAATACTTTGTCGATACTGTGTAATTGATTGATATGCGCCTTGAAAACCGTACTCGATACTCACTACAAAAAATATTTCGTGGGCATAAGAATCCATGTATTTTTTGAGCGTTCGGATGTTTTTGTTCAGCGAAACGTCAATATCCCACCAGAGTTCGAGGTCGTCAATCCAAACTAAAATGGCTTTATCTTTAGAAAAATCCTTAATAGGCATCAGGATTTTTTCCAAATCATAGCCCACTTCTGTTTTTCTCCCTCCAATATCTATTTGGCTATTTGGCGACAGGCGGTAGGTGTGATTAAAAAAGAATCGTTTGCTAATCACTTCGCCAAACAACGACTTGCCCGACAAGCGGCTTCCTGTCAGCAAAATTGCGCCTCGGAATCCATCTCGCCAGTTATTAATGATTTCTCCTACCCTAGCGATTTGCTCCTCCCTACCTATCCAAAAGGCTTCACCTACGTAACCTTTCGTCAGAAAAATATTCTGATAATGGCTATCTACCTCTTCGCTTTTGCGGCTTTTGATGTATCTCACTACCTTTTCCGATACGCTGAGTTGCTCTTCTTTTTCTACCGAAGATTGAAATTGATTGACTTTTAAAACTTGTTTTTTCCACCACTCTCTTACTCTAAAACTTACTTGATTCTGGTTCAGCCTCAACTGATTGATGGAGGTTTGCGTTTCTGTTTTGAGAAATGGCGTAGAAAGGTCAAAAACCGTAGAAATGAAGAAACTCTCATCTAATCGTTCATTTATATTTTGGCTGTACTCTCTAATGCTATGCAGTTTGACTTCGAGTTGTTCTAAGAAGGTACTCGAAATAGCTGCTGTCGAAATACTTTGGCTATTCACCAAACCTCCTTCTTTGTATCGAGTAGAAAGTATGGATAGTTGGTTTTTTAGATTAATAAAAATCATACGTGCGCCGTTCGTCATGCTGTCTCGAAGCTCCCAAATTTCATAGAGCAAGGGTGTGATTTCTGCTTGCAGCCACTGATTCACTCTTTTTTTTATAAAAATCTCTCGCTGCATCATCATGCCGCCATTTATCATAACGGGGATTTCTAGCTTCGTTGAGAGTTTTTCGACAATGGCTTCTATTTCTTTCGTGTAGATGGTTTGGTAGTTTTCAAAATTGATTTTAGCTTCTGCCGTTTCCACTTTTGAAATCATTTTACCGATTTGTTGAGAATTTTCAACTACTTTAATATTATTAATCGCATCTATTAATTCTTGTATAATATTTTTTAGTTCTTCAATTTGCTTTTCTGCATTTTCAACATTCTCAATTATAATCTTATTTATTTTTTGGAGATATAACTGTTCTCCAAGGAGGGGTTTCCATTCCTTTCAAGCAATCAAAAGATTGGTTTCGGATGTCTTCAAATTGTTTTTTTATAAATCGGATAAGGGTTTTTTCTGCCCCAATAATTTTCTTACTTCTCTTTTTACGGCTGATTTTCTATCACCCGAAACCTTTTGATAATTTTGAAAAGCCCGTGTCAGTTGCGCTTGTGCCTTATGAATAACTTGCCCCGAATCATTTTTGTAATTCGACAACACCTCCGAGCCTATTTTTCTATCATTCCTCAAAACGATGCCTTTGTACTGTTCAAATATCACATTGAGCCAAGCCACCATATAGTCTTTAGCCTCCTCTAACCAAAAGTAGATGATTTTGGCGTGTTGCAATTGCTCACTTGCTTCCAATCCTTTATGTTCCGTCAGCACTTCATTACTATGACTTGCAGTCGCTTCTATTGCCTTATACATCATGTCCGCTTGTTCCACCATGGTATCGATGTGCAAGGCTTCTGCATTAGTATCCCATACTTTTTCGTAAGTAGCAGATAATGCCACCGAAACATCCTCTATGCTTTGTACTTCTGTCATTGTTTTATTTTTTTTTTTTTTTTTTTTTTTTTTTTTTTTTTTTTTTTTTTTTTTTTTTACATTGTGCTTACAACTATTTATAATAAAACTATTTCATCGTTTTTTATAATTTTTTTTTTCAAACTACTATACATTTTTTTCTCAAAAATCTTAACTGCTACATCCTGGCTTTTCAATTTAACCATAAAATCGTTTGATAATGTAAGACTAATAATTACTGGTTGCCTCACAACTTTTGTGGTTTTATGGAGTAGTCTCAGTAATATTTCCTGCAAAAAAAATTCAAAGAACCTAATTACTTATTCCAATTGCGCACCCACAAATCTTGTTGAGGAAATGGAATCGTAACATTATTAGCTCTAAAAGCCGCATCAATCCCAAAATGCAAATCGCTTTTGATGTCTTCTATAAAATTAAATTCGCTCACTGTTGCCCAAAATAGTAATTCAAAATCAAGAGAAGAATTGCCAAAACCAATGAATCGAATGAGTGGATTTGGCGTATTCAATACATTCGGATGGCTATACGCTACTTGAGATAATAAACGCTTGACCAAAGCCGTATCCGAACCATAAGCCACACCAACGCTCACTCGAAATCGAACACTTTCCTCATTATGACTCCAATTCACCACCGATTCTGTTACCAATTTTGAGTTGGGCACTAATACCACAACATTATCTCTAGTCACTATTTGAGATGCTCTAATACCAATTTTTTTACCTTTCCTACTTTTCCATCTACTTCCAGTATATCTCCTACATGCACGCCTCGCTCTACTAGCATAAAAATGCCCGATACCAAGTCGTTGAACGTATTTTGCATTCCGAGTCCAAATCCAACCAACAAAGCAGCCGCACCACCCCAAATTACCGTCAGGTTAAATCCTAATGCTTGAATACTACTGAGTAAAGCTATTGTATATATAAGGTATTTCAGTATTTGGTTGATGGCAAACTGAGTGCCTATATCGTAATTTTCTTTTTTATAATAGCCATAAAGCAACAATAGCAACACCCAAACTATAAACCTCGATAGACTGACAATAATAAAAACACTGACTATATTAGCTACCGAAATTTCATTTTTATTGGTAGAAAGAATAATAAAAGAAAGAATGTTGGACACATTGAGACCCGCACTAGCTATAATCAGCATCAAAGCGATGATGTAAATAATAGACCGAATGTATCTGATGATAACTTTTTGGGGCTGTTCCCCTATATCAAGGGTTTTGAGGTATTTTTCCAAATATCGCTTACTCAAAGCTATTACTACCCGAATCAAGACTAATGCTAAAATAATCAAAAAAAGATTTAGCACTTTAAATTCATAGCCTTCATAAGAAAATATAATAGTCTGTAAAAATTCGTTCATAGGTAATTATTCAGAGTTGCAAACTAGAAAATGAATTTGAGACTACGCATTGTTTGAACAGTCACTTGTTTAAAATAATATAAATTTAGTTTAAATTGTTTATATATTTTTACAAAAAGTAATGCAGCTCAATTTTTATTAAAAACACTTAAAATTTATCCCTAAGATTCTAAAAAAATAAACGTTCTTTGTCTCGTTTTTTTACTAAATTATGCGAAACTACTTTGCTAATTATTTTGAGTAAACCTCAAAAATCTTTCTTAAACAGCACTAATATTCAATATAAAAATGAAAAACACTTATTTCGATTTAATTAATCAGAGCTATTATTTTCCTCAAAAAGGTTTTGATTTGCAAGAAGGCTATTTGAATTTTAATGGCATTTCACTAAAATATCTTATAGAAAAGTATGGCACACCTTTCAAGTTACTTTACTTGCCTCGCATTGGGGAACAAATCCGTCGAGCAAAAAATTTATTTTCGAGAGCCATCAAAAAAAACAAATACAAAGGCAAATATTACTATTGCTATTGCACGAAGTGTTCGCATTTTTCTCATGTAGTAAAAACCGCACTCAAAGAAGATATTCACCTCGAAACTTCTTCTTCTTTTGATATAGATTTGATACTCAAGTTATACAAAGAAGGTGATATTGATACCTCTATCATCGTGGTTCATAATGGTTACAAGACAGAAGATTATCTCAAAAAAATAGTAAAACTCAACCAGTTAGGTTTCAAAAATTCGATTTTGGTACTCGATTCTATTACCGAAGTAGAGCGACTAAAAAAGCATACTTCTGATTTAAGCACACCGCTCAAAGTCGGCATTCGAGTAGCTATCAACGAAGAGCCTCAGTCGGCTTATTACACTTCTAGGCTAGGTATTCGCCCTTCGGAAGTACTAAGTTTTTATCATACTTCCATTAAAGATGATGAAATGCTTTCGCTCAAAATGATGCACTTTTTTATTGATTCGGGCATCAAAGACAATGTGTATTATTGGGGCGAATTTCAAAAAACAATGAAACTCTTCGTTCAGCTCAAAAAAGAATGCCCAGGATTAAAAGCCCTCGATTTGGGCGGCGGATTTCCTATTAGAAACAACCTCGGATTTGATTATGATTATGAATATATTATCAATGAAATAGTAGCAAATATCAAAGCTGCTTGCGATGGCGATAATATTGAGCATCCTGATATTTTTACCGAATTTGGTAAATATACCGTTGGCGAAAGTGGGGCAATCATCTTTCAGGTATTGGAACAAAAGCAGCAAAACGATGCTGAAAAATGGTACATCGTGGACAATAGCCTGATGAATACCATCCCCGATGCGTGGTCGATTCTCGAAAAATTCATCCTCTTGCCCGTCAATAAATGGAACAATGAATACAGTCAAGCCAACATCGGCGGTATTAGCTGCGACCATTCGGATTATTATAATTCAGAGGAAATGAATCAGCAAGTTTTTCTTCCCAATTTCAATAATGGAGATGACGAACCGCTATACATTGGTTTTTTCCATACTGGAGCATATCAGGATTCTATCAGCGGCTACGGTGGCATCAAACATTGTCTTATTCCTTCGCCCAAAATGATAATCGTAGATAGGGACCACACTGGAAACTACGTGGATACGGTATATCGAAACGAACAGAGCGTAGAAGATATGCTGGAAATTTTAGGTTATAATTCATAAATAGTGGGCAGTCGCAGTTGAGCAAGTGCTTAACATGGTTGTAATCAAAATATTTCATTAAAAATATCAAGTAATATGTCAAAAAAAACATTTGGTAATATTTCAAAGCAATTTGCTAAAAAAGAAGTTTCTAAAATTTGGCTTCAATCCATCCCTTACGACGGCACTAGCACTTGGGGAAAGGGCGCAGACAAAGGCTTTGAAGCCTTTATGGATGCTGCTGACAATATGGAACTTTACGATATTGAAACCGACTCGGAAGTGTATCAAGAGGGCATTCATATATTGAAAGAACTAAATGGCTTTGCCAGTGCCGAGGAAATGTAGGCGGCCGTTTATGCTAATACTAAAAAGCTATTGGGCAAGAATAAATTTCTTACTTTTTTTGGTGGAGAACATTCCGTTAGCATTGGGATTATCAAAGCCTTTTATGAGCATTTCGACAATTTGACGGTTCTCCAAATAGATGCACACGCCGACCAACGCCCCGAATATGGCGGCACACCTTACAATCATGCTTGTGCGGTTTTTGATGCTGGTCAGCATTGCAATTTGATACAAGTAGGCATCAGAAGCATGGATGTGGACGAAAAACAATACATGAATAAGAAGAAGACTTTCTATGCCCACCAGATGTTTGACAATACGAAATGGATGAAAAAATCCATTGATTTGATGACCGATAACGTGTATATTACTTTTGATTTAGATGCTTTTGACCCCAGCATTATGCCTGCTACGGGTACGCCCGAGCCGGGTGGTTTGGACTGGAACACGACGGCTACTTATCTAAAAAAGGTATTTGCGACCAAAAACGTTGTGGGTTTTGATATTGTAGAACTTGCGCCAATTGAGGGTTTTCATGCGCCGCAATTCTTAGCCGCTAAGTTATATTATAAAATGCTTTCTTATAAATTTAAGTTGTCTGCGAAGTCGTAGAGAGACTAAGTAAAAAGTGTATTCGCTTGATAAAATTACCAAAACCAAATAAAATTTTACTTTTCGCTAAACTATTTTAAAAATAAAAAAACATGGATAAAGGACCTGTTTCTCAATTTATACTCAATCACTACAGACACTTCAACGCAGCTACTCTAGTGGATGCAGCGCAATCTTACGAAACTCAACTTGCCAACGGGCATAAGATGATGATAACCATGGCGGGCGCAATGAGTACTGCCGAATTAGGTATTTCTTTGGCGGAAATGATTCGTCAGGATAAAGTGCATATTATCACTTGTACTGGCGCAAATCTGGAAGAAGATGTATTCAACCTGGTGGCACACGACCATTATAAGCGAGTGCCAAATTATAGAGATTTATCGCCTCAAGATGAGCAAGAGTTGCTCGACAATCACTATAATAGAGTAACCGATACTTGTATTCCAGAAATGGAAGCGATGCGAAGAATCGAAGACCATCTGTTTGACGCTTGGTCGAATGCCGACAAAAAAGGCGAGCGTTATTTCCCACACGAATATTTTTATCAAATCCTATTGAGTGATGATTTGAAAGGAAAATATCAGATTGACCCAAAAAACAGTTGGTTGTTGGCAGCAGCCGAGCGCAATATTCCGATTATCGTGCCAGGCTGGGAGGATTCTACTTGCGGCAATTTCTTTGCGTCTTACTGCATGGAAAGCAAACTAAAGGCTTCTACCATGAAATCAGGCATTGAGTATATGATGTTTTTAGCGAATTGGTATCGAGATAATGCAACGGATAAAGGCGTTGGCTTCTTCCAAATCGGCGGTGGAATAGCTGGTGACTTCCCTATATGTGTCGTCCCAATGCTGCATCAAGATTTGGAGCTACACGATACGCCGATGTGGTCTTATTTCTGCCAAATCAGCGATTCGACTACTAGCTACGGTTCGTATTCGGGTGCTGTACCCAACGAAAAAATCACTTGGGGCAAGCTCGCCGTTGAGACTCCAAAGTTTGTAATAGAATCTGATGCGACGATAGTTGCACCTTTGATTTTTGCTTATTTATTGGGCTGGTAGGCTTTACTATAGTCATCTCGTTTTTTATGAAAAGCTATTTCTGAAAGGGGGGAACAGTTTCTTATTTGGAAATTTTTAAGTGCTTTTTAATTCTGTGCTAGTTTCAGAGTTAAGCGCAGCGACTCTGAAATTCTTTATCCCTCACGTCTAAGACGTGCAAAAAAACATATTGTCATTGGAAAGCAACGGGGCAAGCCGCCGTTGGATGAAAGAATAAAAACCAAATAAGAAACTGCTGGAAAAGGGTAGCTTTTCTTTATACAAGATTGATTTCTAAACATTTGACTGATTTTAATGTACCAGAAAAAAACATTTGAAAAACCTAAAAATAAGGTGACTATTGCCTATAACAGAGTCTTATAAATATGTTATACTCAAAGAATTAAACAACACAAATTACCATGAAAAAAATGCTTCTCTTCTTTCTTACATTTTGCTTAATGACTAATGTAAATGCACAATATGAAACCTTAGTATTGAATTATGAAAAATCCTGCTTTGGCGAAAATGAGCCGCTTCCTACTCGCCAGAATTTTATAGTGACGGGCGTGATTAATAATAATATCAATTACGTAGAAGTCAATATTTATGCTAAAAAAGGCGTAGAAAAAGGCGACCCGATTTATAGTACTTTTTGGAAAAAAAGCTTAAATAGCAAAAGTTTAAATTTTAGTATTCCTATCAATTTCAATTTGCGAGAAAGTAAAGAATATGATATTGAATTTAAATTCTATAAGCCTACGGACGATATCGAGCGTAAAAGGCTGTATAAAGAACTGAACGAAGCCTTCGGAATGTATATCAGTCAAGCGTTCAAAGTTTCAGACAAAGAACTCGAATTGGTCAAAAGCGAAAAACGAGTAGTAAAAGATTTGAATAAAATTACACTGAATATTTTCTCTCGCTATCGCACTCGTACTTCCGATAAGTTTGAAGGTTTTTCGGAGTTGGTATCGCTCAAGCTGGACCAGCTTGACGACGTAAAATTGACTAAAATAGCGAAAGATAGCAAAGCTGACCAAAGGATGCTTTATCGTAATCAGCTATTGGAAGAGTTGAACCAATTGCTCAACAACGAAGTAGGGCGATACATCAATGCCGATTTGAGCATTATGGTGGATGATAAATACATCAATGATTATCCGACCGAAAAAACGCAAAACTACCTGCCTTTGAATATTGGGTATGGTGGTGCAATGTTTAGTACCGATTTCAATAATTTCAATTATGGTTCTGCGCCTTATGCTGGCTTGTCTATTCCTTTCGGAAAAGAAGGCGGACGCTCCGAGTTTTGGAGTAGAAGCTCGTTGTCGGTAGGTGCGTTTTTATCTAATATCAGCGACCAAGATGGCGTAGAATATACTGGACCTATTTTCAAAATTCCGGTTTATGCCTCTTTGGGTTATCGTGCTTATCGCTTCGTGAGAGTGAACGCAGGTGCTTCATTTTTAGAAAATACATCTAACGGAAGTCTTGAAATCGTGCCTTTTGTAGGTTTGAGTTTAGAGTTCAATATTGCTGTAAAATTGGCAAATTAAACGTTTTTCAAGAATTATCATTTTGAAAAAATTGAGGTAGAAAAGCCATTGAGTTTCATTTGAAATTCAATGGCTTTTTTTGATGCGATTTTTTAGTAAAACATTCAAAACTATAAAAAAAAAATTTCAGATACAACCAATTGATAATCAGACAAATAATAGAAACTAAAAAAATAAAAAAATATTTTTCAAAAAAATGCAACATCTTATTAAAAATCCAGTTTAAGGACTTATTATTTATCATTCATTTTGTTCATTAAAATCAATAAAGCTCTAGCTGACACGCTAGATAAAAATTATGAAAAAAATCCTTTTATTAGCGATTGCGTTCTTAGGTTTAGGAACTATCGCACAAGCGCAAGATGTAAATGTAACAACTTCTGTAAAGAAAGCATTTGAAACTAAATTTGCTGGTGCTGACGATGTAGATTGGGATTTGGATGAAGGCAATTACACTGCCTATTTCATTTTTAAAGACAACTACACTACCGCTACCTTCACCAAAGCGGGCGAATGGAAGGAAACGACCACTACCTTGAATGAAGACGCACTTCCAAAAACTTTCACTGCTTCTCTTGGCGATGCTTCTTACAATGACATCACAAAATACGAAACACCTGAAAAGACTTATTTTGAAGTAGAAATCGAAACGGACGACCGTATGATTTTTTACAAAGTAGGTGCTGACGGCAAAGTTTTGAGCAAAAAGGAACAAATTTTTTAATCTCAAGGTTAAATTTTAAAAGGGTAAGCTATCACTAGCTTACCCTTTTTTTATGCCATTTTTGAACGCTGGTTATCTGGTATGCGGCTTTCTGACCACTCCCAAATGCAAAATACGTCCGCCACTCTGATTGATTGGACTGTTGCTTTTTCCTATCACGATTCCATCTTCGGGCGCAAAATATTCTTCGATGGTATCTCCGAATATGTTTTGCAATAAAGCGATGCGTTCGCCTTTTTCGACCAAATCGGTACACTTAGGAAATACGGTAAGTATTCCGCCATTTTTCGTATAAATCCAGTACGAACGTTTGCAAAGCACCGTAGCTTCGGTTGGTTCATCTATTTCGTCGTCTGTCATTTCTAAGAAAGAAAGCAAGTTGTGAATCCCCGTCAAGCCAGAACGTATCATTCCTTTTTGGAATAAGTTGGGATTACCTACCTCTAGCGTAATTGCAGGAATCCCCATTTCGTCGGCAGCACCACGCAGCGTACCATCCGAAGGCGGGTTATGAACAATGATTTGAGCATTTTGTAAAATCGCCATTCTTCGCACCACTTCGTCCGCCATATCGGCTCTGATGTAATACGAATTTACACGGCCAAAACTCGCTGTATGCAAATCCATCAAGTAATCAAATTGCTTCACCAAATACTCAAAAAAGCGGTAAGCATAGAATTGACTCGTATTGCCGTCTTCTTTGCCCGGCATGATGTGATTCAAGTCCGTGCCGTCATTGAAGCGGCGTTTTTTTCGTATCAACGAAACCACATTCACCGCAGGTATTCCAACGATAGTTCCCTTTAGTTTCGTGACATCTATCTCTTTGAAGAGGCGTTGAATCACAGGAATACCGTTAAGCTCGTTGCCATGTACGGCTGCGGTCAATCCAAGCGTTTTGCCGTCTTCAGTGCCTTTTGCGACTATCAGAGGTACTTGCACAGGCATTCCGAGTGGGTCGGTAGTGATATTGAACCAAAACCGATAAATTTTCCCATTAGGCAAATCCTTGAAATTGATTTCCTCTACTGCTTTAATTTTTGTTATTGCCATTTAATTATTAAATGTTATTAAAGGTTTTCATTTAAAAAATCCCATAGTTGCTTGACGGCTACTTCTACTACATCATGTCCCGAATGATGTGTAGCATCATTGAATCCGCCAATACTCAATGTATTAATTTCAGACAAAACCCGTTTGCCTTCATCATCTTCTAAGGTATCGAAGCCAAACATAATAATGCCTTTTTCTTTCAAAATAGGCGAAATATAAGCCGCTATTTCATATTCTTCGGGCGTTATGTCTGTCTTGACGGCATAGCCGCCTTGCGAAACATTTGCGAGCCAATTGCCTTTGGCTGGCATTCTCAACGATGCGCCTACTACCATTTCATTAGCTACCAATACTCGCTTATCGCCATTAGAGACGTTTTTCAAATATTTCATCGCCAAATAAGAGATAGGTTCTTTTTCGTACTTTGATTTGAAATCATTGTATGTCAAATTTTCGCCTGCTTCTTTTGCTTCTTCGCCTTCTATTTTTACTAATCCTTTTCCGCCATAGTTTTCCAAGGGCTTCAATACTACGTCGTATTTATTTTTAAAATCATCCAATTCACCCGCCGTAGTTATCAAGCTAATTGGCGGACAAACCTTTGAAATTTCCAATAAAAATGCCTTAGAACTGGTCTCTTCAATACCTTTAGGATGATTGACCATCAACGTGCTATTTCCGAAAGTATCATCTAAAAAATCGAAAAAACCATCGGGTATAGGTCGTGGCAATCGCATCAAAAGCATCGTAATCAT
>CALOED010000168.1:0-4454 GCA_942492005.1 uncultured Saprospiraceae bacterium
TGCCACAGGTTCTACATCATCATCCACCATAGCGATAGGCGGCTGGTAGCCATCTGGTTTTTTGTTGAAGTCGTTGCGGGGCTTTGGGGTTTTGGTGCATTTTCCAGCTTTTTAGCCGGTGCTTCCGTTGGGCTATTCTTTGGCTTTTTCATCTAGTTTAACAACTGGTGGGTTTTCTCTTCTATTCGTGCCTTGCTTTGCGTCCTTAGTTTTACTAGGCACATCTTTATCTACTATTTTATCAAGTTCTTCTTGCTCCACACGTTGCTCTTCTCGATGTTCTTTAATAGCTTCCGCTATTTTCCTTTCGTCTTCGGTCAGCGGTTGTTCGGTAGCCAACTTATCCCCTTCTTCTATGCCGACTACGGTATTGACCAAATCGTATTGCCATAATGAGGCAAATACGCCAATCACTGCTGCTGCCAAAGAAGTATAACGATACATCACGGTACGTTTTCTCAACCGCCGCATTTCCAATTTTCGCTCCAACCTATCCCATGACTGCATAGGTGGCTGTTTGGGTCAGCTTGTCACCATTTTCCCGAAAGAGTTGTGCCGTGTCATCGTTTCTATTGTATTTAAAATCGTTCATTCTCTAATTTTTAATCTTTTTTGGCCAAAATCATTTTTTCTCTCTAGCCTTGTATTCACAAATCAATTTTTTTTGTGTAAAATCAACTATTCATCGCTCGCTACACCATAAGTTGAGTTACTGCTTCTACCTCATATAGAGGTACTGATTTTGTTTGAGTGAAACTCGAAATCGTTTTTTGGCTAATATCCAGTTGAGATTTGGAAGTATTGATGCTAATCCCCAGCATATCAGCTATTTCTCTATGTTTATATCCTTCTATTACATATAAGTTAAAGACCGTTCGATAACCCGTAGGCAGTTTATTCAGCAAGTTTAAAATATCTTGCTCTTCTAAATGGTCTTGGGCGGATATATTGGTTTTGATTTCAATATTACTAATTTCGATAGTGAGTCTAAAGTTGTGTTTCTTTCTCAAAAACATCAGCGACTCATTCACTACTATCCGCCTTATCCAACCTTCAAAGCTGCCATTACCTTTGAATGATTTAATATTCGCCATGACTTTATACATCCCTTCTATCAATACATCTTCGGCATCTTCGCGGGTTTTGACATACCGCTTACATACCCCAAACATCTTGGGAGAATAGGTTTCAAAAAGTACTTTTTGAGCCCTTCGGTCATTTTTTCGGCACAGATCTATTATTTCTTTTTCGGTCACTAGGCAATAGGTTTGCTAATTAATAGGTTGATAGAAGTTTTTCTTAAAATGTAACTCTTGAAAGTTTTTTCAATACATTTCATTTTTTTAACTAAAAAAACAACTTCTATATTTCCAATATAAATTTACATAATTTTAAACGTTTCTACTTACAGAGATGTAAAGTTTCTGCTTTTTGGTGGATGTGGGCTTGAAATATTTTTGGTTCAATATGGTTTGGATTGGTTTTAAAATCATACAGTTTTTTTGGCAAGCCAAAAAGACGAACAAAAACGTAGATTCACACCTGCCTGTCAGCCGACAGGCAAGCACGGATGACACGGATTTTTTTCGTGTTATCTGCTAAAAACGCAAAAAAAAACGCCCACCCTTTATCGTTTAGGTGAGCGTTTTTCATAATTTTAAAACCATACAAAAAATAGGTTCTTTTCGTAGCGTCTTCGATGCCTTTTTTAGAGTTTACGCCTGTCGGCAGACAAGCCTGTCTGCCGACAGGCAGGTTTTAATATGTTTTTTTCGTTTTGTATGGTTTTAAATTTCATAATTATAGCGCAAGCCAACTTATATATCTAATATTCGCCGCCATCATTATTTTCTATCACATCATCATCATTACAATTAGCAGGTTTATCTACTTGCAACCAAAGGTCGATGGGGTCGCCCGTTTTGATAGGCAAACCATCAAACGCAGAAGGATATTGACGGGTAACATAAGCATTGGCGGTATCCGAAACATTGCCCAAAATGGTCAATGCGCCCGTTCCTAAATTATTGCTTCGAATAACTCGCATGGCTTCCGAATAAGTCAGGCAAGTCAAGTAAGGAATTTGAACATCTACGCCGCCACTCTCCGCTACTACCAGTATCAACTCCGTGCCTTGAGGCACTTTAGGCGCATCAGCGGCATCACGATAAGGCTTGATAGTGGTTGTTTTATTGCCATTTTTGACTTGTACTTCGAGGATAGTATTTACGGCTCGGTCAGGTCGTCGAGTGATAGTCCATCTGAATTTGGCACGAGCCAGTATTGTTTCTGCTCTGCTGAGTTGCAAATCCCAAATTCGGGGAACATCTGTCAATGGTATGCTAATAGGATTTATGGTAACATATACATTTCGTCCTCTTTTCGCTTGCGATTCGGGGCTAGGGTCTTGCGACACTATTTCGCCCGGAGCCAGGTCCTCGTTGTATGCCGCACTGTCAATCAAAATAATTTTGATATGTCTGCTGGATTTTAAACCCTTAGCCTGTTCTACCGTTTTACCGACATAAGAAGGCACAGTGATATGAGAGTTGTGGCGAGTAAAAAGCCTAATAAAAAGGAATATAAGTATAATAGTACCGATTACAACGCCTAACATTCCTGCAAAATTTTTTAAAAAAATCTTGCTGCTAATGAAGTATTTAAATTCCGTTGCCCAAAGTTTGAGTTTCTCTTTCATGTAGTTGATGCCGATTTGATAAAATCTGATTAGATAGACGTTTTATTTTGAATTTGGTCAGTCTTATATTTATATTATCATCTTTACTTTTAGCGTTCAAAGATAGCTAATGCGTTTTAATTTTTATGAAAATGTGTTAAAAAATAATAAATCCTAAAATTTCAACTAAAAATAAGTACGTTTTTAACCTTTTCATCGTCATTAGTACTCGTCTAATCAATTCATCTATTTTTCGCCATTAATTTTTACTACTGAATGCGAAATAATTAGCCTTCATCCGTACAACTCGTGGCTATTAATATTATTTTAATGAATAAAAATTCAACCTTAGTCATGCTGTTATTGCTATTCGTAGCCAGCATGACAAATGCCCAAAAGCCATACATTGGCAAATTGACGCTGCAAGCACTCAACGCCATCGAAAATAATCATTATCTGGAAATAGTAGACCTTGACACCATAGCTTTGGAGACTTTTAAATCCATCAGCGATTCTTCTACTCTTGAAGGCACGATGCAGCGATTATTGCAACGAATAAACGACCCGTCCATTTATTTTCAGCATATTTCTGAATTTAATGCCATGATAAGCAAATACGGCGGCGCACCTCATATCGGCATCGGGCTGATTGAAATGCTCAACCTTAATTACAATTTGAAAAGTAGGCAATTGGAGATTTTGACTCCGCTTTATGGCACACCTATATATAATGTAGGCATTCAGCCGAGGGATGAACTGTTGGGGATAAATGGAAAATCTTTGGAAAATTCTTCCATTCAAGAAGTAAGCAAAATGCTCGTATGCGAAAAAGGCGATACCGTAAATTTGCTGATTGGGCGAGGCGGAAAACTATTGAATTATTCCGTAATTGCGGATACTGTGAAGCCTTATGTCTATCCATTTTATCAAATCATTAAATACAAAAGGAAGAAACTAGGCATTATTTGGCTGCCGCAAATGTCGGAAGGTTCAGCATTTAGGGTGTTAGAAATTTTGGGTCAAATGAAAAAAGATGGCGTAAAAGGGATTATCTTAGATGTGCGACAAAACCCTGGCGGCCATCTGAAAGAGGCGCAAATGTTGGCAGGTTTATTTTTGGGCGAAAAGCCCATGGCGTTCACGCAAAGCCGCAATAGTGCGGTGAAAATGATAGCTTCGACGGGGCAAAAACAGTGCGATTTGCCGATGGTAGTACTCACTAATGCCGCTACGGTAGGTGCAGCAGAAGCACTAGCGGGGACTTTGCAGCACCACAAAAGAGCTAAAATAATCGGTGCCGATACTTATGGTAGGGGTTTGATTTATAGTGTTTTTGTATTGGATGATGAGTACGTTTTGACGCTTCCTGTGGCAAATTTGAAATCGTTGAGTAGAGTAGAATTGGCTACTAATGGCATTGCACCTGACCAGTATTTTATCTCCGAATCTGTTTTTAAATTACGTAAATCTTATAAAAAAGATGATTTGCTGAAATTCGCAGTAAAGGAATTATATTCAATGACGAAAAATTAGTATTAGAAAAATTAATTTATATTTAACAAAGCAAGCAAAGTATGAAATTTTTTACAGCCATATTTTTAATCGGAGCATTATTCATCGCTTCGTGCCAAACGGATCTACTGATTCCGATCTCATTCCTGACGACGTACCACAGGATTATAATATCTCTACCGTCTTATTTCCTCAAATTTTCTTTCTCTTGCACTTTCGATGAAGAGGAAACAATAGAGGTGGCAAACGGGCGAGCAAAAGTTAC
>CALOED010000169.1:0-33158 GCA_942492005.1 uncultured Saprospiraceae bacterium
AGGTATCTAGGTCAGGTTCGGCAGCAAGTACCAATGAAGAGTTTTGTAACAGGTTTGCCGTTTTGAGTGGATTGGGAGAGTTGGCAGTTACTTTGGCAATCACTCGTTCTTTGCCTCTGCGCTCTACTATTTCCAAATGAAATTCATCCAGAACGAGGAGTTGTTCTTCTTTATCTACATTATGATTAAAAATAATTAGAATTTCGCCCGTAGGCACAAGCGGTTTGTCGCTGCCTTCAAGGTGATAAACGTGCGTTCCAATTTCCACATCGTTATCTTCACGAAGTTCGTCAAGCCTTTGGTCTGCAGTTTCTGCGCCTTCTGTAACTTGCAATATCTTGAAGCCTCCGAGTTTCTCATGTACCTTTTCGGTTTGTCGCTTATCCGCAGCTTCTACGCCTCGTGCCTGAATTTGCTTCAGGCCGATGAGCTTCTTACTTTTTATAATATTAAAATTTCCTCGTCCTAGTTTTACATTCATTTTGGTTCGTTGTTAGACCTGCTAGTAAGCAGGTTGTTATATTGTTATTCTGCTATACTTTAATTAGACGGCTTTGTTTCGTTTTACGTGTTCAGTAGGCTAAAAGATTTTTTTTACTATTTTAAAACAATAAACTACAATGCTGCGGCTAATCTTGCGCCTTGGTCAATAGCTCTTTTAGCATCAAGTTCTTTGGCTTCATCTGCTCCGCCTATCAAATGTACTGAAACGCCTTTAGATTTCAATGGCTCATACAAATCTCGAAGCGGTAATTGACCAGCGCAAATAATTACGTTATCTACTTCCAACACTTCGGCTTTGTCTCCTATCAATAATATGTAAACCTTCATCGTCTATTTTTTGATACTGGACTTCGCCTTTGAGCATTTTGACATTTTTCATCTTCGAAGGCTCGAACGATGTATCCAGCCCGTTGTTTTTCCGAGTGTTTTGCCTACTTTGGTCGTTCGGCGTTGGAGCAAAAATATTTCTCTAGCAGGAGCTTCTGGCTGCGGTTGTTGCAGTCCGCCTGGCTCTTTATAATCATCATCCACGCCCCATTCCTTGAGATATTGCTTCACGTTGAGGCTAGGCGACTCGCCCTGATGCACCAAATATTCTGCTACATCAAAACCAATTCCGCCAGCACCAATAATGGCAACGGATTTGCCTACTTCCTTTTTGTGTTTCAATACATCAATATACGAAAGGACTTTAGGATGGTCTGTGCCTTCAAAAGATACCTCTCTTGGCGAAACGCCTGTGGCGACAATTACATCGTCGTAGCCTCCTGTTGATAGTTTTTCGATATCGGCTTTTGTATTCAAATGCAATTTTACGCCTTGTATTTCTATTTGTCGGCGATAGTAGCGCAACGTTTCATAAAACTCTTCCTTGCCCGGAATTTGTTTTGCCATATTGAACTGTCCGCCTATTTCGCTACTTGCTTCGTACAAATCCACCTCGTCGTCCACGCTCTGCGGCGATTGTAGCTGCGGCCAAACCTGCTGGGCCTGCACCTACTACGGCTATTTTTTTCTTGTTTTTGGTGGGCAAATAGTTCAATTCGGTTTCGTGGCAAGCTCTCGGATTGACGAGGCAAGTAGAAGTTTTTCCAGCAAAAGTATGGTCAAGGCAGGCTTGATTGCAACCGATGCAAGTATTGATTTCGTCGGATTTATTCTCCATTGCCTTTTGTACAAAGAATGAATCCGCTAAAAAAGGGCGTGCCATCGACACCATATTGGCGTGTCCGTCAGCTAGGATTTTTTCCGCAACTTCGGGCGTATTAATACGATTTGTGGTGATTAAAGGGATGTTCACTTCGCCCATCATCCGTTTCGTGACCCAACTAAAACCGCCTCTAGGCACCATTGTAGCAATAGTAGGTACTCGTGCTTCGTGCCAGCCAATACCTGTATTGATAATGGTTGCGCCTGCTTTTTCTACTTCTTTTGCCAGATGCACTACTTCTTCCCAAGTACTCCCGTCATGCACCAAGTCAAGCATCGAAAGGCGATAGATAATGATAAATTTTTCGCCTACTGCTGCTCGTACAGATTTAATAATTTCCAAAGGGAAGCGTATTCTATTTTCATAACTTCCGCCCCATTCGTCGGTGCGTTTGTTCGTTTTTTTTACAATGAATTGGTTGATTAAATAACCCTCCGAACCCATAATTTCTACGCCATCATAACCCGCATCTTGAGCAAGTTTGGCGCATCGAGCATAGGCATTGATGGTGTTTTTTATACCTTTTTTGGACAGTCGGCGTGGCTTGAAAGGCGATATAGGCGATTTGATAGCTGAGGGCGCAACTGCCAAAGGATGATAACCATATCTGCCTGAGTGCAAAATTTGCATACAAATAACACCGCCTTCTGCATGAACGGCATCCGTTATTTTTTTGTGCTTTTTAGCTTCTGACTTTGTGGAAAGTTTGGCTGCGAATGGGCTGACCCAGCCTTCACGATTGGGCGCAATTCCGCCTGTTACGATAAGCCCGACTTGACCTTTGGCACGTTCAGCATAGTAAGCCGCCATGCGGTCAAATCCGTTTTTGGTTTCTTCAAGTCCTGTGTGCATCGACCCCATCAACACTCTGTTTTTAAGCGTCATGAAACCTAAATCGAGCGGTTCGAGAAGGTGAGGGAAAAATGAATTGGTTGTCATTAAAAATGTGTTGTTTATTATTTTTTACTTTAATCATCTTATAATTAATACTAGACTTTATTCACAAAACTAAATCCTATTACATAACTAACTGATAATGAAGATAGACAAAGCGGCTTCGTCGCTTTGTGAATAATGGCTACTGTGTATTATATATTTCTTAATATAAAAGAGTGGTAACTCTGAGCATATTTGTAGATAAAAAATAGAGTATGTAAATGAAGGGCATTAGCCCTGTATATATTTGATTTTCAATGTATTCAGGGCTAATGCCCTTTTATAAATCTCCGTTAAATCTTGCTACAAATATGAACATAGCTACGCCATTTTTACCTTAAATAAACTTATTTTACACGGTAATTAATACAGTGTTTCAAAAATAAGTTAATCTTTTCTCCAATGGTGGCTTGCCCCATTGTACTTTGGTTTTCAATGTAAACAAGGCAGCAAGCTACCGTGGAGGATGTAAACAAACTTTTGAAACAATGTAATTAATCCTAAAGTAAAATAATATATGGTTGATTTTTTTAGTCTTTAGATGGATGAAATTTACATATATTTGATTGATGATATCATTTCATCTCACCATAAAAATAGGAAAAGCCGTCGAAAATAGAAGTTTTATTTAAAATTTGATACAAGAATTTGAGTAGTAAAGGCGATTAACCGTTGCCAACTATTATCGAAATTCAATTTGTATTTTCTTAATTTTTAAAGCTCTTTACTTTTAAACAAAATCAATTTATGTCAGACTTATGTTATAATCAAAAGAGGTGATTTTTATTTTTACCGTAAAACAATCGCCTTAACTAATTGGTTTATAATATATAACGTATTTTCTCATGATTGCAATTCTATTTTAATAAAAAAATAGTAATATACTTTTTAAAAAAATGTATCGTATTAATCTATATTAGATGTGGTAGAAATCATATCCAATCAAAAAAAGTAGTATATTTATAAAAAAACCTTAAATGCCCGTTAGTACAGCCACCATATCTCACTCTATATCAGCACTTCATGATAAAATCATCAGCGGAGATAGCGTCGTTATGGAACTTGCCATCAATGCTTCTACCTACATGGAGCCGGATAAGTACTTTCTACTAAAAACCTCTGAAAAAATTCAAGATTTTATAGTTCTGATACAATTGATAGAACAAGAAACGCTCGAAAAATGTGAAATGGCTTATTTTGATGATACTACTGATGAGCTATTAGGGGAATTTCCTGTCAAAGCGTTTATAGAATTTTATAAAATTCCGATGCAAGAGTAAATGAATTTGGCGTTCCAATAGCTGAGAATAAATGACCTCTCTTGGTGCAATTAGACAACAAAACAGCGGCAAACCTATTTCTTCTTTGTATTTAGTATTTCCATTCGTCCAAATATTTCATAAATATCTTCGCTAGATTTTTTGCATCATCAATGCCTCGATGTTGTGTGCCTGTGAACTCAAAACCTTCTTTTCGGATGGCTTTACTTAGCCCTATCGGGTGGCGAAATCCTTTTATTTCGTGGTATTGTCTTTTTAAATTCAGGTAATTTTCGACCCATTCATCATCCATATCGTGGAGCAGGCAGTTCGCCATCATAATACGCTTATCAAAGCTGCCCCACGAGCAAAGCAAATAATCTTCTTCAAATATATTTATCCAATCTTGAAAATCTTCCACTACGGCAGGAAATTTATCTGCTCTATTCACGTCCACTTGCCTAATCGAAGTCAATTCGCTACAATAGGAAGACAAAGTAGGATGCACAATTGGGCGCACGAAGCTACTAAAGATGCTATCTGCTTCTCCGTAGCCGTTAAATTTAACCGCCCCTATTTCGATGATTTCTTGCAAATTCTTGTTGTTGCCTTGCCAGCAAGTAGCTTCTATATCGTATATAATAAAATTCACTCGTTTTAATTTATGTGTTTTTGTATGCCTTTTTTGGTAGTGCTATGAAGGCTCTACCCCCCTTTTCTTATATTTCAAACATACGAATAATAACCATAATCAAGTGTCCTAATAAAGACCAGATTTTCTAAAAAGGCACGATATTATCTCTCACTTCTTGACTCAATCCTGCAAACAACAGCAACTTAAATTCGTTCACGGACGGGTTGATGGCATTCGTAAGTTAGTCCTCAAATCCGTCACAGTTGCGGAGCCATTATATACTCTAACTACATTTATTGACGTAGAAGTTTCCGCTTTGAAGTTTTCTTTTTCGATGTTTAAACGAATAGGAAGCGGATTTTGATGCGGAATATAAAACAAGTGTATTCCGCCTTCTCCTTTCAATAATTCGTACAGATGGTAGCCTTCTAGTGTAAATATATTGGCCTCTTCGTCTAACTGAAACGAAATGTCCAAACCTTCAAAAAGCTCTTTATATAGCTTGACAAGGCGTTGAATTTGTATTTTGCCCAAACCCTCTATATAGGAATGGAATGATATTTTTATAAAATCTACGTCCTGTTTGATAACCGCTTGTGCTGCCAATCGGAGTAGTGCGACATCCAAAATATTATCCATAAAAATGGAATCTACTCTATCAAATTCCGTTGCGTTGAAGCTATAATTTGCTTCTAAATCTTCCATGCCTTGTTTTAGGAAAATTTTATCCATCACCGCTTTTCGATAATTGCCGCTCTCTGGATCGAGTTTGCCCGTATGTTTGAGGCGGAGCGGCACAACTGGCGGAGCGATGTAGTATTTATTCTGAAAACCCAATAATGTCTCCCTTGTTTTGGCTTTACGTTCTACTAATTTATTTTTAAAATCATAATACAGCCAGTTAGAATCATCTACATAGCCGTCTCCTTCATCCTCTGTCTTTTCATTTTCAGGATTATCCTCACCTCCAAAAGTGTAAACTTTATAATCATCCTCTTCCTCATGGCCTAGCCCTTCTTCTCTTTCGTAAGCTCGAATATCTCGCTCAATGGCTTCAATGGCATTCAACAACTGCCCATAAAATCTACGTCCTTTTTTTTCTTGCGGCAGCTTTGGCAGCCAATCTTCCAAAGTCGGTGCCACAAAATCCAGCGTGATGATATTGGGATGAAGTGCATTATCTTTAAATAAAATCTCGAAAATAATAGGTCTATCCGAATGCGTTTTGATGAGTTGTTCTGCCGAAAGAGCGGTCAAATCTTTTTCAATTTGGCGTTTCAATGCCCTACCGCCCATCTTGCGATTAAATCCTCTATTCGCTACCCATTTTAGGGCTTCGGGCGCAATATTTAAAATAGTAGTACGTCGCACAAATCCATCTCGATGCAATAATTCATTGATTTGCAAACGGGCAATTTTGAAAGTATGCTCCAGTTTCAAAGGCTTAAAAATCACGACTTTATCAATACGATTAATAAACTCTGGGCGAAATTGTTTTTCCATTGCTCGGCGATAAACTTGGCTGGCGGTTTCTTCGTTTTGGGTATAACCCACCATCGAGTCCACATCTTTTGCACCTACATTTGAGGTCATAATAATAATGGTATTCGAAAAATCGACCGTTCTGCCCAAACTATCCGTCAATCGGCCGTCGTCCAATACTTGCAAAAGTAAGTCATGGACATCGGGGTTTGCTTTTTCAATTTCATCCAGCAATACTACTCCAAACGGGCGATAGCGCACTTTTCCCGTCAATTGTCCTTCTGGGCGATATGGGCTTCCTATCAATCGCTCAACTGCTCTGCCATCTATAAATTCGTTCATATCAAAACGCATCAACTGGTCTTCGTTGCCCATGAGATAGCTGCTCAGTACTTTGGCAGCTTGCGTCTTTCCTACGCCCGTTGGCCCAATAAACATAAATGAGCCGAGGGGCTTATTGGCAGTGGTCAGCTTGGATTTTATTAAATGCACGATGTCTGTAAGTGCATTTACGGCATCGGGCTGCCCTATAAGTTGGGCATCAATGCGCTGGCGAACTTCATCATTTTCTAAGAGATAATTATCATCGAAAATCTCTTTGTGCAAGCCGCTTAACTCCTCAAATTCTGTTCGTACTTCTTCTACATCTACATTTCTAAAACGATATTTGACTGCCAACTGACGGATGATTTTCACTACGCCACCGGGCAATGCTCTATTTTTTAAATAATTGCGATGTATCGAAAATAATTGTACCAAAGCAGGTACTCCGATTTGGCAACCATGTTCTATTTCGAGCAGGTTTCTTTGCTTAAAAACCATCTTCGCAGCCGTTTCCTTATCGGGTTCATCTACTCGCAATACCTGAAAAAGGTCGGCAAATCGTCGGTCTTTTTCTTGCAAAACTTTCCATTCTTCTGGCGTAGCGATGAGAATAACTTGCAACAATCTTTTTTCGAGATATGGTTTCAGCACATCGCTGAGCGTCATGTCGTTTTGGGAAGATTTTCCAATTCGCAACATAGATACTACATTGTCAATCAGTATCTTATCTGTATTTTCGGGTCTAAAGGTATAAGATTTTCTACGTTGCTGTATGTAATCCAAAATAGATTCAAATCGCTTTTGCCATTGCCCGACGATGCTCATTCCAGCAATGATGCGAGTAGGGTCTATGCGCCAAACTTTTTCGAGCGTGTAAGTGCTTTTTACTTTTGATTGATACAAGTCGTAATATCTATAAACCGCCTCTTCGAGTATGCTTTTTTTACCAACGCCCTCTTTCCCGACAATTACTATTGGAGAGTTTTCTTTTTGATATAAAATATTAGACAGACGTGTTACCAAATCTTCTCGGTAAAATGCTCTTCGGAGTTCGGCAGGATAGCGTTCGTTGAGGTCGTGTCCTACTTTTTCGAGTTCTGTTGCACCTATAAACTCTTCGTGCATTCCGAAATTGGAGAAGAAAAAAGAAAGCCCTGACTCTTCAAAACCGAATTTACCTCCACCCACATTTACAAAAAATTCGACTTGGCTAATAAATTCTCCTTTGACTGCAAAAAAGGCTTCTGGCTCTACGCTCCCCGCTTCTTTGTAGCGTTGCCTAAAAAAATACCGTATGACTTTTTCGGCTTCATCAGCTACAAAATATTTTCCTTTTTCGTTGGGTTCTATTATAAAAAAATAATTATTGAACGCTGGCAAGCAAACATAACAAATACCTTTGAGCATAAAATAGGCTACGCCAAAACTTCCTTTGATGTATGATTTGCCGATGCTGAACTCCATCGGATACACCTTGTAAGTCAGTGAAGGATTGAAACAAAACCAAAGTAAATTTTGAAAATTATCTCGGGAGACCGAAAAACCATTAAAAATATGGCGAACTTCGGTTTGAAACTTGCTTACTGCTCGCTCATATCGCCGATGTATGACCAATGGATAAGCGATAAAAAGAGGTTTTAAGTAGTATTCCTTTTTGTTATCTACTTCAATATTTTGCACTAAAATTGGGAGATTGATTTTTACGGAACTCATTGGCTGGTTACTTCTTTTTTGACTAATTGTCTTATTAACATAGTAGTCAAATGTAATAATAAATTTTGGAAAGGGTAGTTTGAAAGACGTTGAATATTGGGTTTTTTTCAACTTATTTTTAATCTAAAAAAACTAACTTTGCTTAGTTACGAATACAAAACAAAACATCAAAAGTATTTTGAAAACATCAACTATTATTTTCCTTTTTATCGCTTGCTTAATTGCTACCCTTGTCAAATACGAGTTAGGAGAAAGCGACCAATTGCCTCAAATTCCTTTGATTATCAAAGAAATACAGCCCAATTATTTGACCAACGACAATTTTATTCAAGCCAACCAAACCTTCGGGCCTCGATATTATTACTCCAAATTTATGGCTTTAGGAAGTCAATTGATGAGCATTCAAGGGTGGTTTTTATTCATTTCCATACTTTGCTGTTTTTTATCTGCTTACTTCACCACGCTTACCGCCCGTTTTATGTTTCAAAATGATGCCGTTGGCGTGTTAGCAGGGCTTTTCGTAGTCGCATTGCCTACGCCGACTTTGGCAGAATCCACTTTTACGGTTTACGAGCATTTGATGTCGCCCACGGCATTGGTTTTTCCGCTTTTAGTCGCAGCGTTTTATTTATTTTTCAAACGACAATACATTATTTTACCGCTTCTGCTAACGGGAATCGCTAGTTTATTTCAAGTCCTTTATGGGCTTACCACTAGCTTACTCATAATATTTGCCTATCTGGGTTCGGGTTGGAAATTTGGCTGGCACACTTTCAAAATAAGCCGACTCATCGTTGGAGGGTTGATATTATCTACCTTTGCGGCTGCCAACCTTTATCCGTATTTCACGCAAACCGTTTCGAGTAGCCTCAGCACCGAACAATTTGTAGAAATAGTAGCGCATTTTAGGAATCCGCACCATTATTTACCCAGTTATTTTCCGCTTCAGTCTTGGATATTGTCCTTCTTTTTCTTTGGCGCAGCAGGTTTTATTTTTTATAGAATATATAAACAAGAGCCGGAGCAAACCATTCATTTTCAAGTGCTATTGATAGCTTTGGGTATTTTTGGAGGTTTTGTTGGTGGTTATGTTTTTGTAGAAATTTTACCAAATCGCTTATTCACAACTGCCCAAACTTTTCGTTATGTCGTTCTGCTCAAGTGGTTAAGTGTCTTGTATTTTGCAGGCTGGGTTGCCCATGATAAATGGCGACTAATGGCAATGATTCATCCTATTTCATTAGCAGTTCAGGTCTTTTTAGCTAAAAATAAAAAGTCTTTCCTATTGCCTGTTTTGCTTTTGGTGACGGTGTTGAGTTTGGCATTTATAAGGATAGAAGAAGATATAAAAGTGCTGACTTCCATTTTGCTATTGGCGGTTTATATTTTATATTTTTATGCTCCTTTCCAACGAAAAAATATCCTTATCGCATTCGCTTTTGCGGCATCGGGGCTTATTATGTTGCCTTTTATCTCCCGTTTTATGATGCCTCCAGAGATAGACCGTGTGTTTGCAAAGGTCTATCCGAAATATGATTTTGCTTATACTTATAACCCTACACTTAGCGAACTTTCAACTTTCATCGAAGAAAATACGCCAGAGAATGCCGTATTTGTCACGCCTCCCGATTTGGCACACTTGCGATTTTCGGCAAATAGAGCCATCGTTGTAGATTTTAAATCCTTTCCTTATCAAGATGAATATATGCTCAAATGGAGAGCCGCCATCAAAGATTGCTATGGAATGACTACTCAACAAGGCTTTGAAGCCCAAAAAGCCTTAAAAGAAAATTATAAAGACATTATTTACGGATATTTATTAAATCTAAATATGAAATATAATGCCGAGTATGCGGTAGTCGATTCTAATAATGGTATAACGAAGAATGTTATTTTTAGAAATGAGGATTTTAAAATAATTCAAATCAAGCCAGAGTCGGCGGAGTAGTAATTGGCAGTTTTTCAAAATTTTAAAAACTACGCATTGGACGCTTTTAGAGCCTATTGATTACCCATAAGCCCTAAAAGCATCCAATACCCAATATTCAAAATCTAAACTTCCACTAAATTATTACAAGAGTCCTTTTCATTTCCTACTTAATCCTTTTGTTCAAGTTTAATTCCTGCTCTCACTTCCATATCGAGATTATTCTCAACTGGCGGAATCGGGCAAGACCAACCGTCGGAGTAAGCACAGTAAGGATTGTAACATTTATTAAAATCCAAAATAACTTTATTGGAAGTAGGGATTTTAAAATCAATGTATCTGCCGCCGCCATAGGTTTCCACGCCATTCGTCAAATCATTAAATGGCAAAAACAAATAATCTTTATACATCGGATTATTCAAAAAAGCCTGATTTTGGTACAAAGCCAAAGTGTAAGGTTTGCCTTTAAGTTCAAATTTTAAAATACCAAATTTCTTATATTTGGGTTTTCGAGGTCCAGAAGTTGGCATCGTAAAGACTTGAGCTTCAGGCGTAGGCTCAAATTCTGCTTCTACTCGATAATCCAAATCAATGGCAAAAAAATCATGCTTCTTAAAATGTTTTGCCTTTTCACGTAAAGGCGATGTTTCAGGATTTTTAAACTCTTTGGTCAGGTGCGCCTGAAAGGCTTTTATTTCTTCTTCTGGTGTTTTGGCTGCAGTTTTCACTAAATCTTTGCTTGGCGTACAAGCGATAATTAAAAAGAACAATAAAAGTGTGATATATTTCATAAGTAGTCTTTTTGAATGTAGTTTTGGCAAAAAAAAGAGATTTTAAATCTAACAACCTCTAACGAGCAAACAACAGTTAATAAATACAACAGTTTCTTATATGGAAATTTTTAAGTGCTTTTTAATTCATCCGCTAGTTTCAGGGTTAAGCGCAGCGACAAAAAACATATTGTCATTGAAAACAACGGGGCAAGCCACCGTTGGATGAAAGAATAAAAGCCAAATAAGAAACTGCTGAATGAGCAAACAATACAATTTTGTGTTTTACAAAAATAAATATAAAAAATGATAGCAAAAATAGGGATTATCAATGTATCAGATAGAGCGAGCAAGGGCATTTATGAAGATATTCCGGGCAAAGCCGTAGTGGCTACCATGAATGATTATTTGGTGTCGGAATGGCAGCCCGTGTATGCCGTCATTCCTGACGAACAAGACCAAATAGCGGCAAAACTCATCGAAATGGCAGACGTAGAAGGCTGTTGCTTAATCGTTACAACTGGCGGAACGGGACCAGCCAAAAGAGATGTAACGCCCGAAGCAACCGAAGCGGTTTGCCAAAAAATGATGCCTGGATTTGGAGAATTGATGCGTGCTGAAAGTCTCAAATACGTTCCTACGGCGATTCTGTCTCGCCAAACGGCAGGCATCCGAAATCATACGCTTATCATTAACCTTCCTGGCAAGCCCAAAGCTATTCGAGAATGTTTGGATGCTGTTTTTCCTGCTGTGCCGTATTGTATTGACCTTATCGAAGGACCTTTTCTCGAAACTAATCCTGATGTAATGAAGGTTTTTAGACCTAAAAGCAGTTAGCCGTGGGCAGTGAAATTGTGTTTTTTTGTGTAATATGGTTTAGTATTTGAAAAATAATTCTATCGCTTCTTTTTAGCTGCAAAAAGAAGAATCTTAACGCTACCTTATATTTTCGCTATCTTTTTCCATACTGAGAATTGCTGAAAAATAATTCAGCAATTCCCCATAAGGAGATCTATATCATCGCTACTTTCTAAGCTAGGCGAGAATAGTCTGAACCTGCGAAGTCTTCAAGACTTTGTAGGTTTAAACTGTTGAAAAACTCGACTTACAAAGTTTTGAAAACTTCGCAAGTCGAGTTTCTGTTCGACCTGTAAAGTACAGCACCAAAGCCATAGTGAGAATTACTGAAAAATAATTGAGCGGAAACTGTATCTTTCTGAAACTTATTCCATTATACTCAAAAAACTTGATACTTATGAAATCGAAAATTACAACCCTTTTGCTGTGTTGTGCCGTGTTGTTCACTTTTGAGGCTTGTCAAAATAACAATAGCAATTCAGCGAATGCGACAGACCTTTCGTCTGAAAATTCTATTAGTGCAAATCTTAATTCGCCTACCATTGCACCTCCTTTTCAAAAGCTAGATGTACCGTTTAAGAAAATGACGGTAAAGGCAGAAAGTGGCGGAACACTGTCATTGGACAACGGAACAACTATCGAAATACCGAAAGATGCTTTCGTGGATGCAAACGGGCAGCCCGTCAAAGGTGATGTGGAAATCAATTACCGTGAATTTCACGATGCTGCGGCGATTGTAGCCAGTGGTATTCCGATGACCAACAAAACGGGCGACAAGTATATGCAAACGGCTGGAATGTTTGAAATACAAGGCGAACACAACGACCAACCTATTCAAATAGCCGAAGGAAAGGCCTTAGATGTCAATATGGCTTCGTATGTGGATGATGGTCAAGATTATGACTTCTTTTTCCTCGATGAAGACAAAGGAGAATGGCAAACTCAAGGCACAGCAAAACCAACGCCGAATGCAGAAAAGGCTAAAAAGCTAAAGGCTTTGCCTGCTTTGCCCGAAAAACCTGCAAAGCCGCAAGCTCGCAAAGAAGATAAATTCAAATTTAACTTCAACATCAATTACAGTAAATTTCCAGAGCTAAAGGCGTATGATGGCGTAATTTGGGAATATGCGGGTACATCTGACGCAAGTAATCCGCAGAAAAACAAGTGGATTTTCCAAGAGGATTGGGCTAATATTAACCTCGAAAAAGCGGGTAATGGCAAATATCAAATCGTGCTTTCTACGGATGGCAAGCGTTTCGCTTCGGAAGTGAAGCCTGTACTCGAAAGGCAAAAACCTTCAAAAAGCACAATATGAATTTGATAAGCGAATGGAGAAATACAATAAAATCAAGGAACTCCGTTTGCTAGAAGAAGAACGATTGGCACAAGAGGGCGACTTAATGCGTTCGTTTAAAATTCAGCAATTTGGCGTATATAATTGGGATGTTTGGAAAGACCCTGAACGCCAGATTTTGTCTGCAAAGTTTGACTTTGGAGACGCTATGGATGCGACGGCTAACAATATTTCTGTATTCTTAGTGACTGCTCAAAAACGTTCTGTCGTTCGTTATTATCCTAATACTTATGATAAATTTTCTTTTGACCCCAAACAATATAATGAACTGATTGCAGTGTTGCCGGGCAATAAAATCGCCGTTTTTACCGCAGCGGATTTTGCAAAAATGGATGTTGCTGCACTCGCTGCTGCTGGCAGCAAGGCAGAATATACCTTTAAAATGCGCATTCAAGACCAAGCCATTCAATCAATGGACGACTTGCAAAATGCAATAGCTGCTCGATAGCTTCATTTTATTTATGCTATCATAAATAACGGTGTTGAAAGTTAGGTTTGTCAAATATCCAACAATTGAGCAAATCTAACTTTCAACACTCCCCTTCTATTTCTACATTTCACCATATTTACGAATAATTTTAGCATCTGGTATGTTATCTTACTGGATAGCCTTTTATTTTTTTGCATTCATGTAATATTTTAATCATTTTTACTCTTTATATTAACTAAAAGGTAGAATTGGCACAATAGCTATTATTGATAGCCAACTCACCTAATGAAGAAATCCTAACAATCAAAAAATATAGACCTAATATGCGGCTGCTTTGTTGCTTTTTACTATTTTGGCTAACTTCTACTTCTTTCGCACAACAGTTTTTTCCGATTAAAGTCAATCAAAAATGGGGCTTGATTGACAAAACGGGGAAGGTAGTAGTGCGTCCGACGTATGACGCTATTGGTGATTTTTACCAATTTGGCTATGCTGTGGTTCAAAAAGAAGGCAAGGTAGGCGTAATGAATGAAAGTGGTGCGCTAATCGTACCCGTTAATTATTATGATTTACAAATATTGGACTCTACCATTTTTGCCGTAGTAATAGATAATAGCTGGCAAATCATCAATTTGCAAGGCAAAATCATTCTAAAAGATGATTACGAAAAGGTAAATATTTGGAATAGCGAGTACATTAGTTTTTCTAAAAAAGGAAAATGGGGACTCGTACACCTTTCTGGAAAATCCATCGCTCCCCCCGTTTATGACCATATTTCGATTTACAAAAACATTTATTTCAAAACAGAAGCCAACGAAAAATATGGGCTAATCCGAAACAACGGTCAAATATTAATTTCTCCTTCCGCAGATGCAATTATCGTTCAATCGGATAGTTTGTTTTTTTATAAAAAAGATTACAAATGGGGCGCAGTCAATCAGCAAGGCAAGGCATTATTGCAATCCGAATGGGATGGTTTTCAGATGATTGGTAAGTCATTCATCCAATTACTTCACGACAAAAACACTTATTTGTACGCCATTCATACCAATAAAATTATTGCCAAAAAGAAGTACAACGGCTTTATTCCTTTTTCTAAAGACAAAGTATTATTCAAAAAACGCCAACACCTCGGCGTGCTTTCCGATGATGGAAAAGAACTCCTATCGGGTATTTATGACGAAATACAACCTTATGGCGTTTCGCAATATCGAGTGCGAAAAAAGAAGCGTTGGGGCGTGATTGATAGCGACGAGAAAACCATTATCCCGTTTGAATTTGACTACATTTCGCCTTTGCAAAAGGAAGTATGCGTGGTGAGAAAAGGCGCATTATTCGGAATTGCCAATTTTAAAGGAGAACTAATTATCCCTGCGGAGTATGATAAAATCGAACTCAAAAACAACGTAGCGAGGGCGTTCGTTGGTTCTAATTTGACGCTCCTCACTTTTGACAGCGAAGGCAAATTACTAGGCAAAAGCAATATAGGCAAACACGCTTCTATCAAAATTAAAAAGCGAACGCCTACTATCAACGTCAGCACGCAAGGAAGTGATGAAGGCGATGAATTGAATTATATTTTAGAAAGATTTGAATGGTTTTACTCGCCGCAAGATGACCTTTGGGGCTTGCGTAGCCTCGAAACGGGCGACATTCAAATCAAACCTACTTTCGAAAACGTAGAAGTCAAAAAGGAATTGGGTTTTACGCTGGTTTATAAAAAACGATTCCACAAGCAAAAAATCAATCAAACCAATTTTCAATTCGAGTATGTTTATGGTTTGGTGAATAATGAAAAAGGGCTGCTCGTCACGGATTTGAATATTTTAGATATTCGCTTATCCGATTTTGAGGAAAAGAATTTGGATGTAGCTCGATGTATTTTAAATGATGGAAAACACGGACTAATCCAAAAAACGGGCAAAATCATCAAGAAAGATTACGCTTATATTGGCGAATTTATCAATGGTTTGGCTCGTGCAAGTGCTAGAGGTCGCTTATCGGGCGAGACCAAAAATATAAACCATCATTTAGGCAAAGTGACCTGTTATTTGGAAGAAATACGCTCTTCCAATCAAATGATTGACTTTACCAATTATGATAAAGATTTCATCGAAAACGCTTATCTCACTTGCGACGAATGCGATTGGGGCTTCATTGATACGGCTGGCGAAGTCAAAATCCCAGAAATATATAGCTTTACTTATGACTTTGTAAATGGTATCGCTATCGCTGAAAAAGAAGGAAAATGGGGTTTTATCAACGAAAAAAACCAAACACTGCTGGAGTTCAAATACGATGGCATTCAGTTTTTGAGCAATACCAACCAGCAAATGTTAAGATTATACATCAATGAAAATAAATATGGGCTGATTGATACGATGGGCAGGGCGGTCATTTCGGTGAATTATGAAGATGTAGGCGAAGCGAGAGAAGGGCTGATTCCTGTTCAAAAAAATGGTATGTGGGGCTTTGCTACTCCCGACGGAGAACTTGTCATTCCTTGCCAATATGAGCGAGCAAACGCTTTTCATAGTGGCTTGGCAGCCGTGCGTAAGGGTCGAAAATGGGGTTTTATAAATCGGTTCAATAGCGTTATTATCCCGTTTGAGTACAAAGATGTTGGAAATTTCAAAAACGATAAGGCGTGGTTTAAATTGAAATATAAATATGGCTACATCAATTCAAAAGGCGAGGTTGTCATTTCTGCTCAATTCGAGGATGCCAAAGACTTTGACGGCAATGTAGCAAGGGTGCGGTCGGGCGACGACTGGGGCTTAATTAATCACTCTGGAGTGGAAGTTTTGAAGGCAAAATACGTTTTTATTAGCAATTTTGATAAGGTTGGTTTTGCTGTCATACAGTTCCGAAGTGGCGATTATTCTTTTATCAATAAGAATGGCAATCGGATTACGAATAGGCGTTTTCAGAAGGTTTTAGACTTCAACGAAGGCTTGGCGGCTGTCAAAAAAGGCGACCTTTGGGGTTTCATTGACACGACTGGCGAAATGGTCATTTCTCCAAAATTTCGCAGGGTTTTATCTTTTCAAGATGGCAGGGCTTCCGTCAAATCGGATAATCAATGGGGATTTATTGACCGAAAAGGGAAATGGGTGATTGAGCCGCAGTTTAGTAAATGTTTGAGTTATAAAAATGGCAAAGCCGTTGTTTATAAAGGTTATCGAAATGCAGGCTTGATTGACCTAAACGGCAATTTCATCATAGAACCGAGTATTTCTCGAATGCTGGACTTCAATGACGGCAGGGGTTTGGTGCGTGATGGCAATTATCGTTTTTATTATATCAATGAAGACAATCGCTTGTACAAAGGCTATTATCAAAATGCAGAATCGTTTCGAGATGGCGTTGTTGCCGTTCAAAAACGGGGCAAATGGGGATTAATCAATGATAATGGAATAGAACTCATTCCGCCCAAATACGACAAAGTGGAAGCGTTTAGTGACGGTTTTGCGAAAGTTCGGATTACGCAATTCAGTGGCATCGCTTCTAGAACAGGTAAAATCATCGCCGAACCCAAATATGAATATATTTCTTATGCTGGCAATGGCGTTTTTCGAGTAGAAGAAGGCGACAAAGTGGGGTATTTTGATAGCAAAGGCAAGTGGATTTGGAAATTAAATCGTTGATTTATAAGGCATTAACTGTTTTTTTTTTACACAATAGGCACATAGAGGATTATTATAAGACATTTTGAAAAATTATTTATTCTATCTATTCCCAAAACATCACCAAACCTTCACCTCTATCACGGGTGCATCGGCATCTAATTTTACGGCATTAGCTTGGTCTTGCGCTATTTTTACGGCATTTGAGTCGTGATAAGTCAGCATCGGTTCTTCAACATAAGAGTTAGATTTTTTCTGATTTTTGGCAATTGGGACGGTTACTTTTTCATTTTTCTTTTCTTCGCTAGGTTTCTGATTTATCGTTTTTGGCTGCGGTAAAGGCGTTTTTGTTGTTTTATCCAAATATATCGTATCCGTCTGATATACAAATACTTGCTCTATTTCCTTCACTGGTTTTGGAGCAGAAATATTTGTTTTATTATTATAAAAATAACTAAACACACCGCTCAACAAAGCCATCGCCAACACCACTACCCACAACGGAATCGAATAAGAAAATATATTCTTTGACGGATATTTTGCTATAAATTGCGCTCGTAGATGCGCCTGCACAGCGGGGCTAGGAGAAAGATGCTCATCTTGCAAAGTGTTTTTTGCGTTGTTTACCAATTCATGCAATTCTCGATATTCCGCAGCCGTCATTTCTGCCAATACCTGCGATTTTTCCGCATCGGTTAGTAAATCAAATGGTTTATTTTCTATTAAATCTTGCATCTTCTTTTTATTTAAAATCAAAAAATATTCGCTTCCTGAGCTTTTCTAATTCATCATTTTGAAACTAAAACTTTCCCAATCCTTGAGTAATTTGCTCAGTTTTTTGGCAGCATAAAACAGTCTTGACTTTATCGTTCCTTCGGGGCAATTCAATATTTTGCTCATCTCTGAAATGGTTAATTCATCCTTATATCGGAGCAAAAAACAAGTTCTGTGCGCTTCTGGCAGTTTTTCGAGTGCTGCATTCAAATCCTTCTGAAAGGTATTTTCATCCAAATCATTTTTGGGATTTTCGACCCGAGCTTGTTGAGCGGCTTGCCGTTCCATCACTCTATTTTTGTTATCTTGTTTTCGGTATTCGTTTTTGCATAAGTTATGCGCTAAGGTGTAAATCCATGTTGAAAAATTGCGCTGAGTATCAAAAGAATGAGGTTTTTCGATGATTTTCAAAAATAACTCTTGTGTAAAATCATTGGCTTTAGCATCATTTTGCCAAAGCATTTTGTAAAAAAAAGCAAACATCCGCCGACTATATCGAGCATATAACGCATCAAATGCAGCCACTTTTCCTTTTTGGATGTGCTGCATCAGTTCTTCGTCAGTAAGCGTGTTGTATGTTTTCTTTTTAAACAAAATTTGTTTTTTCTACTGTAAATAATTTTATACACTAAGAATTTGGCTACTCATCAAATAACAAGCTCTGTAAAACAAGCACTATTTCACTTCCATAAACACCCGAAAGCCAATAGCAGGACTTGGCGCAGTATAATTTTTCGCAGAAGTCACCGTGCAATTTTCAGGAGCATCTTCCCAACTACCGCCTCTTGCCACGCCTTTGTTTGCCGTCATTTCTGCCACGTTGCCGCTCATGTTGTAGCAACCAAAATCATTCGGATAATACGCATCAATATGAACCGTAAAAAATCCGCCATCATTAGCCGGATGTTCACTTTTACATTCTTCGCACGGCTTGTCCTTCGTCACATTAAAATTGGACAAATAACATTTATCTATATTTTGATAATAATAACCACCCCACGGATAAAGCGCATCTTTATGTCCCGCACGAGCCGCCATTTCCCATTCTTGCTCCGTTGGCAACCTAAAAACGACGTTATCGTATTTCTTTTTTTTATAAGTAGAATTATTGTAAATATTGGTCAGCCACTCACAATACAGCTTTGCCGCTTCGTAGCTAATATTCTGAATAGGCATATTTTCATCGTCGGGATGTCCGTGATGAAATACAATATCATCCGATAAACTTTGATGCGTCGCACTCAATTTTGCTCGCCAGTCGGTGTTTTCTATTTTACAAATTGCCAATTGGTCAAAAGCCCTATTTTTTACCAAATCCATCAAAAATTGCTCATAATCGCCTACCGACAACTCGGTAGATGAAGCCCAAAGGGCTTCACCTACTTTCTGAAATTTGCGTTCTAGCTTTTTAATATTGAGTTTTGGATATTCTCGAATATTACTCTCATTGCTCCCGAAATAATGGAGAATACTCTCCAAACGATTGGCTTCTGTACCGATTTGCAACATCATTTCCTTTAATTTATCCGCCTTTGCATCCTCTTTACTTTCCTTATAATGCTTATGCAAAAGTATCATACTCGGAATGTAGGACATATTCATGTAGTTGAGTACCGTTTTGCTTTTATCAAAATTCACCCCTGAATTTATATAATCCAAAGCAAATTTATTTTCATAATTGTTTTTCAAAACTGCAATATTATCAAACTCATCTTTGCTGTATTTATAAGTCAAACCCGTAAGTATCAAGTTATCTTTAAACATATCACGACACGACCAATGCGTAGTCACATTGAAGAAAATAGGGCGTTTGCTATGCTTGATAATATGATTGGTTAATTCATTTCGTAGCTTCGAAAAGTCTGTTTCCTTCGACTCAAAAGCAGGAAAACCCAACTCTTTAAACAATTTTTCATAAAAATCAGAATCCACCAAAATATGAGCATTAATTACTTTTACATCGGTTCGGATATTGTTCGCATTTTGCAAAATCCAAGCAGGATAAGAATCATTATCGCCCCAAGATAAATAATATCTCCACCTTCTTCTACCGATTGCAAAACGTTGTAATTCCAACTCAAAATACCATTTGATAATTCTCCCGACTGAAACGACTTTTCAGCATATTCTTTTGCCTTTGCCTGATTGCCTTCTTTAATATAAATCAAAAGAAATTCTTGAATGATTTCAATTCTATTAGGATTATACTCCAATGCTTTATCCAGATATTTACGCTTTAGCGTTTTGTCTTCTCGTGTAATCCACGCCATCATGTATTGCCCCTCGAAGGTATTGGAAATCTCTTTAAAAGCATCTTCCGCTATTGTTTTCTCGTCCCATTTTTCCTCTTTGCTGAGCATACGAGCATAACGAGTAGCTTTGAAATAGTTGAACCATGCGTCAGCATTTGATTTGTCTTTTTCGACGACGCTCTTCCAAGCCTCCGCTTGCTCAACATAAAAATCGGGGGAATGCTGTTCCACTGTGATGGAATAGACTTTTACGGGTTTTGGTGTGACGCTGCTCCATCCCGTAGTTGCCAATAATAAAAAAGCCATTAAGCCAATTAAGTGTTTCATTCTAATATTTTTATAATTTTACAAAAAGCTGCCAGCAGTAAATTCAAGGGCATATACACGGCAGTTTCTGGAACGTTCAAAAAGAAATTGCATTTTTTTAAAAAAAATAATCGCAGTAATAATAGACGATATTCAGAAAAGTAGGGCTTTGCTATTGCAATGGCTGCATCAAAATTGCTCCAATATTTCGGTCATAGGAATGGCAGCCTCCGCGGATGAAGGACATTTAATCATGGCTTTTCATCAAAGTCAGTGATATTTTATACTGCTCCGCTGACCGCTCTTCCACTTATTTATATTTAAAAAAATAAAATCAATGCTGGCGACTCGTAAGATTAAAGTTTGAAAATCTGCTGACTTCAGATGATTTTTTCAGCGTGCATCGGTCTCATTCAATGTACCTGAATGCGATTGAGAAGTATTGTTACAACGGCGCAGGCGGCTACGCTGTGATGAGCGACGGCAAGTCAATAGATGAGGCAAGGCGAAAAAAGAATAGTTTTTGGAAAGGTTGAATAATCCCGTAAAAATACAGCGTCGTTCATCTAGCTATCAGAACGACGCTGTATTCTACAATACTTTACTCTTCTATCTCTTGTGTCAATATGCCAAGACAAGTTTTAATACCATTATACAAATTTCCAAGGCGAAGATTTTCGTTCGGGCTATGTTGGTTATTGTCCATATTTACCATCGGAACTATCGCTGCCGGCACGCCTAAGGCTTCAATAATAGGCGTTACGGGAATTGTGCCGCCCATTGTGCGAATGCGAACGGGTTCTTCATTATATACTTTTTGGATGGCACTGGTGAGCCAGTCGCCCGTTGGAGAATTGATTTCGGTACGAAAAGCATTCGTTACAGGCCTTCCGATAAATGTCGCAATTTTTGGATGTTTCAATCGCTCTTCGTCTGTCGGTTCTCTATCTAACAAATAATAACCTTGCGTTTCGATGTGTCTTTTCACCAATTCTTTCATTCGATTTCCGTCCGTTTCTTTCACCAATCGAATGCCCAATTGAATCACCGCATTCTCTGGCACAATGGTTATGGTCTGATTGCCAATCCATGCGCTCGACATTCCACGCACATTGAGCGAAGGAAACTGTAAGGACTCTTGATACGTTTTGCCTACTTTTTCAGATTCGGCTACGCCAATTTGCCTTTGTATAAATTTTTCATCATCTGGCACAGCTTCCAAAATTGCACGCACTTGGGCATCCAACTCAATGCCGTCATAAAAACCATCTATCAGCACCCTGCCATCATCATCTTTCATAGAAGCCAATAATCGAGACGCACGAAAAGCAGGATTTGGAGCGTAATTGCCATAATGCCCGCTATGTTGCGCTACTTTCGGGCCATAAATCACCAAAGTAGCCGAAGTTATTCCACGGCAACCAAAAGTCAAAGTTGGGCGATTAGTCGGATGCGCAGGACCATCCATGATGATGAGTTTGTCCGCCTTATAATCTTCTTTATATTTTTCAAGCGTTGCTTTTAAGCCTTCTGAGCCTTTCTCTTCTTCGCCATCCAAAAGCACTTTAATGTTGTATTGCTGCGAAAGATTTTCACTTTCCATAATATCCAATGCCTTCAAAAACATAATAATCGGGCCTTTATCATCTGCCGCAGCACGAGCAAAGACTCTCCATTCTTTGTCCCAATTATTCACTTCATCATATTCTACTTCTTCCCATTCGTCTTTTTTGTTTTTTCTTTTAAGAACAGGCGTAAACGGGTCTTCTTGCTCCCATTTACGCTTATCCACAGGTTGCCCATCAAAGTGAATATAAAACAAAACGGTCGGCTTGTCGCCATCAATAATTCGCTCTGCCAACACGATAGGCACGGTTTCCGTCTCTAAAATTTTAACGGCAAACTTTCGTTTAGAAAATGCTTTTTTGAGCCATTCTACGTTTTTGAGCATATCTTCTGGATAGTAAGCATCACATGGTAAACTCACCAAATCTCGATGTTCGTTGATAGCATTCGGCATGATTTCCGTTACCCATTCATCTATTTTTTTAGGGTCAAAGTCTTGTGCATTCAGCGTCGAGAAGCAAAATGCAAGCGTTAAAGCGGCTAGTAAAAGTTGGTATTTTTTCATTTTAAAATTTTTATACGATATTTTTTTAATTGATTTTTTTTAAAAATAAGCATTCAATTTATGTTGAAATTCGTAAAATATAAAGAGATTTTTCAATATTCCCTTTTTTAGAATTAAAACTCCAAGTAACCTTAAATCTATCTTTTGTCATCACTCCTTAATTTTGCAACATTATTTAAACACTTTTCCGCTTTTCTTATTTTAATTCTAACTTTGACACACAAGCCATAAAATTATGAAATTCGGAAAACTGCAAGATATATCCAACGTTGATTTTAGTATTCCTCCAGACCATCCGCACACGTCAGAAGTACTCAAAAACCTTCCAAAACGCAGCGGCAAGCCACAAGTATTTGTAGGCTGTACCGGCTGGGGCATGAAAGAATGGGTCGGCAACGTCTATCCTATCGGTACTAAAAGTAAGGATTATTTGCGGCACTACGTCCGACAATTCAACACCATCGAACTCAACACCACCCATTACAGAATCCCAAACGCAGATACCATTTCAAAATGGGAAACGACTGCGCCAAATGATTTTCAGTATTGTCCGAAAATTCCGCAAACCATTAGTCATAGCCGAGATTTGGGCAAGTCAAATGATAGTTTATTAAGATTTTGTGATGCTATCAGTGGTTTGGAGCAAAATTTAGGTTGTTCTTTTTTGCAAGTTCCGCCCTATTTTGATTATCAAAGGCTACCCGCTTTGGAGGCATTTCTTGAGCGTTTGCCCAATCACATTCCCTTAGCCGTCGAAATCCGACACGAAAGTTGGTTTAGCACGCCCAACGATTTGAATATTTTTTCTAAATTGTTACAAAAATACAATGTCGCAACCGTCATTACCGATGTCGCAGGCAGGCGAGACGTTTTTCATCAATTGCTAACCAGCGAGACCGCCATGGTCCGTTTTGTAGGAAATGGCTTGCACGACACCGATTTTCAGCGCATTGATGATTGGGTAGCCCGTTTATCGGATTGGTTCGATAAAGGTTTGCATCAGGTATATTTCTTTACGCATCAGCCCGACAATCTTCTTGCGCCCGAAATGGCAGATTATTTTGCCAATGCTATGCACGCCGCCTACGATGTAGATATTCGAGGTCCGAAATTAAATACGAATGAAAATACAGGCGAGCAAATGTCTTTATTTTATGCAATCCTTTGAGTTTGAACGAATTGGAAATTTTACAATTCTTCCTTCAAAAATATTTTTATTTTTTTTCATTAAACTATTTGTAAAACTTTAAAAAGACCCTATATTTGCATCCGCATTGCGAAAGAGCAGTAAAAATTTGAACTTATTAATTGCTAAATAAGTTGTTTTCAAAAATATGGGAGATTAGCTCAGTTGGTTTAGAAGACCTGCCTTACAAGCAGGGGGGTCACTGGTTCAGATCCAGTATTTCCCACCATTTGGAAGTTCATTTTTTTGAAATTCAACGATTGAAACAATATTTATATTCAGCAATATAATAAAAAGGGAGATTAGCTCAGTTGGTTTAGAGCACCTGCCTTACAAGCAGGGGGTCACTGGTTCGAATCCAGTATTTCCCACTTCCCATAAAGCTCATTCACACTGTTGAATGGGCTTTTTTTATGCTTATAATCCTCTAAGAATTGTACCACTCTCAATCAAATCTACTTCACCTATTCTTATCTTTTCTAAAATCAGACGATGGATTACCAAAGCATACTTAATGAAATAAACACAGCAATTGAGCCACAACGTTTTCATGGAAAAGTAGCTAGTTATATCCCTGAACTTGCTAAAGTTAGCCCGACTAAGTTGGGTATGCACTTGCATTGTATCAATAAGGGACATTATAGTTTTGGCGATAGCGATGAAAAATTTTCTATTCAAAGTATTTCAAAAGTACTGACTTTGGTGATGGCTTTGAAGGCAGAAGGCAGCCAACTTTGGAAACGTGTGGACGTTGAGCCTTCTGGCAATCCATTCAATTCATTGGTACAATTAGAATATGAAAACGGCATTCCTCGCAACCCTTTGATAAATGCGGGCGCACTCGTAATTTGTGATGTGCTGCTGAGTCATTTTAAAAATCCTAAAGCTGAATTATTAGCATTTGTCCGAAAACTAGCCAATAATCCGAATATTCAATACAATGAGCAGGTAGCTGCATCCGAAGCGGCTTATGGACACCGAAATACCGCTTTGTTACATCTGATGAAGTCTTTTGGGAATATCCAAAATGATGTAAATGAAATTTTGGATTTTTATTTTCACCAATGTTCACTCAGCATGACTTGCCGGGAACTGGCTGAAACATTTATGATTTTTGCTAATCAAGGTGAAATTTTGGCTACTGGCGAACGCATTCTTTCTTCGAGTTATACTAAACGTATCAATGCAATTATGCAAACTTGCGGTTTTTATGACGAAGCTGGAGAGTTTACTTTTCGGGTAGGTTTGCCAGGCAAAAGCGGCGTTGGCGGCGGTATTATTGCTTTGCATCCCAATCAATATTCTGTGGCGGTCTGGAGTCCGATGCTCAACCCTAAAGGTAATTCTGAGATTGGAATGTTGGCTTTGGAATGGCTGACGGATAAAACGGGGTTGTCTATTTTTTGATTGGGTTCGGTTGGGTTAGGTTTCTCGCAGAGGGGTAGAGAGAGAAAGAATATTTTAAAAAGAATGTATCCATTAATTTTTTCTGAACAGTTCTGATTTTGAAATAAAAATTTCTTACCTTCAAAAAGTTAGTGTATTTTACCAACTTTCCACCAAACGAGTAAGTGATGGCATCAAGACAACCTAAAAAAGACGTTGGCAGAGACCGAGTAGTAAAACCTAAAGTAGATAAAAAGCAGAAGATTAAAAACCTAAGCCCGAAGCAAAAAGCAAGACGAAAACGCTTTAGAAGGGTGCGCCGAGTTTTGGCTTGGACATTTGGGACTATCTTTCTTTTGCTCACTGTTGCAGTGGTGCTAACGGCTATTTATGAAGATAAAATAGCGACTGCCTTGCTCAAAGAGGTCAATAAAAGCCTAAAAGAGGAGATAAAAGTTAAGACTATCAAACTCGATTTGATACGCAATTTTCCGAATGCTTCCGTTGATTTTAAAGAAATAAGAGTGCCTGACGCTTATGGAGATGCCTTGCTTTTGGCGGAGCAGTTGTCTTTCAAATTCAATGCCATGAGCATATTTGGAAGCACTTTCAAAATTAAATCCATTGCAGCTGCCGACGGTTATTTGAACGTCCGAAAAGATAAATTGGGCGTTGTGAATTATGATATTTTCAAATCGTCGGGTAAAAAAGAAACTTCTTCGGGCGATTCTAACCTTGCCATTGACATCAAAAAAACCATCCTCCAAAATATTATACTCGACTACGTGGACGAAGCGCATGAGCAATCTGCTGAAATACATTTGGAATACCTTGACTTGTCGGGAAATTTCTCAGGCAAGCGCACTATTTTGAAAAGCAATGCGGAAATGCTCTCGAAATACGTAAACCTCAATGGCGATAAATACCTTCCTGATGCAAATGTCTCATGGGATTTTAGCATAGATGCAGATTTTGAAAAAGGCGTGTATGCGCTCAATACTTCTACACTCGACCTCGAAGCAAATACCTTCAAAGCCTCTGGAAATGTGACGCAAGAGGGCGCAGATGTGTTTGATACGGATATTCAACTCAGAGGCAATGATTGTACATTTCGTTCTGTGATTGCACTGCTGCCTGAACGTTACAAGAATAATATTCGAGATTTTAATAGTCGTGGCAATTTTTATTTTAACGTCAATATGAAAGGCAAGTACGACGACCAAAGCATACCGGGCGTTCGTGCGGAATTTGGTTTGAAGAATGGACAAATTACCAGCCCTCGATTGGGCGAATCGTTGAAAAATGTAAACTTCGGAGCTACTTTTGTCAGCAAGCAAGACCAAGATAGTGCCGTTTTCAATATGGGAGATTTTGAAGCTACTTTGGATAATGAAGCACTCAGCATTGACCTCAAAGTAGAGGATTTCCATGACCCTCGCATTGATTTTCGCTTCAACGGCAATGTGAATATGGCATTGGTTTATAAACTTTCCAACAATGATTATGTAAAAGATGCTAGTGGAAAAGTCAAGGTTCAGGATTTGATTTTCATTGGTAGATACAAAGATATGATTGACCCGAATCGCTTGCGGAGAGTAGATGCGTCGGGCATTGTCAATACCGAAAATTTTAAACTCAAATACAAAGACGAACTCTTTAGAATACAGGACGGCTATTTGACTTTTACGAATGAGTTGCTCACCGTTCGCAAACTGGAGCTTTACGGGGCAGATTCTGATTTTTTATTGAATTTAAATCTATATAATGTCTTGCCTGTGGTATTGGCGGATTCTACCGAAATTGCTAATAATGACATTAAAATACGTTTTGATGGCGAATTAAATTCTAATAATATTGACTTTGATAAACTCCTCAAACTGGCTCTGACGCAAGACGAAAACCAAAAAAATCCAACGCCTACCACTCCAACTACGGATAGTGCTGATATTGATACGGTGGATTATATTAGTAAAATAAAAGGGCGTTTTTCGGCTAATGTCAAGCAGTTTAATTTAGGAAAGTCAATGGAAAAAACTTTAGAGGCACGGTAGAATATAATAATAAAGAAATTATTTTTAAAGAAGTTGGTGTAGAAGTAATGGATGGTAAAATGAACATTACCAGCAACTTACGCCTGAAAGGTGAACCTCGACTAGAGGCATATATTGAATGCGATGATATTGATGGGAAACGATTTTTTGAAGAATCTGAAAATTTCGGACAAAAAGAACTCACCGATAAAAACTTATATGGGCGTTTGGATTCTTTAATTTTAATCAATGCTTTTTGGGATGAAGATTTCAACTTTTTGGATGAAAAACTCTATGAATCAAATGACGTACCGATCCGTGAGGATGGAGGAATTAGTAGAGGGGTGTGTGCATTTAGGACACACCCCTCGTAGATTATCCCCTAATATGTGTGAGAATGTATACGGAACAAGAAATGGAGTAGATATAATTGATTTAGAACAAACAATGGCAATGCTACGCCGTGCCTGTAACGTAGTGTGTGAAACAACAGAAAATAGAGGAAACGTACTCTTTGTAGGAACAAGAAGTGATATAAGCAATATAATAGGGATAGCGGCAAAACGATGTTGGCAACCATATGTAACGAGTCGTTGGGTAGGAGGAACGCTGACAAATTGGAAAGAAATATTCCGTTCGATTGAAAAACTCAGAATGTATGAACGAAATAAGAAAAAATGGAAAAAGTACTCTCCCTCGGAACTTAGAGAATACAGACGCTTAAAAAGTAATTTCCAAGGTATGATAAATTTAAACAGTCTCCCTGACCTACTCTTCATAATTGACAGCAATAAACATAAAATGGCAATAAAAGAAGCAAATAGACTAAGCATACCAACAATTGCAATTGTAGACACAAACAACAGTACAAATGGAATAACTTATCCAATCCCCGGAAACGACGATTCTATGGAATCAGTATACCTATATTGTGATTTAATATCTCGAAGTGCGCTAGAAGGTATGAAAAAAGAAAGTCTTACTTTTCATAATCTAACAAAATAAAAATACAGTTAAGGAGAGGACGGGATTCGAACCCGCGGTACGAGTTTCTCGTACGTTGATTTAGCAAACCAATGCCTTAAGCCAACTCAGCCACCTCTCCAATGTAGAGGTTTATAATAATATGTATAATAATACATATAATATAATATATTTATATTTTTATATAAATATTTCTTTTATTAAGGAGTCTTACTACCTGAATCTAAGAAAAAGAGTGTTAAAAACTAGATAAGTTACTTGACGGACCCGGTGGCGGAATCCGGCATCTCCATAAAATATATCGGGGATGTATTAGTATCGACGTAAGTGAAGTAGCTCTAGACGGTCACTCGAACCTCGAAACTCCCCCCGTCATTGACTGGGGGCCTTAATGGGGACGTAGTTCAATTGGTAGAACACTTGCTTTGCACGCAAGGGGTTGTCGGTTCAAGTCCGATCGTTTCCACTCAAAAAAATAGATCCCTTAAAATTTTTTTCTTAATATAGCTAACGAATTCTTCATAACACTAAGGGGCGAAATAGACCCATTTGTCTGGACATGAAACACAATTTCCTCATAAAATGTGAAATGCTTTACATGGTAACATACATGTGTAACTGGACAAAATGCAACATCTAACAATATTTTATTATCTTAATGTGTTCTATTTGAATAATATGAAGCTGGAACATGTCCCATACCCGCTTCAACAGTCATTCGCATATTTAGGGAAGAATCCTCATTTAAAGTACAGAGATATTGATTGCCGTTTATAATTTTTATTTCTGGAGGACAAATAATATCATTTGCAGTAAGAACAGCAGGACCCAGTTTTATTTATATAAATAAAACTGGGGCCATAACTATTCATAGATATTGAAAGGCATTTAAGATTTACTATAAGATCGTTTATATCCTCCTTCATGCCTGAAATTGATGAAAACTGATGGCTTACATTGTCAATCTCAACAGATGTAATTGCCCATCCAGGAGTAAACCCATAAAGAGTTCTTCGTAAAGTATTTCCTAAAGTGACGCCTAAATTCGAATAGCGGAAGAGGGATTTGAACCCACGACTTATGGAGTATGATTCCATTGTTCTACCAACTGAACTATTCCGCCTTTAAAACTATGTACTATTAAAAGGAAAGCCTAACTTTCCCCTATTTGCAATTTATTATATAACTATCTATCAACTTCTCCAAAAACAATATCTTGCGTACCAATTATTGTAACAACATCTGCAATCATATGACCTTTAGACATAAAATCTAAACCTTGTAAATGTGCAAAACCTGGAGCTTTTATTTTACATCTGTAAGGTTTATTTGTACCATTTGAAACTAAAAATACTCCAAATTCACCTTTAGGTGCTTCAACTGCAGTATATGTTTCACCTTTAGGTACAGAAAACCCTTCACTATAAAATTTAAAATGATGTATTAATGATTCCATAGAATTTTTCATTTTGTAACCTACTTGGTGGACTTATTTTATTATCATCTACTTTAATAATTCCTTCAGGCATTTCATTTAAACATTGTATAATTATACTTAAACTTTGACGCATTTCTTCTAATCGTATAAATATCGATCATAACAATCACCATTTGTACCTACAGGAATATCAAATTTAATTTATCATAAACTTCATAAGGTTGGCTTTTTCTTAAATCCCAAGAAATACCCGAACCTCTTAACATTACACCACTAAATCCCCAATTTAAAGCATCTTCAGCATGATACAACACCAATATCAACTAAACGTTGTTTCCAAATACGATTATTTGTTAACATTTCTTCCATTTCATCAATACGAGAAGCAAAATGTTGACAAAATACATGAACATCATCACAAAAACCAAGTGGTAAATCTTGTGAAACACCTCCTGGTCTAATATAAGCTGCATGCATTCGAGCTCCTGAAACTCTTTCATAAAATTCCATTAATTTTTCTCTCTCTTCAAAAGCCCATAAAAAGGGAGTTGTTGCACCAATATCCATTGCATGTGCAGACACTGCTAATAAATGATTTAAAATTCTGGTAATTTCAGCAAACAAAACTATTATATATTGAGCTCTTAATGGAACTTGACAATTTAATAATTTTTCAACAGCTAAAGAATAAGCATGTTCTTGAGCCATCATAGAAACATAATCTAGCCTATCAAAGTAAGGCAATGCTTGTAAATATGTTTTATATTCAATTAATTTTTCAGTACCTCTATGTAATAACCCTATATGCGGATCAGCTCTTTCTACAACTTCTCCATCTAATTCTAAAACTAACCTTAAAACACCATGAGCAGCAGGATGTTGAGGTCCAAAATTTACAGTTAAATTTTAATTTTAACTTCTGAATTCTTTTGGTTTATACTATTAATATTCATAATAAATTCCTATAAAATTATTTAGTTTGTTCCCAAGGACTTATAAACTCAAAATTTCTAAATTCTTGAGTTATCTCTAAAGGTTCATAAACAACTCTTTTTTGTTCATCGTCATATCTTACTTCAACGTAACCTGTTAAGGGGAAATCTTTTCTCATTGGGAATCCTTCAAATCCATAATCTGTCAAAATTCGTCTCAAATCAGGATGATTAGAAAAAAAGATCCCGTATAAATCCCATGCTTCACGTTCGTACCAATTTGCACCTCTAAAAAGATTGGTAATAGAAGGAACAGAAGTAGTCTCATTCACAAATAATTTTAATCTAATTCTAAAATTATGAACTAAACTTAAAAAATGATAGACCACTTCAAATCTTTTTTCTCTATGAGGAAAATCAACTCCACAGATATCAATTATTGATTTAAATTGACAATTGCTATGATCTTTTAAAAAAATAACTAATTCAATCAATCTATTTGGAGTTGTATGTAAAATAAGTTCATTATTTATTATTACAACTTCATCGATATGATTAGGCATTGTATTTAATAAGTACTTACCATATTTGTTAATATCCATTGAATTCATAAAAAATCCTTTTAAAAATTATTTTCTATACCACGTTTGGGCATTTTTATTTCTACGTATTTTTTTTTTGCAATTGCAATAAACCGTATAACAGAGCTTCAGCCGTAGGAGGACACCCAGGGACATAAATATCCACCGGCACAATACGGTCACACCCCTTGAACCACGCTATAGCTGTCATAAATATTTCCGGAAGTTGCACAGGATCCCATCGAGATCACATATTTGGGTTCAGGCATTTGATCATAAACTTTCCTTAGTGCGGGTGCCATTTTATTTGTAAGTGTTCCAGCAACAATCATTACATCTGATTGTCTAGGACTGGCTCTAAAAAGTATACCAAATCTATCATAGTCATATCTACTTGCAGCAGAATGCATCATTTCAACAGCACAACAAGCTAAACCAAATGTCATTGGCCAGAGAGAGCCTGTTCGTGCCCAGTTGACTATTTGATCTACTTTCTTTATAGCTAAATAAGAAGGTCTATTTTGTATATCTTCTAAAGTCTCTTTTTTTAGAGATAACGAATTTAAATTACTCATAAAATGCTCTAACCTTTAAATATTAATTTCTTAAATGCCTAGAAGGAATAAATTTATTCCCATTCTAGTGCTCCTTTTTTCCATTCATAAACAAAACCAATTGTAAGTATAATTAAAAAAAGAATCATAGTCCAAAAACCAAAATGGCTTAATTTTCCTAACGTCAGTGCCCAAGGGAATAAAAAAAGTAACTTCAAGATCAAATATGATAAACAATATAGCAACTAAATAAAATCTAACATCAAATTTGCTTCTAGCATCATCAAAAGGATCATATCCACATTCATAAGCTGATACTTTTTCAGGGTCAGTTACTTGACTACCCATTAAATAAGATAAACCATATAATACAAAGGCAAGTATTATACTTAAACTTAAAAATGTAAGTGCAATTACGTATTCTTCAAATATTATTTTCATCTACTTAATCTTTTTAATAGAACTATTTTATACGGGGAAGACGGGAATTGAACCCGCGACTTTTGGCGTGACAGGCCAACGCTCTAACCACTAAACTACTCCCCCCTTATATTTGATATTCATTTTTCATTTTTTTACAACTAATGGGTAATAACGGAATTGAACCGCTGACATTCTAGGTGTAAGTAAGACGCTCTACCACTGAGCTAATTACCCATTAAAATGAAAATAAATATTTACGCCCTACAGGATTCGAACCTGTGACCTACGGCTTAGAAGGCCAACGCTCTATCCAACTGAGCTAAGGACGCAATCATTTTATTATAATGTTTATAGATAATATATAAGCCGGATTAGGTTAATTTTAATTAAGTTAAAATTATGATGAAAATAAATCTGTAATTTATTTAATAATAAATTTTATAGCAATATTTAAAAATATTTTGCTCTGAGTAGGGTTTTATTTAATTATTACTTTTAAAGTAATAATTGATAAAGATCATTGCAACCTATGATTCTATTCGAATCTCATATTTCTGTATAACTTTCCCTAAGGTTATCCTTGTTAGAAATTATCTAATACTTTTTTAAAGAGCCCGGACTTTCCTCTTATTTTATGAAATAAGTATTCATCCTATTATCTATTATATTATATAATAATTATATATAATATATAAATAGATAATTATAATTAATATTAAATAAAATAAGTTTTTTAATAATAATATAATATATTATATGGTTAGGAACTGAAATATGGTTTATAATCATTTATAATATAATGCGGATGTATATTAATGGCAGATAAACTGCCTTCCAAGCAGTGAGTGTGAGTTCGATTCTCATCATCCGCAGTTAAAAAATAAAAGCCCACTTGGTGGAATGGTAGACACGGTGGACTTAAAATCCGCTCTTTTTAAAGGTATCGGTTCGACTCCGATAGTGGGTAATTTTAAGATATAATAAGTATGTCCAGAAGTGGAATTGAACCTCTGACACAAGGATTTTCAGTCCTATGCTCTGCCACTGAGCTACCTGGACATATATTATTAAATATGCACTCAAATAATTTTTAATATTTTATTTTATACATATCTATTATATGTATATAAACAAAGAATAATATAATAATAAGA
>CALOED010000170.1:0-14058 GCA_942492005.1 uncultured Saprospiraceae bacterium
AAATCACCGCAATCAAATTGAGTAATATCTAGCGATAAGCTAGGCGTATTGTCGCAGTTATCTACAACCGTATAAGTGATTTCTCCAACGTTGATACTTCCCGTTCCATCTTGATTAAGTTCTAAAATAAAATCAGGAGCACTTAAAATAGGTGCGATATTATCTTCCACAGTCACCGTTGCCGTTTGAGTATTTGAATTGCCTTGCCCGTCAATAGCGGTTAGCGTTACGGTATTTGTACCCAAATTTGAGCAATCAAAAGAAGTAATATCCAAACTCAAAGTTGGATTGGTCGTACAATTATCAGTACTTCCATTATCAATATCGGTGGTTGTAATGCTTGCCTGACCGTTTGCATCCAACTGAATAGTAATGTTTTGAGTAGCCATTACAGGTTGAACATTATCCTCCACAGTCACTGTTGCCGTTTGAGAACTGGAGTTGCCACTAGCATCAGTTACGGTTAAAGTCACCGTATTAGCTCCCAAATTTGCACAATCAAAGGTTGAAATATCCAAAGCTAAACTAGGATTGGCATCACAAATATCTGACGAACCATTATCAATATCAGTAGGCAAAATGCTTGCTTGACCATTTGCATCTAACTGAATAGTGATGTTTTGAGTAAGCGTAGTTGGCATAGAATTATCCAACACCGTAACGATTGCTGTTTGGCTACTCGAATTTCCTTGTGCATCAGTAGCTGTTAAAATCACGGTATTGTTTCCCAAATCAGAGCAACTAAAACTCGTAATATTTAAAGCTAAAGTCGGATTGGCATCACAATTATCAGTTGTACCATTATTAATATCTGTAATTGCAATTGAGCCATTTCCGCTTGCGTCAAGCGTTAAACTGAAATTTTGAGTAGCCACGATAGGCGAAACAGTATCTAAAACAGTAATAGTAGCGGTAGTAGAATTTGAATTACCAAAAACATCGGTAGCTGTAAAATTCACAGTATTTGCCCCTAAGTCGGCACAAGTGAAAGCACTTACATCCAAACTATAAGTCAAAGCACCCGAACAATTATCCACAGAATTGTTATTGACAGCACTCGGAGAAACAGTCACTTGACCATTTGCATCCAAATAAGCATTTACATTTTGAGCATTAGCCGTCGGAGATATATTGTCGCTTATCGTTACTGTGACTGTTGAAGTGCTGAAATTACCGTTTGCATCCGTGACGGTTAAGGTGACGTTGTTTGCCCCCAAATCAGCACAAGTAAATGAAGTTTTATTGATACTTATAGTTGGGTTTGCATCACAATTATCACTAGAACTATTATTGATTTGACTAGCCGTCAATGTAGCATTTCCACTAGCATTTAAGAAAATGGTAGTGCTTTGAGCTTGCGCATTTGGCGAAATAGTATCAAATACAGTTACGGTTGCCGAAGCTGTATCTGAGTTTGAACTAGCATCAAAAGCTGTTAGGATTACAGTATTTGTACCCAAATCTGCACAATTGAACGAAGTCTTACTAGCACTAAAAGTTAAATTAGCAGTACAGTTGTCCGTAGAGCCGTTGTCGAGTTGGTTAGCTGAAATGACGGCTTGACCACTAGAGTTTAAGTAAGCAGTTATATTTTGAGCGGTAGCCACAGGCGAGATTACATCGTTGGCACTCAAGATAATCGGACAAGGATACGTTCTTTCAAAAGTTGTATCATTTTGCAATCTGTACCTTGCGGTATAATTCCCGACTGACACCGCATTAAAAGCAGATGCACTTTGCCAGGTTGTACCATCATCAAGAGAATATTCAAGCGTGCCGCCAACGGCATTGGCATAAAAAGTAATAGAACCTGTTGAACTAGGGCAAGAAGGAGAGTTGAAAACTAAGCTATCAAGAGAGATAGAAGCAGTAGCGGTGTTTTGATATTCGTAAGCTCCTAAATCAACGCTACTATTAAAAATTCTTGATGCGCTATCTCTGTCAATGTTGATACTGATACTATCATTCAATCCTGCATCAATAGCAGGCGAAGCCGCCAAAAGGCTAAAATTATTGTTTGCCGTATCCGCAAAGATTGGGTCAAAATCAATATTTCCACCATTATTTGTACCTAGATTAGTATCCCAACAGTAACTGCCTCCGCTGCCTCCAATCAAATTATTGGTAAATGTTGCATTGCCATTTCCAGCACTCGTAATTTCAAAAGTGCCACCATTGGCCCAGATAATACAATTATTGAAAAAAGGAGAACCTCCTAAATTATATATGGCTTTACCTGAAAAGTTCGATATGTTTTGGCTGAACGTACAATTGTTAAAAGAAGGTTGGTTCTGATTTGGGCTACCGCCTTGATTTCTAATATATACAGCACCTCCCGAACCTGCTTGATTGTCATAAAATAGGCAATTGGTAAAAGATGTATAACTATAACCTGAGGAGAAATTATGGTTGTAAACGACTCCACCTGATGGAGTACCTGAGTTGTCTGAAAAAGTACAATTCTCAAAACTTGAGCTACAAATTCCGAGCGAATTTTGAGTATTGTAAACCACCCCACCAGAACTGGAGGCGTAGTTATTTGTAAAAGTACAATTACGGAAAATACTTGTTTCTTCAGCAATGCCAATAGAAGCATTACCTTCGGAATAGCTAAAAACAGCACCGCCCAGTAAAGCAGTGTTGCTATCAAAAGTACAATTTAGGTACAACGGCTCATTGACACCGCCCCAAACTGAATTATTATAAACCGCTCCACCACGAGAGCAATTATTGCTTCTAAAAGTACAGTTAGAAATCAAAGAGCGATTTTCTCCTGCTGTTCCCAATCCGTAAGTGTATAATGCTCCGCCACGTTCAGAGGCGTTATTGTTTTCAAAAATGCAATTAGTAATAATCGGGCTAGTAGTTCCATTTTGTCCACGGATATAAATACCTGCGCCACGTCTTCCAAAGTTATTTCTAATCGTACAATTGGCAATAGTCGGGCTTGCCTGACCATTGCTGCCAAATACATCAATCCAAATACCAGCACCGTATCTTTGGCTAAATGCACTACCGTCGGCATTTCCTTTTTCGATGATAAAACCATCTACTCTCATTTCATTGCCAATGATATTTTGGTTGGCACCATAAATCCATAATACACGATACGCATTATCCGTACTATCGCCAATCACTCCAAAATCACCACTTAGAATAGTTTGGTTATTGGTATAATTTCTTTGAGATAAATCACTTTCAGTTCCTGCAAAGCCGCCATAGAGTTTGATACTATCTTTTTCTATAAAAAAAGTATTTACCCTATCTCCCGGAACACTATTTCCACTTTGGTCTTTCGTAGGCTTGTAAGTTCCTGCGGCTACCCAGATTTGGGCGCCAACATTAGCCGCATCAATAGCATCTTGCAAATCGGTATAAGCATCTGCCCACGATGAGCCATTATTTGCGCCAGTAGCGTCGTGTTTGACATAAATGGGCGGTGTGAATAAAATACCTGCTGCATTATAAGAGCAAGTGCCAACCGTGCCACCAAAATCTATTGTCATCGGCAATTGATTAGGTACACCGCTGTATAATATGGAAGCCGTCCCTTCAATACATCCGATAGAGGCGAATGTAGCTCCATTGTCTGTTGTTTGTAAATTATCTGCGGAGAACTCACCTTGACAATTTGATAAGTCAAAAGTGTAAAAAGTCCCACTTCCCAAACTAACATCCGTAGCAGAAGATGGACATTGTGCTATTGTCAGTGATGGAATTGTAAAGATTCCCATCCAAATCAATATAATTTGAATCATATTTTTCATAAAAAAGTATTTTATTTTTCTATCCGACATTTTACCTCTGCTAACTCCTAGAAAGGAGAGATAGCTGTATTAAGCAAAAGGGCGTTTTCCTCATTCTGAGGAAATAAGAGTATTTTGGGTGATTTAAAATGGTCGGATGAAGAATTATTGGTTCTTTGACAATTTTTGCATTTTCGTCCAATGTGGTTTTAACCCATTGTCTTAATTAATTGGTAAACAATGGGTTAAAACCACATTGGATTGAAATTTCAATCTTTTGGCAAAAATTATCAAAGAGCCGAATTATTAAAATAAGCTAAAAGGAAAAAGTAAGCCCACTTCAATACTCATCCGTGGGCTGAAAACTGTACGAAAGGTACAGGGGAGTATTTTATTAAATTACTTTACAAATCGCTTAGTAATCACTTCTCCGTTATCTTTGGTAAGTTTGAAAATGTATTGACCTGCTTCTAAATCTGAAAGGTCTTTGGATGTTTGATTTTCTGTAATATTAAATTCATGTATAGCTTGTCCAACGATGTTGTAAATCACCGCTTTTCCTATTCCGTTTTGAATATTCAATTGATTTTGAACAGGATTAGGAGAAAGAGTTAAAGGATTAGTATTCCGTTCAAAATTTCGAGTAATGGTGTTAGAATATTCAAATACTCCATTGAAATCTATTTGCTTTAGGCGAAAGTAGTTTACACCAAGTTTAGGTTCAGTATTTTTAAAAGAATAATATTGAACCTCAGTTGTAGTACCAGCACCTTCTACGAATCCAATATTTTTCCAGTCTTTCGCATCAGTACTGTGTTCTATTTGAAAGCCTTGATTATTTTCTTCACTAGCGGTTTTCCAAATTAATTCAATCGAATTATTCGTAGTTTGAGCATAAAAAGTCATTAATTCTACGGGCATTGTCACTAGATTGCCTGCGGCATCATATTCACAACTTCCTACCGCTCCTCCAAAATCAATGGTCATCGGTAAAGGGTCAGGTACTCCAGCTATCAAAGTAGCACTTAGTGTCGGAGCTGTACAGCCTTGTGAAGAAAAGGTAGCTCCTCCTGTTGTCGTATAATTTGAACCAAAAACAAAAACAGCAGGTGCGCAATTTGCTACGGTGAAGTTATATTGAGCACCTCCACCACCACTTGCATCTGTTGCAAGAGTAGGACATTGGGCAAGCGAATGAATAGTAAAAAACGCTATCAAGTTTAAAGTGAATATTAGTTTTTTCATAATTTATTAGTTTTGAATTTAGGATAATTGAAATAGAAGTTTAGTAATCACTCTTCTTTATGATATGAGAATTTGATATGTCACATTCTTTTTTTAAAAAATATTTTTTTTATCGCATGATCCCTCCCATTCCGCCGCCACCATTGAAATTAAATACTTGAAAATGAGCAGAATATCCGGGTGTTACACCATTATAAGAACTTCCATTCCAATTAATTGTAGTTGGAAATCCACTATGAGACATGATGTTTGCTTTATTCCAAGGAGTGACTAGATTTGGAGTAGGGTGTGAACCGAAGGCATTGAGAGGGTCATTGATCTGATACATTTGCATATCAGTATAATTAGTCATTGTACTTACGCCTTGATTAGTTAATTCAGTATTAAGCGCATTATATTCGGCATCAGTGAAATAGTATTTAATTTCTATGAATGCGAAAGGACCAGCAGTTACTAATGCAGAATTGACATTCCAACTTCGATTAAGGACTGGCGCCCCATTTATATTAGATATAAAACAACCTGTAGCAGGTGTACCACCGCAATGTTCTGTATAAAAACTAACTGGAGTTGCCCCAATCTTGAGTGAGACAGCATTAGCAGGTATTGTCCAACCTGAAGGCACTTTTATGGATAAAAGCAAGTTTTCGTTGTTATCCAAATAATGAGTAAAACCATTAGCATCCGTAACGGCAGTATCAGCTGTATATAAACCTGTTGCTTCTGGTAAGGGACTACATTCTGGTGAAAAACTACACGTTTCAAATAAAGAATTAGAGTGTAATTCTCTGACATACTGAGAATCTAAATCTGCAGTAAATACAACCGTAGAATCATTGCTCGTCAGACTATAAAGAACTACATTTCCATTTCCAGCAAATTCGCCACTTATTTTATTAATAGAACCACCATTCAAAGGAGCGTAATATAATTCCTGTTGATTAAGTGTCTCTTGAATCGCTTTATAAATTACTCCTGAACTATTATTGAGTGATTTGTATCCTGTTACTGTTCCTCCTGAGATTAAAGGAGCATTGATTTTGGTAGGTGTTCCTCCAAGTACTGGAACTTGATACAATTCATTCACCCCATCGGTATCTTGGTCTCCATAATAAACTAACGTATTGTCATCAGGAGTAATTAGAAATCCATTTATTGTTCCTCCTGATACAGTTGTTGTATTCATTTTGACTACTGGCCCGCCACCGATAGAAACTTTGAATAATTCTCTTTTATTATATCCATCTTGGTTGCCTAAATAAAATACAGTTGAATTATCAGATGTGATTTGAAAATTTCCAGAAACGCTTCCGTTAAAAAGTGTCCCACTAATTTTGGTAGGAGTACCACCATTAATTGGAATACTGAACAACTCTCCTTGATTGTAAATATTGGGATCAGAAGCAAAAACAACAGTTTGGCTATTCGGGCTTATTTTAAAATAAGAAGTATTTACACCATTAGAATGTCCTGTACTTGTTGGGCTAAGCCTTGTGGAAGCACCTCCACTCAAAGGAACACTATAAATATCTGGTCTTGCTTCATCAATGTAAGCTCTATAAATCACATAAGCATCATCAGGAGAGATTTCGAAGCTTTGCATTCCAATTTTATTTGGATACATCGTTCCACTTAATTTAGTTGTAGCACCTCCACTGATGGACACTTTAAACATTTCAAAAACATTATCAGTGTTTTGGTCTGCTACATAAACTATCGTTTGACCATCTGAAGTAATACTCCAATTTGACGAAACCCAACGTCCTGCGGCATAATTAGGATTAAGTTTTAGAGGTGTACCTCCAGTAACTGGAACTACAAACATTTCATTTGCATTATCAGTATCTTCATCTGAAATGTATATAACTTTAGTATTATCGGGTGTAAACCAGTAATAATCAAATAATAAATCGCCACCTGAAACCATTGGTCCAGTAAGTTTGACGGGAGTGCCGCCAGTTACGGGGACACTATATAACTCATATACTTCATCATTATCTTGGTCAGCTTTATAAATAACCCTAGCTCCGTCACCGCTGACTTTGAAGCTTTTTACATTTCCACCAGAAACTAATGTTGCGTTAAGTTTAGTTGGTGTTCCTCCGTTAATAGAAACATTATATAGTTCTATTACGTCTTTCGTATCTTGGTCTGCTCTATAGATTACGTTCATATCGTCCGAAGTAATCACAAAATCGTATTCAACGCCTTGCCCAAAGGAAAGAGGGACATTTAATTTGGTTTGAGCAAAAATCGAAATACTGCTCAATAACCAAAAAGAACCTATAATAGTGGATAATATTTTTTTCATTTTTATTGGATTAGTTCTTTAAAACTTTTGTCGCATTCTTTATGATTTGAACATTTGATATGTCACACTTTAATTTGAAAAAAATATTTTTTTACTAAAAAAAGCTCTTAGGCAATTGCCTAAGAGCTTATAAATGAATAGATTATCTTTTTATAAAAATTGTAAAAGAATTTTAATTGGCTCTTTGACAATTTCTGCATCCTAGTCCAATGTGGTTTCAACCCATTGCTTCAACTCATTCAAAAACAATGGGTTAAAACCACATTGGATTAAACTTGTAACCATTTTTGCAGAAATTGTAAAAGAATTTTAATTATTCTCCCATCAGTACAAACGCCGCCCAAAATTTAGGTTCGGCGGTTTCTGAATTTGCTAACATTTTCAACTTTGCATTTCTCAAAGCAGCCGTGTAAGAATTGCCTGCTAAGTAATTTTTATAAAAATCAATCATCAAATCGCTGCTTAATCGGTCATTGACTTTCCAAAGTGAAAACAAGACATTTTTTGCGCCCGAATAGAAAAAACTACGATTGAGTGCAATCAAACCTTCTCCTTCTATCAATTGCCCAATGCCACTTTCGCAACTACTCAATACCACCAAATCTGCTTGTATGGCTTGATTTTGAATTTCATTGGCGTAATATAAATTATCGTTTTTGTCATTAGCCGAGTAGCAAGCTAAGGCGGATAGTTTTGGATTTTTAAAATTGACAATGCCGTGCGTTGCAATGTGAACGAACTGATATTGTTGCTTAGAAATAGCTTTTGAAAGGTTGTTTTTGGTGGCTTTTCGTTGTAGCAGCACTTTCGTTTTTCCCTTTCCTTTCAGCATTTTAGCAATGGCATTTACTTCTTTTTCGGTGTCAGGAAGAGTAATAAAGCGATTATTTCTAAAACTGTGGTAGAGACTATCTACAATAAAATCCAATGAGCGAGTGGGCGAATTGAGGTTAGCTCCTTTTTTAAAAACGGGCGCAAATGCCAAAAGCGAGTTGTCTCGAATGCTAGGTTTGGATTGCAATTGCAAATAAGCCGAAGCGGAATAGTGATAATTAATATCGAATTGCTTAATGAGATAATCCAATTCAGAATAGGATTTTTTATCATTAGAGGCTAATAATACTTCAAAAGGCAAGCTAAAAAGTTGCCCTTCTTGAACTATCATGAGTTTGGTTTTGCCTTGAAGTTCACCTGCAATGGGTGCTATCAGAATTTTATACAACTCGTGACTAATATCAATAAATTCCTCCCTAGTGGCTTTCTGAAAAGCAAAACGGTCTTTAATAAGTTCATTAAGGCGGTTGATATTTTTATTAATATCCGTTGCATTGACTTGGTATAGTTGCGTGCCGTTTTTGGTAATCGTATTGATAAAACAATAGGGACTGAAATAAGTATATGCTACAAAAATCGTCTTTTCGTCCAGTGTAGCTTGTATATCACCTATTTTTGCATATTGAGTATAAGCGATATTATTCGCCAAATTAGGGTATTCAACTTTTACTTTGTTTTGCCAATTTTCCAGTCGCTGATTAGCTTCAAACAATTGATTTTGGAAATACTGAATAGAGTCTTGCTCCTGACGATAGGTAGCCAAATCCAATCCTTGACCATTATATTGAATAGTTCGAATAATGGCTTTCTCTTCATCGGACAATGCTTTGGGAAGTGGGCTAGGGGTTAGCGTTTCGAGTAACTGCATGGCTTTTCGTTGCTCCGATATTTTAAAAAATACCTCTAATTCGGCTTTAGAACTCGCCGTCTGATAGATTTCATATTGTGTTATTGCCATGAAACTCAAAGCAGAGATAGCAGCTTTATTGATAGTAAATTTTGTAGCTTCATAACCTTTGGAGTTTTCTAATTTTTTCTGATAGACCGTTATGGCCAACGCTTGAGTTTGCCGCCCTGCTTTCATTAGTGCGATGTCGTTTTGCTCTTTTCCCAATCGAAATAAATAAACGCCCTTACTGAGCAAAATACTACCTGCGGAGTTGATGTCTTTGTAAACTTCAAATTCAGAAGGGTTGGTTGTATAATCTTTTTTATCATTAAAATGAGTACAAATCTTAGTTAGTGCCAATTGTAATAATTCGAGGGCTTGAGCATATTTTTTTTGTGCGCCTAAAATATTGGCATAATTCAAGTCTGCTCCATGAGAATTGCTGCCATACTGTCGAGCAGCTTTTATATTTTTTTCAGCTTGTTTGTAATCGCTCAAATTATAATATACTGCTCCTAGATTGACATAGATGATTTTTAGCGGTTGAGCATAGTTTATTGTATCTTTTAACAATAGTTGAGCTGCTTGTTCGTAGTTTTTAGCTGCTTGTTTCCAATCTCTTTTTTTGTAATACAGCGTTCCTAAATTTCCATAATATGTTCCTAATATCGGGTCATTTTGACGTTTTTCGGAGGTTTTAATCCCTTTTTGCATCCAAGCTATGGCTTCGTCAAATTGCCCTAAACTAGCATAAGCATTGCCCAGTTCAACGTACATCGGAGCGAGTTGATGGGGTTGGTATCGTTCAATTTTTTTGTTTTCAGAAAACAATTTCAAAGCAAAAACGATAGCCTTCTCATAGTTGTCTGAGATGGTGAAATACTGAACTTTTCCACGATAAATTGTCAGCCAATTTGCGGATTGAGGTTGGTCTTTTAAAATAGTTTCTAGCTCTTCGATAAAAGATTTGAGCGCATTTAAGTCTCTAGTGTAGGCATAATTGCGCATAATCGACTCAGCAATTTGGAAGTATTCGCTCGAAGTTGGGGCAAATCCTGCTAAGGCTTTTTTGCCGAACTCGACGGAGCGTTGATAGTCTTGATTCAAATAAGCATTTTGCAATGCCCAATAAGCATATTTTAAGGGTGGAAAAGTGGCATTAATATTATTCGCTTTGGCCAGCGCAAAGGCTTGGTCAGCCATAGCTTCCACTTTTTTTAGGTTTTTTGTTGCGGATAAATTAAATGCCATTAATGACTTTATATGAAGGCGTGTAGGTTGGAAAGCATGATTTTTATACAAACTATCCGCTTGTTCTAGCAATTGCATAGCTTCGTCAAAATGCCCTTGATTAGCAATAAGCGTCTTAGCTTGACGGATATATAAATTGGCTTGAACGGTGTCTTTTGTCATTTCACTACTAGGCTGTGCGAATGAAAGACTTACGAGAAAACAAAAAAGGGACGTAAATAATAGTTTCATATTTCTTTTCTTTGTGCTTGAGTGGTACAAAATCTTATAGATACCGTAAAATGGCTTAGACATTATACAAATATAGACGGTAATAATTTAACTGGTTACTCATAATATTTCAAGTCATGAAAGACTTATTTTATGACATAAGGAATAACGAATTTTTGATAAAATTATAGAATTGAAAGACAAAGATTATTTGGAAGGACTTCTCAAAAGCGATGATAAGGTACTTAGAGCAATTTATAAAAATTTCTCTAGTCGCATCAGCACGCACATACAGCAGCAAGGAGGAACGCCCGAAGATGCAAAAGATGTTTTTCAAGATGCCTTGATGATTATTTTTAACAAATCACAATCTACTGATTTTGAATTGACTAGCTCGTTTTATACCTATCTTTTTAGTATTTGTAAATTGACTTGGTACGCAAAAAAAAGAAAAAAGTCACGCCAGACTGTGACAATTTCCGATGATAACGCATTAACAGATAGTCAAAGCATAGAACAAGAGTTGCTGGATAGAGAGTCGGATAATATTTATCGGGAAAATTTTCAGAAACTTGGAGCGTTTTGTCAAAAATTGCTGCGACTTTTCTTTGAAAAGAAAAATATGACCGAAATTACTAAAGCATTACAACTAAAAAATGAACACACGGCTAGAAACCGCAAATATCGTTGTAGCCAAAACCTCAAAAAACTAATGGAAAAAGATGAACGATATCAAGAATTGATGTCAGATAAGTAGTCTTTTATAAAATAAAAACCACTAACGGCTAATCAAAATGTCAGAACAAGAAGATAATATATTTCGATATTTAGATAATCAAATGTCTTTGGAAGAGAAGGCTAACTTTGAGCAATTGCTTCAAACTGATAAAGCATTGGCAAAGGAAGTTGAATTTCAAAGAGGTTTGCTAGGATTTTTGGATAGAGAACAACCCGTTTTAGAAGGTAAACTCGATAAGTTAGGGGATGAATTTATATTGAAACAAAATAATCGCCTTGGGAAAAAATGGCTTTGGGGCATTGGAATTTTGGCAGTAGTGTTGATTTCAATCATAGCGTTTTTTATGATGCAAAATGACGGTAAGATTGAAAAATTACCTGTAAATGAAGGAACATCCGTAGAAGAAAAGTCGATAACACCAGAAGAAAATCCAGTAAAAGAAGCAATCCAAGAAGAGGAAAATCCGCCAATAGAAATTCCACAAAAAGAAGAAAAAATAAAGCCTAAGCCACCTAAAAACCAACCTATTGCAGCATTAGACAAAACCGATTTTGAAAAAAATACTATCATGGAACGATTGATAGCAGATAGTTATCGTGATAATGCTGACCATATTACTACTATCATCGAACCTCGCCCCAATACAGTTTTTAAGGCGCACCCGCTGGTCAATTTAAAAGTCATAGGACAAACGAATAATTCTCCTGATTATGAATTAATCATCTATTCCAATCGGTCGTATGATATAGAAAATGATTATCGAATGGTGAGCAAAAACTTGGAAGGGCAACCGAAAGATGAAAATTTCAATTTTAGATTCAATGGCGAAATTCCTTTCCATAAAGGCTTATATTACTTGGTCATTCGCCAAAAAGAAAGCCGAAAACTATTGCATATTTCTCGATTTACGGTTGAATAAGTGATTTTTAAAGCCATTACCATGCTACGATACATTTTTTTTAAACATAATAGGCACATAAGTAATTGGGCAAAATTATTTCCAATGGGTCATGACCCATTGGGTTGTTAATCAGTAATTTATAATTTTTTATCATCTAAATAAGAAATTGCTGACATTCATCCTGTAAATCGAAAATCATTATGAAAATCAAAGACTTACAACTCAATGCTTACCGCTTCACAGGAAAAGAATTTATAGAAACCTATCATCAAAATCGCCCATCTCCGCCAATTGAAATTATCCATCAAACCTTGAATTATGCGAATGCTAAAAGAGTAGAACGAGTAGTCGATTTGGGTTGTGGCACTGGATTAGGAACACAAGTCTGGGCGGAGTATGCCAATGAAATAATAGGCGTAGAACCTAGCGATGAAATGGCGGCAATAGCCAAATCTTACAATCAACAGCAGCATATTCATTTTCAAAATGCCTTTGGAAACCAAACGGGAATGGATAAAAATACCGTTGATATTGTTTCGATTTCGCAAGCCTTCCACTGGATGGAACCGACATCTACCTTAGCAGAAATCAATAGAATTTTAAAACCGAATGGCGTTTTGGTCATTTATGATGTGTTTTGGGCGATTGGAACAAATCTCGAATTAGAACAAGCGTACAATGATTTATTTAGAAAAGTCAGTAAAATTACCGCCTCGCTCAATGAACCGATTGCGCACAAATGGGAAAAAGACAAACATCTAGAGAACATCCAAAACAGCAAGCATTTCCAATTTGTAAAAGAAACCTATTATCATAAAACAACGCCTTTCGATAAAGAAAAATTCGTTGGTTTAGCACTCAGTCAAGGTGGTTTAGAGGCATTATTAAAAAGAGGATTTTCGGAAGATGAAGTTGGATTGACTGATTTTAAAAATAGGGTAAAGGCGGTTGAAAGTTTGCCTTATGACCAAATGACGTATAATTATCGAGTGGTTTTTGGGATTAAGAAGGTTTGATTTAAAAGTAGAATTAGGAACAGCCTCTTGGAATTATGTATAAATAAGTGCCTTATTACTGTAATGAAAACGCCAAATTAAAACGGTATTAATACAAGGAAAATCCTGTGTAAATCTGTTTCATCTGTATAATCAGTGCCTGCCTGTCATGGGCAGACAAGTTTCAATCCACGCTAACAGCTTGCTGAATAGCAACCTTTTTTCAAAAAAAAATTCACTTCCTACTTAACATACCTTTCCATTTTTCAGCGATAACTTGTATATTTCCACTCTAAAACCAAAACACAAATCAAAAGATGAATACAGCCGTTCACAACAAATTAGTTTCCTTTATTTGGTCGATTGCAGATGATTGTTTGAGAGATGTTTACGTTCGAGGCAAATACCGAGACGTAATATTGCCAATGGTCGTACTGCGTCGCCTTGATGCCTTGCTCGAACCGACCAAAGATGCCGTTAAAGAAGAAGTTGAATTTCAAAAAGAAACCATGGGCATCGATGCAACACTATGGGACAAAGACGCTTTGGCGGAAGCATCGGGTTATGTTTTTTACAATACCAGTAAATGGACGCTCAAAAAAATCAAGCAAGTCGCCACCAATAACCAACAAATCATCGTAGCCAACTTGACGGAATACCTCAATGGATTTAGTGAAAACGTCAAGGAAATCATTCAAAAATTCAACTTGCGTCGCCAAATCGCTCACATGGCAAGCAAAGACGTACTCTTGTCGGTACTCGAAAAATTCACGTCCGAAAACATCAATCTCACGCCTTTTGAAGACACCGACAGCGAAGGTAGAAAATTACCGCCTTTGTCCAATCTCGGTATGGGCTACGTGTTTGAAGAATTGATACGAAAATTCAATGAAGAAAACAACGAAGAAGCTGGAGAACACTTTACGCCTCGTGAAGT
>CALOED010000171.1:0-8539 GCA_942492005.1 uncultured Saprospiraceae bacterium
AAAGCGCTATGCGGCCATGAAAGAGCAGCTATCAAAGTTGGGCTTAACAGCCGTATTTGGCGGAGTAGATAACCAGTCTTTGCCGGAAGATATTTTGTCTCGCTACAACAAGGCTGCGGCCCTAGAGCGTTTTGGTCGCCCGCTTACAACCCCGGAGCTGGGCTGTTACGCTAGCCACTTACAGATTTGGCAGACCGTTTGTGAGCAGGGCTTAGAAGCGGCATTGGTGCTCGAGGGTGACGCAGGCCTGCCGGAGGATTTTGTCCAAACATTGTTGGATATAAAGCAGAGTTCAGCGCCATGGGATATTGTTAAGCTCTATTGGTCAGAGTGCCTTCCTTCCTTTTGGGGGCAGCAACGGGTGAACAGCCGGTATCGACTGGTTAAATCGGCTAAAAAATCTTATGGCACCGTGGCGTATTTGATTCGCCAAGACGGCGCTAAAAAACTTTATAAGCTTTCAAAAGAAATTTGTTTCCCCGTAGATGTTTTTTTGTCCGGAGGCCGAATAAAAAAATCACTGTCTTGTTACAGCATTTATCCCTGTTTGGTTTCGCATCAGGATGAGGGGCGTATTGACTCTCTTATTGAGAGCAGTCGGCGATCTATAGACACCGAAGTACGCACAAACCCATCCACAAGACGGCCCACGCTAGAACGCCAAATACGTCATTTTTTACATAAAATAGCGCCTCCTCCAGATCTTTAATATGATTGAAATGAATCTTGCGCAGCTCTTTATTACGGCCGACTATGGGCTGCAAGGCCCTTTTAGGCTAGCTTTGGGTGGCGATGCTACATTGGGCGCGCTAGAAGTAGAACGCGTTTTGCGTTATTTGCCCGGCAAGCGTTTGGCATGCAAGGCAAGAAAAGAGGGCGTGCTTCTTTTTGCCAAACTGTTCAACACAGAAACCGGCAGCGAAAGCTGCCAGCGCGAGTTGCGCGGCCAGGCCTTATTAAAAGCGAACAACATCAAAACACCCGCACTGCTAGAAAGCCGTGTGCTCCCCCAAGGGCATTTAATCTGTTATGAGTTTTTAGAGGGGAGCGCCTTTGCAGGTAACATCCAAAGCGCATTTGAGCTTATCGCCACGCTGCATAAAGCTAACTTAATCCACAACGATCTGCATGCCGACAATCTTTTAGAATCAAACAATCAATTATATTTATTGGATGCTGGCGCCGTAGAAAAAACAAATAGTGAAAAGCAAAAAATAGAAAATTTAGCTTTATTTATAGCTCAATTCACACTAGATAAACACAAGGCTTTGGCTTCTCAAAAAGAGTATTACGAAAAAATTATAGGAAAAAATATTTCAGAAGCAGATTTGTTGAAACAGGTGCGGGGCTGCTGGAGAAAAAGAAAAAATGATTATTTGAAAAAAATATTTCGGAGTTGCAGTGATATAAAAAAATGGACAAGGCCTTTAAGCAAGGGGCAGCATTTAAACATAACATGCGAAAGGCGCTTTGTTACGCCCGCGCTAACCAACCTGTTAGAAGGCATACAGGGCCTGCCAGAAAAAGCCGAGTTCTTAAAAAAAGGCGAGTCATCATTGGTGATGTTTTTTGAGTTAGACGGTAGAAAATTAGTTATAAAGAATAGCCGAAACAAAACGCAGTGGAAAACTATTCGCCGCCGTTTGCGCCACTCGCGTGCTAACAACGCCTGGCGCTTTTCGCACCTGTTATCATTGTGTGGCATTTGCACGCCAAAGCCGATTGCATTTGTTGAACGAAAGCTGGGCCCTTTAGTTTTAGAGGGTTGGTATCTGAGTGAGTTTGTAGAGGCAGATACCTTGCTGGATGTTTGGCATTATGAAGAGGCCAGCGCTGAGCATATTGCCCAAGTAAAACGTTTATTTGATGTCATGCGCATTTTAAATATCAGCCACGGCGATATGAAAGGCACTAATTTATTGGCATCAGAAGACAAGCTGTTTGTAATTGATTATGACGGCATGCGAGAACATTGTTTTTCGGTTACTGCACAAAAAGCACTTGAGAAAGACAAAGAGCGATTTTTAAAGAATTGGAGCTCTGAGAGGCTGTGTAAGCAATTGCTGTTTGGTGGAGAAGGGCTTTCTATATGATATCGGATAGCCATAAATTTCTTTTTATCGATATCGTAAAAACAGGCGGCACGGCCATTGGCAGCGTATTAGAACTTTATGGCGGCAAAGGCAAACACCATGCTATTGGCCGGCCTTTGCCAGAACTTTCGCGCAATGAAGGATTGGTTGCCGTCCCTACTGAAAAAACGTTACAGGAGTATTTTTGTTTTACCATCGTCCGCAACCCCTTTGATAGGCTTATATCATTGTACAGTTTTTGCCAAACTGCTCCTATGCAAAAACGTTTCGCTGAGGGAGGATGGAAAGCAATTTTAAAGCGAGGGCTAAATAAAATACCAGCCAAAGAAATCAATAGAAAAACATATTGGCCGGAGGACTTTATCGATTTTGTCGAATGGATGCTTGATCATGAAAATTATTTCTCTGACTACACAGGAGAAAAATATATAGCCATGCATGAGTGGCTGAGAGATAGCGAGGGAAAAATGAGAATTGATTACGTCGGTCGCTTTGAAAGCCTACAAGAAGAAGCAAAGATTATTATGGAAAAATTACAGCTCCCCCCGCAATCTATACCCATTCGTAACGAGTCATTTGGTGAATATAAAAAACGAGCTGGCCAGTGTATTTATAAAAACAATGATGTTCAGAAAGCGATAGAAAGCCGATTCAAAGAAGATTTTGATCTGTTTGGATACGCTACAAGTTTTGAATCATCCATAAGCTATAAGAGCTTACAAGCCCAATGACTTTTTTACCCACCAAGAGCGAAGCCGGCTTGCCGCTTGTTAGTGTATTAATTACATCCTACAACCACGGCGCATTCATTGAACAAGCTATTCTTAGTGTAGTAAATCAATCTTATAAAAACACACAACTCATAGTTATTGATGACGGATCAACTGATGACTCTTTGTCTAAAATAAACAGTCTCTCTAAGCGGCATAACTTTAAAGTGGTTTCACAAAGCAATGCAGGGCTGCCTGTTGTTATAAATCAGGGTATCAGCCTAGCCAAAGGAAAGTATTTCGTCTCGTTTGGCTCCGATGACGTTATGTGTTTAGACCGGATAGAAAAGCAAGTGTCTTTTCTTGAGGAAAATCCAAGTTACGGTGTTTGCGCAGGAAACACCCTCATTATTGATGAGAGCGGCAAGCAAGCCCCAAAGCGGCGGTTATCTAAAAAAAGAGACCTTTGTTTCGAAAACCTTTTTTTACATGATAAGCCGGGTATTAAGGCTCCAACGGCTATGGTGCGCAAGGAGATTTTTGATGTTGTTGGTGGCTATGACACAGAAATAAAATTAGAAGACCATTATATGTGGCTTAAAATTACAGCTGCTGGTTATAAGGTTCATGTTATGGAAGATGTTCTTGCCTATTACAGAAAGCACAAAGAAAATAATTCAAAAAACGTTGTATTTATGGCAGACAACATTGAAAAAACATACGCGCAATATAAAAACCATCCTAGCTATGATGCAACGCTAAACAGGCTGCTAATTAATCTTTTCCTTAAAGCTGCAAAGAGAGGGTATAAAGGCGCACCTGAAATATTAAAGCGAGTTTCATTTAAATATTACAATATTAAAGTTTTTGTTGGCCTTTTTTATCTGTTGTTTAAAGGGCGTTAATCAATATTTATTTGGAGCAATAGTTGGCTGTTATCATGAGCATTATTAAAAAACTCCGTAACTGGAATAAATTTAGAAAAGCTGCAAGAAACAAACCACAAATTTTTGTTGTGCCTGGAAAGTTTGCCTATATCCCAATTCCAAAGTGTGCCACACGCTCTATAAACTATTTGCTTGTCGAGGTGTTGTTGCCAGAGCAGTACGAGAACGGCCAAGTATCTTTTACGGCTCTAAAAGAGTTGGGAGATCGTTTCGCACACCACCTTAAGCCCCAAAAAATAGAAAATATTTGTCGTGATATCTATAGCTTTTCCATTGTGCGGCACCCGGTTCCGCGACTTTATTCCGCGTATAAAAATAAAGTACTAACCGGCCCGGGTAGTGCGCCTGAAAATATTTTTATTAAGCATGGTATTGAGCGTGATATTTCATTTGAAGCGTTTATAGAAAAAGTACACAGCATTCCCGACAAAATAATTGATCGTCATCTGAGATCACAAACGTGGTATCTGTGTAATAACGGCAAAGTGTCACCAAAAAAAATAGTTAAGCTCGAGCAACTAGAGCAGGAGTGGCCAGAAATCCAAAAACACACCGGGCTGCCACCCCCACCGATGATAAATAGGATGGAGGCCGAAGCGCCACCCGTGATAGATCAAAAATACATGAATATGATTAGAGAGCGCTATCGAGAAGATTTTCAACTTTTAGGATATGAGTAGGGTATATACTTCGTGAAAGCATCTTTAATCATTGCCACCTACAACCAGGCTAGAAACCTAGAGCTTATTTTGGAGTCCGTAGGCCACCAAACATCACAAGATATTGAGATTGTGATTGCAGACGATGGCTCCACAGATCATTTGCCCGCCGTTATACAAAACTATCAAGAGACGCATAAGCTCCCAATCACTATTGTTTCGCAAGAAAACAAAGGTTTTCGGAAGACCATGATTCTGAATAAAGCTATCAGTGTTTCAAAAGGCGAATACCTCATTTTTATAGATGGTGATATGGTTTTACATTCCCGCTTTATTGAAAATCACTTACGCTATCAACACAAAAATCGTGTGCTGTGTGGGCATCGTGGCATAAAAATTTCTGAATCATTTACGGCAGAACTGCAAAGTGGAAAAGAAGCTTTTTCATCGGCGTGGATATCACTGCTAAAGTACTATTTTCAAGGGAATTTAGAGCATCCGTTGCGAAACCTAATGATTCATAATCAATTGTTACGAAAGCTATTTGTGCCAGAACGAAACAATTTAAGCGGCTGCAACTTTTCGCTTTATAGAGAAGCAATAGAAAAAGTAAATGGATTTAATGAGGATATACTAGAGCACGGTTATAACGATTTTGAATTAGGGCATCGCTTACAGTTGGCGGGTTACGAATTGTGGAATGTGAGTAAATTGTGCAATACCTACCATCTTCATCACCCCAGTCGCAAAAAAAAGCGCGAAGAGGTTATTATAAAAAAGCAAAAGGTTCGAGAAAGAACAGAGCCCCGCTGTCAAAATGGGCTTGAAAAACAGATAGCAGGAGGCTGATATTATTAATAGCCGTGAACAACATTGTAGGAAGTATATAGTTTTCCATGCAGGCCCCGCCATCGTCCGCGTAAAGTGGCTATTTTCAAAGTAAGCGTTAAAAAATAAAAACGGGCTTTTGAGGGGCGGCAGGAAATTACGAACCATCCTGATATAAGCAGTGTCAATATCAATTTTGCTATGACCTGTACAATGTTTTGCCGAAGCCGTCGATAGTGTTTTTGAGTGGCACCCACATTGCCGTTGATAATTTTATCGATATAAACGGCGCTAGCGGCTTTTCGTGCTTGTCGCTCAAACAGTGCTTGTAGAGTACAGCGGCTTTCAGGCACAACTTCATAAACCACGGCGCGTGAAGCAAACACCGCCGTCGCTCCCCTTTTTAAGGCTTGTTTAAAAAACAAAGTATCTTCGCCACCACTTAATCCTAAAACGGCATCAAAATTTAAACCCATGTCATCCGAATTAAAAAGCCGTGATGAAAAAAGTACATTATTGGTTGCGGCAGAATCCAAGGACTTTCCATTATCGGCTTCACCTCGGGAATGGTCTATCAAATGAGCCCAGCGATCAGTAGCCGGGTATTGATAAACAACCCGTCCTTGAACTATATCTGCATTATGGGTACAGGCAGTATGGAGAAGCTCCTTTAGGCAATGTGCATCAGCAGAGCCATCATCATCTAGAAACCAGAGCCACTCACAACCCAATTTTTTGGCTTCTTTAAGAGCCCGATTGCGTGCTTGTGCAATACCAATATCTGTTTCAAGACAGTAATGAATGGGAAAGGGTGAATTGGTTTTAGCAGCAGCAACAATGCTTTCACTGTTATTAACAAGGTCATTTTCTACAATGAGAATATTGAGAGAATAAGAAGCGGGGGCGTTTTGTGGTGTGTGTTGCTTAATAAGAGAAGATAAACACTGCTGCAGCATTATCGGCCGTTGTCGTGTACAGACAGCAATTACGATTTCAATATGTGCCTGCTTTTGCATCAAAACTATTCTAAAAAGGCCTTATTGGCAGACATATATAGCTTTTTATAGTAACCTTTTTCTTGTTTTATAAGATCACTGTGTTTTCCTTGCTCAACAATTTTTCCTTTATCCATAATAAGAATATTGTCGGCACGCTCAATAGTAGAGAGACGATGTGCAATAACAATGGTTGTTTTGCCGGCCATGATGGTATCAAGCGCTTGTTGAATTTTACTTTCAGAACGGTTATCCAGTGCGGATGTAGCTTCGTCTAAAATTAAGATGGGCGCGTTTTTCAAAAACGCACGCGCAATGGCAACACGCTGCCGTTGTCCGCCAGACAATTGCAGACCATTATCACCAATCATTGTTTCTAACCCGTCAGGCTGCTCCTCTATAAAATCCAATGCGTGAGCCATTTTAGCGGCATGAAGAACATCTTCATCACTGCAATCTTGCATCGAACCGTAAGCAATATTGTTGCGAATAGTATCGTTAAATAAAACTAAATTTTGGCTAACCAGTGAAATTTGTTTGCGCAAGCTTTTAAGCGTGTAATCATTGATATCAATACCGTCAATACTGATGGTGCCATCTTTAACATCATAAAAGCGTTGTATTAGTGCAGCGAGCGTCGATTTTCCACTGCCGGACTTGCCAACCAATGCAACCATTTGCCCAGGCTGAATCTCAAAAGAAATATCCTTGAGTACGGGCTCGTTGCTTTTTTTGTAGCGGAACTTAACGTTTTTAATTTGCATCGCACCTTTGGCGCGCTCACATTCAAAAGTGCCGTTATCTGTTTCAGACGGCTCATCAAGCAAACTAAAAATAAGTTGGGAGCCTGTTATGCCGCGCTGTATGGCAACGTTCACACCGCTAAGCTGACGCATGGATTTAGGTATAAGGGCAACAGCAGTCAAATACGTTATTAATTCACCAGAATTGTAGGACTGAAGCGTATCCGGCAAAAGCAGCATAAAAATGATCGCGGCCATTGCCGTTGCTACCAGCAATTGAATAACCGGAGCAGACAGTGCTGAAATTTTTACAATTTGCATTTTGCGATTGAAAGAACTATCGGCCGCTTTGGCATATCTAGCCTTCTCATAATCCTGTCCTAGGAATACGCGCATGACTAAATTGCCTTCAATCATTTCTTTGGCGCTTTGTATTAAGCTCGCTTGATCGCCCTCATCCTTACGGGTAATGCTGCGAAAGCGCTTAGTTGTGTAGCGAACCAATAGAGCCATAAACGGAGCAATCATGATGAACACCAAAGAAAGCTTCCAATTTAAATAAAATACATAACCCAGCAAAAAGATAACGGTGAACCCTTCACGAATAATCGTTTTTAAGGCATCGGTAATCGCATTAGAAAGCAGGCCCACACTCCCCGAAGAGAGGCTTTTGAGCTTTTGAGATTGAAAACGACATCAATACTTTTCAACCAGCCACTGATTAACAAACCAATAGTTTGTACGCCGTGCAGATACTCATCTGGAAAAGGAAGATCCCCCGACAACCGACATAAAGAAATGCAGTCGTTTCGCTTCCCTTGTGATATTGAAAAAAGAGCCTGGGATCGATTACCGTTTCCCAAAAGAAAAGATGGTGTGTCAGTGGTATTATTGAGTACCAGGTAGGTCTTATGGGTAAGCAGCTCTGTAAACAAGGGCTCTGTTGCTGGTATCAGCTTCGGTACATTGTTGGAGGATTTATCTGTAATTAAGATAGGTTGAGAGAGGTAAGGGATGAAGTCGTTTTGATTGTCAGCACAAAAATAGATTTCAACAGAAACATCACCAAGATGGTCAAAAAATATTTTTCCGAGAAAAGAAATGAACTCCTCAAGGCTCGAATCTTCCTTATACCCTAGAGAGGCCTTAGCAATAATTTGTAGAAAATCTTGGGAAGAAATAAATGTTTCTGAGCTTTGACTGTTCAACATGTAATTTAAAAAAATAGTATTTGAAACCGAATCGTAAAAATCTGAGAATGTAAATAATATAGTAATATATTATCAGCCTAAGAGGTAAATACAAGCATCGAGAAACGAAAATGTGTGCATTGTGTGTTTTTATTGGTCAACAGATTGTTGAGACAATATTATTGGATCAATAGGATATGCAACAGTTTTGATTGAGCTGAAAACCTTGCTTGAATCTGAATCTCAGTTATTTCTCTACAAAAACATTATACTACGGGACCTTGCTGTTGATATTTTATGTCTAAACGCTATATTATATAGCATTGGGGTCGCGAGACATTGTTCATCTCTTATGTGAGAAGTGTGATGACTTT
>CALOED010000172.1:0-4287 GCA_942492005.1 uncultured Saprospiraceae bacterium
GAAAAGTTAGTCAAAAATCGGGCTTCGGTTAAATAATTATGGATTATGAATTGTGGATTATGAATTTGCGCAATTCCTAATCCATAATCCATAATCCATAATCCATAATCGAAATAGATCATTTATGAAAAATTTCCTTACCGTTTTTCTTACCTTATTATTTTTTATTCCCCAAAGTGCCGACGCACAATTCAAAGCTAAAATCAAAAAGCTACGCCTAAAACTTCGACTTTAACTAAAGAAAGTGTGGCACCAGTACGCCGATTCAAGGCGGCGGTTATCGGGCAATCAATATCCGTTTTCGTCCAAGTACGGAATCTTCAATCTTTACAAGCGCCGACCAATTTGGTTTCTCCAAATACGGTTTTGAAAGTCAAAAATTCCAAAACAACGGGACTTCCAATTTTTATAAAAGGTCAAATTAAAAACCTGCCCGAAGGCGAGTTGGAGGCTCAAAGTTTCGCTTTTTTGAAAGAGGTGGAGACTGCCTTAAAAATTGAAAACACCGATTCAGAATTTACCATAAAAAGCATCAAAAAAGATGCTTTGGGCGAAAGTCATATTCGGAATCGAACAAGTCTATAAAGGCATTCCGATTTATGGTTCTGAAATGATTTTGCATACCAAAGAAGCAGTGCCTTATTTATTGAATGGTCGAAATTTTCCGACACCAAAATTGGATAATTTAACGCCGTCAATTTCAAAAAATGAGGCGAATCAAATTGCCCTTCAAACCATTGAAAGTGAGGAAGATGTAAAAGAATTGACCGATTTTGAAAAGCAATTAATTTCGGGCAATCCAGCGAATCTCAATTGGTTAGTTATTCATCCCGAAAAGCGATTTAAAAAACCCAAAATTGGCTTGGCATATCCGAGTCATTCAAATATCGCGGCGAAATGGGCTTATTTTATTGACGCAAATTCTGGCGAGATTTTGAAATCTTATAGTGAGTTGTGTAAGTTTCATGCGCATAAGCCCCTGCCCCCTAAGGGGAATAGAATGAATTAACCACGGAAGTTTGCAAACATGGTTGCCCGCTAGGGGCAGGGGCAGGCACGAACAGCTCACCTCCCCCAACCACCGCCGATGCCACTGACGCTTTTCGGCATCACCCGAACCATCGACGTTTACGAAACAGGCGGTAATTTTTCGATTGACGCTAGCATTCCATGCACAAACAAAATGTCGCAATCTACTTTTCAAATAATGCGGTGGGCGTGATTTTGACGATTGACAGCAATAACACAACTCCGACCTCTAATAGTTTCTGAACAACTCATGTTGTTTCTTCCAATAATTTATGGAATAATCCTTCGGCAGTTTCGGCGCATTATAATGGCGGAAAAGTTGTATGAATATTTCAAAATACCTTTGGGCGAGAATCTATAAATGAGCGGGGTGGAAACATTATTTCCATCATAAATGTGGCGGGACGAAGATGGCGGCGATATGGATAATGCATTTTAGGAATGGGCAGGCGATGTTTTATGGAAATGGCGACCAAGCCTTTGCTTGCCCCTCGCGAAAGCATTGGATGTGGCGGCGCATGAAATCGGACTGCAGGGTCATTCAATCGACGGCGAATTTGGAATATATGGGAGAATCGGGTGCTTTGAATGAATCTTTCGCGGATGTTTTTGGGGCGATGGTTGACCGAAATGATTGGCAAATGGGCGAGGACATTTCTAATGGTTTGTATTTCCAACGGTGCTTTGCGCGACCTTTCCAACCCACATAATGGGAGCAATAATTTGAATGATAATGGCTACCAACCTGCGCATACTTCTGAGCAATTTTTTGGCAGCGGAGATAATGGAGGCGTACATATTAATAGTGGGATTCCGAACCATGCCTATTACCTTTTTGCGTCGGCTATCGGTAAGTCGGAAGCCGAGCAAATTTATTACGAAGCTTTGGATTTGTATTTGGTCAAATCTTCCCAATTTATTGATTTAAGATTGGCGGTTGTGGAAGTAACGTCGAATAAATTTGGCGCGAATTCTTCCCAAGTGAATGCCGCAAAATCGGCTTTTGACCAAGTGGGCATTTTCAATGGACAGGGCAATGATACTCAGGTCGATGTTGGTTCAAATCCTGGCGATGATTTTATCCTTTTTTCAAATGTGGACTTTGAAGGACTTTGGATTTTTACGCCTGATGGCGTAGATGTTGCTAATCCTTTAACTGCTGTCGCGCCTTTGAGTAAGCCAAGTGTGACCGATGATGGCAGCCAAATTTTTTACATCGCCGAGGACCAAACCATGCAGCGAATTACGATTGATTGGGCGGCGGGGACTTTCGACCAAAATCAGATTCACCCCGATGCCGTTTGGCGGAATATTGCGGTGGCAAAAGATGGCTCGCGAATCGCAGCTTTGAGGGAAGATTTTAACAATGAAATTTGGGTTTTTGATTTTGGAAAAAGCGCATGGGAAATCTTTGATTTATATAACCCGACGACCGCAAATGGCGGCGCGACCACAGGCGATGTTTTATACGCGGATGTTCTCGAATTTGACTTTACGGGCGATTGGGTTATGTATGATGCTTTTAATGAATTGAAGAATTCGAATGGGCAAAATATTGATTATTGGGACATTGGTTTTGTGAATGTTTTTGATAGACAATCCAATAATTGGGGCGATAATTTTATTTCCAAATTATTTAGCGGACTTTCCGAAAATACGAGCGTTGGAAACCCTACTTTTTCCAAAAATTCAGACTTCATTATTGCTTTCGATTTGAGGGATGATTTTCAGGATGATTACTTCCTAATGGGCGCGAATATTGAAACGGGCGATGTCGGTACTATCTTTCAAAATATCAGTTGGTCATTCCTAAATTACAATATGGAAGACACGAAATTGATATTTAATAATGAAGATTTCTTCGGGAAATTCCTTTCTTTTTTGGATGTCGGAAGTGATAAAATTTCAGCCGACGGAACTACGACCGATTATTTGGATGCCACTCGTTGGGGTGTTTGGTTTGCGAATGGCGAGCGCGAATTGGTCGGTACAAAAGAGGTTGTTTTGAATGGGAAACCCGTCAAAGTTTATCCAAATCCTGTTGAAAATGATTTGACTTTAGTTTATGAAACAGAACGTTCGGAAACAGTTATTTTGGAAGTTTTTAATCTACTTGGACAACGCGTTTTGATGGAGGAATTTGAGAGTCTTGCTGGAAAAAATGAGCACATTTTGAAGTTGGATGAATTGGAAAGTGGGTCTTATTTTTTTGAGTTTGAATGTGGGAAATGAGCGATTATCGGTTAAGATTTGGAAGCAATGAAAAGTGGGTGAGGTGACATCTTTGACACCTATGATAGCCTAATTATACGATGTTTATTTTATTGAAGATTAATAGATTATATGATTGATGATTTTAGATGGTACGGCGCTGTGGCAACCATCAAAAATCAAGTAATCTATTAATCGTCAATAAAAACATCGTCATATTAGTAAATAGTTTTAAAAGTTGAATCCTTTACCCTCATTTTTAAGAAGCGGAAACCCTATAATTTGTGTGCATTCTTTCCTGTTTTCCTGCCCTTTCTTTTGCTTGAAGTTCCAATGATTTGATAATTTCTACATCAGGTTGAAAGTCAAAAAGCCGACTTATTTCAGTTGATTCTTTAGTTTGGATTACTATTTTATATTGATAGCCTTTCCCTTTGGATGCTTTTTCTATTTTTTCTACCGCGTCTTCAATAGTTTCATTTTCGCATTGAATTTTTACAGGCACAGGACTCCCATTAATTTGCGCTTTTAAAAACCATCTATTCCTGCATTCCGCTGAACAGGCGTGGCATTAATATTTTTAAGAATAGCCAATTCTTTATCTGTTTTTTCAAGATAACTTTCTGTACCCTTAGCCAATAATCTGGATTTTGTAATAATCATTTCTTCCAATCGAGACTTGGCTAAATTTACAGCATCCATTGATTTATCAATTCCAATAAAATTTCTTTTCAGATGTTTTGCGGAGACACAAGTAGTTCCACTTCCACAAAAAGGATCCACGACAATATCTCCTTCATCCGTCACTATATTAATTAGTTGATTTATTAATAAAACAGGTTTTTGAGTTGGATAACCTGTCCGTTCTTTGGCTTTTGGATTCAAGTAGGGGATTTCCCAAACGTCAGAAAGTAGCACCCCTTTTTTTCTTTACCTAAAATGACTTTTCCATTTTTATCTCTTTTATAAATAGATTTTCCGTTCTTATCTCTATTTCGTTCTTGAAGTATTTGGTCAATATTTGTAGTCGCAGAATAATCTGTATAT
>CALOED010000173.1:0-11938 GCA_942492005.1 uncultured Saprospiraceae bacterium
GAATACGATGAAAATGGGAAATTATCTTTGTCTCGTGAGTATTTTAATGAAAAGGATTACATCGAAACTCGATATGAGTATTATCCTGATGGGAGAAATAAATTAATCACGCAGATAGATAACGAAAATGAGTTTCACGGAAAAATAGAATCAACTTATAACGACGAAGAGCGGGTTTTTGTGGAAACGCATTATGGCGAAAGCCAACAGAAAATAATGGTGGAAAAGGTAACAAAAGATGAAAACGGAAATGAGATAGAAAACGAAAAAAACAACTTTGAATCGGATGGATGGAGTACGACTCGCTTGGTGAAAATGACTTATAATGATGATAATAAAGTGACGGACGCAGAGGTGTTTGATGACGGAAAACTCGTTTTTACGATGACCAATCATTATTATGAAGATTCTGGGCTGTTGGAAGAAAAGGACATGGTGGATAAGGTGAGCGGCGCAGAGTCGGAAGTGGTTTATACTTATGATGAAAAAGAGCGCGAAATCAAAAGAGAAACCTATAATAATGATGTCGTAACGGGCATTAGGGAGTTTGCGTATGATGATTATGGAAATGTGGTACAAGAAAAAGTATCGGTACTTTCGGGAGCAGATTATTTTGATGTAGATGTATTTGAATTTGAAATAGAGTATTGGGATGCACTTTAATTTTGGCTAATAGCTTTGACTATATATATGACTTAAATTCAATCATTTATGAGAATCAGGAGTGTTGAATCGGAAGAAATGGAAACGTTGCAACAACTTTCAATATCTACTTTTTATGAAACTTTTGGAGTTGGTAGCAACGAAGAAGATACTCGTAAATATATTGGAGAGGCTTTTAGCGTATCGCAACTCACCAAAGAATTTCAACATCCGAAAAGCGCATTCTTTTTTGTGGAATATGAAGGCGAAGTAGCGGGCTATTTGAAATTGAATGAAGATGAAGCGCAAACCGAAACTAACCTAACGGAAGGTTTAGAAATACAGCGAATTTACATTCAGGAAAAATTTCAAGGAAAAGGAATAGGGCGTTTTTTGATGGAAAATTCCAAAAAAATAGCACAACAAAAAAGAAAAACATTCGTGTGGCTAGGCGTTTGGGAAGAGAATGTCAAGGCGATAGCTTTTTATACAAAGAATGGCTTTGAAATATTTGACGAACATATATTTATGTTAGGAGACGATGCGCAAAGAGACGTGTTGATGCGTTGCAATTTGTAAAAAAAAATCCTATTTCAAGCGATACAAAACGAAAAAAGGTATTAAAGACAATAGGCACATAGTAAGATTTTAGGGCGATATTTTATTTTTCAAAGAAAAAAAGGCATCGAAGATGCTACGAAAAGCATCTATTTTTTGTATGGTTTTAAATTTCAAACCAAAAAAATACGCTCCGCTTTTTCAAGTCGGAGCGTAAAATAATGCAACTCATATTTATACAACAAGGATTCTTACAATGAATGAGCGAATAACGCTCATTCATTCATTCATTAGTCCGTCCCTACTTAGACTTAGTAGTATGTTTAGCTTGCTCCATTGCAATGGCTTTGATAGCATCAAAAGAATCCGAATTAGCCGAACCTTCAATCGCTTTGATAGCCAAGTTTTGAGCCTGTTTCAAGGCATTTTCGAGTTGAGTTGAAAGTTTTTGAAGCTGTTGATTTTGAGAATCAATTTCGGTTTCAAGTGCTTTGATTTTCAAGCTATCTGCCATTTGATTACTCTCTACTTCTTTTTTCAACATATCCATTTTAACTTTCGCATCACGCTCAATGATAGCCGTGCCTTCATATTCTGCGCTTTTGACTGCTTTCGACAAACGATTTGGCAATTCTTCGTATTTTGCTTTATAATCCTTCAACTCATCCTCACGAGTTTTGACCGACTTTTCTTTTTCCGCCAATTCTTCTTGTTTCGTCTCTTCAATCAATAGGAGGTCATCCGAAAGTTTCTTGCATTTTTGAGCGTAAGCATCATTTTGGTTGTCTCTTTCGAGCAATAGGGCATATTTGTACTCTGCTATTTCACGCTCTTTAGTAAGAATATCCAAAGCGATTCGTTCCTTTATTTCCAATAATTTAGCCTCTTTCTCTTTCTTCCACGCATATAGCCTTTCAGCATATTCCTCATTAGATGTTTCTTGTTGTTGTTTAAAATCTTTATCAAAATTTTCTTGCTCATTCTCATAATCGCTGATAATTGAATCTAAAGTTCCGTTACCTAATTTGATTTCGATGCTATATAAAGCCTGAACTTCTTGCGTATGCGTTTTGATTTTTTCTTGCAGTTCTGCCAATTTTTCTGCTTCAATCACTTGCATCTGAGAACATTGATTGATAGCCGCACCTATACCCGTCTGAATACCATCTATCACTTCTATGATGCCATTCACATTGTCAATAGTCGGCACTTTTTCAATGACTTTCTCCACCGTTACGGTTTTAACTATCGGCTCACTGTTGCTGGACTTGAGCAAAGTCGCTGCCTTATTATAGGCATCTTGCGTTTTGATAAGTTCTTTTTCATTCTTTTGCTGATTGATTTTGAGCTTTTTGTTTTCTTCCAAAAGCGTCTTATAGGCTTTTAAAATATCATTTTTCGTATTTCTTACAGATATGTTTGACATGAAATGTTATTTTTTTGATTAAGAAAAAGAGGGCAGTAGGCAGTTTGCCAAAATGCCTACTGAAACTAAAAATTACATCCGCTAGGCTAGTTTTTAGCACTATTTTCCAACGCCTTGATGGACAATGCTTGGACTTGCGCCAAAGCATCTTTAAGCTCGGTTGCAATTTGTTGGATGCGAGATTTTTGGTTTTCCACCGTTTGCTGAAGCGAATTGATTTGAAGTTCAGCAATTTTCTGTTTGCCTTCCACCTCTTTCTCAAATAGCTCCTGTGCGATTTTAGCCTTTCTGCTCGCCTCTTTGTTGGCTTTGTCTTTCGCCTTTTTGGTTTCTTCCTCTAATTCTTTTTCAAAATTGTCCACTTTTTGCTTGTACTTATCAAAATCGTTTTGGAGTGACAACAGGGTTTTTTCACGTTTAGCCCAATCTTTTTCCTTGCGGGCTTGTGTTTCTTCTAATCTGCGAAGCAAAAGTTTTTTCTGATTATCGTATTCGTCTTGTTCAATTTTGTAAGTTCGGTCAAGTTCATATTGATAGTTTTCAAGCTCTTTGGTCCGTTGCTTTTCGAGGTGAGCTTTGCGCTCGGTGAGCATGATTTGAAAATCCTTGTCTTCTTTTTCCCAATCGGCTTTAGCTTGCGTCATCTCTTGGGTCAGAGCCTCAAGTTTTGCCGTCATTTCTTCCTCAAAAGCGGTTTTGCGCTGGTTTTGCTCTTGTTTTAAAATATGAAGCGCATCGAGAGCAGTTTTGGTATTATTGGCTTCTTGCAGATTTTCATTTTCTACTTTTAGCGCAATTTTCAATTCGTCGAGCTTCGTCAATTCCTTTTGGAGTCGCTCGGTGAGTTGCTCCATTGAGGTCGTAAACTCCAATTGCAAAGCTGCTGACCCTTTTACAATCGTATCAGGCGTATAATCAGCTACGGCAGTTACTAATTCCTTTTCTTTTTCGCTTTGAGCAGCTTCTTCCACCGTTACAATTCGGTTTTTCAAAGCCCTGCGTTCGGCAAGTAATGCCTTAAAAGTCTTGTGAACTTCTTCTTTAGAATGAACTTGTTTTACCATAATCAACTACTGTTTTGTAAATTATTTGATTATTAATTCCGATAGTGTAAAGATAAAATTTATATTTTTACAATCAAAATAATTCAATAACTATTTTCAAAATAGTTTCACTTTGTATTTTTATCATTATTATGGTTTCGTTTTGTGTTTTTTATAAAAAAATAAAAACGAGAACTCCGAAGCAGATGAACGGGCTTTATTTCAAAAATTCTAATTTTTATCCTAATTTTAGATGTGATTTTTATCACCGAATTTTATACCGTTCAAGTTTTTTTAAAAACTCAAAAGAAGCGCATGAAAAACCTTATACTATTGACCATATTATTATTGACACTTTCCACGACAGACAGAAATGAACAAGCCAAAGCGGATAAAAAACCTTTGAGAGTTGGCATAGTAGGTCTCACGCATACGCACGTACATTGGATACTGGGCAGAGCGAAAGATGGCGATATAGAGATTACAGGCATTGCAGAGCCTAACAAAGAACTCGCCATGCGGTATATCAAGCAGCATGAATTGAGTGAAAATCTTTGGTATCCATCAATGGAAAAAATGATAGCAGCCACAAAGCCAGAGGGCGTTTGCGCATTCGGTAGCATTTATGAGCATCTTGAGGTAGTAGAATATTGCGCCCCAAAAGGCATACACGTTATGGTAGAAAAGCCGTTGGCGGTCAGCCTTAGTCATGCGAAAAGAATGCAATCCCTCGCCAAAAAATTTAATATTCACCTGCTGACCAATTACGAAACGACTTGGTACGCTAGCCATAAGCGGGCTTACGAAATTATCAATGAAGAGCAAGAGATAGGCGAAATCCGAAAAATAGTAGTACATGACGGGCATCCTGGCCCAATTGAGATTGGTTGCAATGAAGAATTTTTGGAATGGCTAACAAACCCACAAATGAACGGTGGCGGTGCTTTGACCGATTTTGGATGCTATGGTGCTGATTTGGCTACCTGGTTCTTGAAAGGAGAAGAGCCGATTTCGGTATTCGCTGTTACGCAAAACATGAAGCCCGAAAAATATCCTTTGGTGGATGATGAAGCCACGATTGTAGTCAAATATCCGTCGGCACAAGTTATTATTCAAGCCTCGTGGAATTGGCCTTACAATCGAAAAGACATTGAACTTTATACTGAAAAAGGTTATATTTTTGCAGACAAAAGCAAGCAAATTATCCGTGCGAACGAATGGGATGGCGAGAGGATGGAAGAAGAAGTAGAGCCGCTCGAAACGCCTCAGCACGACCCATTTGCATATTTCAAAGCAATAATTAGAGGAGAAATAGAACCGAATGAGGATTTGTCTTCACTTCCGACAAACATGACCGTGATGCGAATTTTGGAAGCAGCTAAAATTTCAGCAAACTCAGGCAGGCTTGTTGAATTTGAAGAAGTGAAATAGCAGCGGCAGCGAAGCAGTTGCGTAAGATATTGTAAATTATAATCTTTTATCAGCCATTCCCCATAACGAAAAAAGATAGCGAAAATATAAAGTAGTAGCCATTATTCACAAAGCGGCGAAGCCGCTTTGTCTATCTTCATTATCAGTTAGTTATGTAATAGGATTTAGTTTTGTGAATAAAGTCTAGTATGAAAAGTAGCGTTAAGATTCTTCTTTTTCCAGCTAAATTCAAGAAAAAGTACTAACTGTAATAATTTTTAATTTTAATATGTTGCCTACCGCTACTTAATCATGTTATGCAGACCTACTTTTCTTTTTCCAGCTAAAAAAGAAGCAAAAGTTAAATATTCCAGAAGGGGAATTGTGTAACGATTTAAATATTAAACATTTATAAAACAAACTAAAATGAATGTTGAAATAATAGACTATACTTCTGATTATCAATCAGATTTTAAAAATATCAATGAAGAATGGATTTCCAAATATTTTACGATGGAAACCATGGATTATAAATCGCTTGACCATCCTGACGATTATATTATCAAGAAAGGCGGACACATATTTATGGCATTGCTCAACGGGGAAGCCGTGGGGGCGTGTGCGCTGATAAAAATGGATGATACAAAGTATGAATTGGCAAAAATGGGCGTTCGTCCAGCAGCACAAGGGCATGGTATCGGTTGGAAACTCGGAGAGGCTTGTCTCAAAAAAGCGAAGGAATTTGGGGCTAATACCATTTATTTGGAGAGTAATACCGTGTTAGCACCAGCCATCAACCTGTATCGAAAGTTGGGATTTGTTGAGATTTTTGACCAACCTACGCCCTATTCTCGATGCAATATTCAAATGGAATATAAGGTGTAACCTAAAGCCGTATAGCTTCGAGGTGCTGATAAGATTTAGGGGGTTGTGTTGCGGAATTATTTTTTTAAAACCCAATACAAACCCTTCGCATTCGATTTCATTTCTTTGATAATCAGTTGAATGATAATACTTTCTGAAAAAGCAGCAATGCCCCAACTTATCATAAAATAATAATACGCTACATAAAAATCGAAGACGAAAAGCACAAAAAAGAAAATGCCTTGTATATAGCCGCCTATCTTCATGGAGTACAAATGCAAGCTCGGAAACCGCTTGAATTTGATTAAAGAAACGATATTCGTCATCAAAAACATACCTATAAAAACCCCAAAAGAGAGCCAATGAGGCGAAAACTCTACGGACTTGAAGGTGAAAATGCCTACAATTGCCAAAATATAAGTGCCAATATCGGCAAGGGAGTCGATGCGTGCGCCAATTTCTGTTTGCATATTGAAAACTCTAGCAATCCATCCGTCTAAAATATCGGTGACGAGGTTGATGCAAATCAGCCAAACGAATAGGCGTTCTTGCCCTGCAATGGCTAAATACAGGACAAAAGGAAAGGAAAAAAGCCGATACAACGACAAAACGTTGGGAATATTCAAAGGGATGTTTAAATTCATTTTTTTAGTTTAAAAACCCACAAACATGACCAATCAAGATTTAATTGTCATTTTCTCAACTGCGGTGATTGCAAGTTCTGGAATTTTTATTAATTGGATAAAAAGGGGCGACCAGCCTCAAAATAAAACCAAAGATAACAATACCTTACTTTGGTTTCGGGTGCTTGTTCCCTTTGCGTTGGTGCTGTCTATTGCCTTTTATTTTTTTAAAATAGGCAAAACGGAATACTCCAACACTATCATTAATTGTGGTGCTGTTTTAGTTGTTGTTGGTTTGCTAATTCGTTGGTATTCAATTTGGTATATTGGAAATGCGTTCACGGTACAAGTCAAAATTATTGAAAATCACCAACTCATTACCACCAATATTTACAAAAATATTCGCCATCCTAGCTACACCGGGCTATTGATTTATTACTTAGGTTTAGGGCTAGTGACGGAAAATATTATCAGCATTTTCCTATTAGTCTTGTTCCCGCTGATAGCGGTTATTTGTCGCATCAATTGGGAAGAACAAGTCCTCACGGCTCATTTCAAAGATAAATATTCAGCTTACCAAAAACGAAGTTGGCGTTTGATTCCATGGATTTATTAAAACCGCTTTTTTAGTTTTAAAAAAACCAACAACCACGAAAAAAATACATGAGTCGCCACGGCAAAACCAAAAAATATAACCGTTTCAAGTATTTGCCAATCCAATAAAAAAATAGCACACCAAACTCACTCCAAAGCTCGAATCCATCTTATCCATCAGCATAAAAAGCCACGCATGATGTTTCGCCTTTTGTCCCGATGCAATGCCCATTTTGCGTTTTATCCAAGAATTGGGTAACTCAAAAAGCATATAAGTAAAACCCAAAATAGCTCCTATTTCAATGGCTTGCATTCCACCAAAAACGGGTAAAAAAGCATTGGTCATTGCAAAAAAAAGACCATTTAAAACAGGCAAAACAATAAAACCTCGCCACGTTTTATTTGCGCCAAATTGTGATTTCCAAACGGGAATCGTCAATTGAGGCAACGCATTTTTTTTGATAATAACGATGTGCAGCACATTCGCCAAAATCATTGGAATTAAAATATGCGGTAAAATGGAAATCATATTTTAGAAATTTTGGAAAGTGTGCGACTGGTAAAGGCATCTTTTTCGTTGGATAAAATGTCCAACATCCGAAAACTATTCAAAAACACCCGTTCGGCAAACGGATAATCTACCACGATTTTGCCCGTCATATAAAAAGATAATCGGCACACGATGTAAGATTTTAAAGTATAAATATAGCCTTGTTTCCAATCTGACCACGAATAATTGTCATTCTGTAAAGAAAAATGAACATCTAAATAACCTAAAAAATCAGTCGGACAAAAATCAATCGGCATCACAAAACTCAAAAATTCGACAATATCTCGATGCGGAAAATCAATCATCGCCAATTCCCAGTCGTAAATACAAACCGCCCCGTTGCTACGAATAGCGATGTTTCTGGAGTTGAAATCATTATGAATGATGGTTTTAGGAAGGTTTAAATTTTGATGTGCGGACTCTAGTTGGTCAATAAAATCAAAAATACGAAGCGGCAAATCTTGCCATTCGGTATCGTTGTATTCCGTCGTAATGATTGCTGCAAACTTTCGATACAAGGGCGCAGCCTTCCACGGCTCAAATGTTGGAATGAAATGAGGCACATCATTCAAATTCGAAAACGCCAAATGAATTTCAGTGATGGTCTTTATGACCGATTGAATATGAAATGCTTGCCAAAGTTCGGGGTTATTTTCGGTGTTGAATAGTAAAATATTTTCCTCATTTAATAATTCCTGTGCTAAAATATGAATTTCACGACGCTCATTTTGATAATTACCCAAATAAGTAGGCGTGTATTTTTGAGGAAAGGCATGGAGGCGGCGATACATTTCTATCTCTTTGAGGTGCGAATGCTGGTATTCCAAAAAAGGACGATAAGTAGAAATTAAATCTGCCAAATCGGGGTCAATCATCGCCGCCATAAAGTGCAAACCTTGAATCACTTCCAAGTCAAGGGGTTTGCTTTTGAGTAAGATTTTTTGGTGGCGAGTGGGATTTTTTAATTCAATTTCCAAAGGCACGAAGCCTGTTAGTTTATTATTAATTCGGCTAGTCAGGCTGATAATAATGCCATTTTCTACAAAATTTTTATCCAAAAAGCGAAGATTTTCAATGGATTGCCCGTTGGATAGTTTTAATATTTTAATTAAAAAATCAGCGTTGATTTCAGATTTATTGAGCCAATTGATGGGTTTGTTGCGTCCGAGTTTTTCGTGCGCTTTGGCAAATTGTCCGCCAATAATAGCGGCAAACGTTGAAATTTCTAAAGACAAAGCAAAACCAGCAATGAGTTGGGCAAACCGTTTTATTTTGCCCGTTCCCTGACAGTCCATGAGTTGCAAGGCTTCTTTTTGCTTAGGCAAATGCGTGCCGCCGCCTAGCGTTCCTATCACGAGATTGGGCAAATGCAAGGTACAATACAAGCCTTTTTCGGTTTTTTCCATGTTCAAAATGCCCGTACTCGACTCGTGAATGCTTGCCAAATCTTGCCCCGTAGCCACAAAAATACCTGCTATGGCATTCGCTACATTAATATTATAGCCAAACATTCCGTCTAATCGACTCATGGTCAAAGAAGGCATCAAGGATTGCAAAAAATCATCCGCACTCACTCTCAGCACCTTTTGAAGCTCTGCTTCGAGCAATTCGCATTCGGCAATGACATGAATGCCACGCCCTTGACTCATCGAGTATTGAGAGATTTTTTTATCCGAAGCGGCATTTCCTTCTATTACAAAATGGACGGCTTCAAGCCCATTTTCTGCCTTAAATTGGGCGTTAATCCAAAGCGTAGCGTGCCAAGTGCAAGTCGTTGTCATGTTCTGCCCCGAAGCGTCGCCCGTAGTATATACAAATTTTAAATGCACGCTTCGGCTGGCAATCGTAGATTCTATATTTTGAAGTTTCGCATGATTAGAATATTGCTCGGCTTTATCTTTAATGGTCTCAAAATGCGCATCCACCCATTTTTTAAAAACGACACATTCATCCAAATTTTTAAAAATAAACATCGGACTGCGCACCATCTTTTGATGAACTACAATAGCCTGAAAACCACCGCTACGACTCACCACCTTTGCGCCTCGATTCATACTCGCAACCAATGCGCCTTCTAGCGTTCCGATAGGTGCGTAAACGTATTCTTGTTGGTTTTTTTGATTGAAAAGCAAAGGACCTGCCAGCCCGACGGGAACTTCTACCGAGCCAATATAGGATTCAATATTGTGTTGGATTTGGTCTTTTTGCAAATGGGATTGAGCGAGCAAAGGAATTTTTTTGCCGTTTTCTTCTAAATATTGAAGGCGATAATTAGTGGCTTTTTCGGTATTTAAACCCCTTCCGGGTACTATTGGCAGCTTTTTTTTCATGTTTTTTGATTTTTACCTTATTCAAAGATAATAGAAGACGACCTAACAAGGTTAGTAAATCGTCAGTTATTCAAAACTGAAAAAATGATTTTTTACGGATTTTTGTCTTGATTTAGGAAAAAAAGTCGAGTGTTTTTGAGATACACTCGACCTTCTTTGTATTTGAGTAGGTTTTCAAGATCTGTATTAATTACAATTGCATTCTATTTTTTGGTCTTTGTTCTTATTGATTTGTGTTAAAATTTCAAGTACCTCACCTCTATTACTTTCCTTACAATAGTTGGTTTTCATGGCATCAATAGCAATATTTGTGAGATAACGACTCACAGGAATAATGACTTTGCTATCTTTATGAATAATGTCAATCGAATGAAAATCCTCTTTGCCTACAAGCGAACGCATTTTATCATAAAAATAGGAAGTCGTTGCATTTCGAGTTTGCAAAATGGTATTGAGCGGCACGGTGAGTTCCGAAATATCAGATAATTTTTCAGTAGCATCATTATCGTGATTATCATTTCGGATGATGATAAAGTGAAATTCTAACTGTCTGAAAATCGAAGAGCTATCTTGCATTTCGGCTTGCACTTTCTTACATTGATTATAAATTTCGAGTGCCGTAATACCGCCTGTATTGTCGTAATAACCTGCGTCATTGAAATGAAAGCCCTTTTTAATTCTGCCACTCGGACTCACATACGGAAACCTTGCGCCGAGCAATGCCGCCGTATTTTTACGAATGGTGATGGATAAGTTTTCGGGCTTTTTCATCGAAATAGTATCTAAAATATCGAGAATGTTTGTAAAATCATTGGACAATTTTACGGGGCTACTGATGCCTCGGCTGCCTTTTTCTATCCAATTTGTATTCATAAACAGCAATGGAATCCGATAAGAGGTATCAATATTGAATTGGTCATCGTACCAAAATGACAAAAACGGCTCTTCAAGGTCGTGTACTTTTCCATTTCTACCGATTTGTTTGCTCAATGACTCTGCCCATTCTATTTCTACCTTCTCTGCTCGGTCAGTCCATGTAAAGACGCTTTCGTAAAATATATTGAAACTCTGCCAAAAATCTCGCCCCAAAAAGAATAGGAGGGAAGTAGAAATAAAATCTTCTTGATATACCTTTTCTGGCACTTCACAATAGCTTTTTACATTTAATCCTCGCTCATAGTCAGCCTTTAGCATGGTGTTGAACATGGTCATGCCGACCTGCCCGCCCGATGCGCCCGTCATTCCAAAAATATGATTGGAGAGTTTGCCATCGGTTTCGTCTTGCAATTTGGAAAGTACGTAAGAAGTCCAGAAGCCTGCCCGTGAGCCACCGCCCTCTGCCGCTACAATATAAACAGGGTAAACGCCCGTTGAATCCGCTTTGATGTCCGCCGCTCGATGCTTCACCCAATCTTTGAAATAATCATCAAAACTAGCTCGTTTGCTTGTTTGAGAATACAAACTCCCTGCTGGCTCAATGGTTCTGACATCGTGATGCGCATTATTGCTTACATTAATAATCATAAAAATGAAAATGCCTATAAACAAAAACGGTACATTTTTGTATTTGCTCAAAACTCAATACCAGTGAAAATAATGTAGTAAAAGCCAAGGCTAAATAAAATGACCGTGACGGCTTTATCTCTTGTCCAATCAGCCCAAAACAAATTGGAGAGTAAGATAAATAAAACAATGACGACGCAAGTAAAAGTAATGAAAACGAAAAGCAATCCGCCGTCTTTGGCAATCAGCAAGTTTTTACTAAAAAATTTATTTCGTATCCATTTTTCAAAATCTATTATGAAATAATCCTTTCGTCGAATGGTAGTAATAAACAAGAATAAAAACCCCAAAATCGTCATACTGAAAACCAAAATAGGCATAGCAGTGACGTTGTT
>CALOED010000174.1:0-22094 GCA_942492005.1 uncultured Saprospiraceae bacterium
CATCATAAACGCTGCACCAAAGCAAGCCGAAAACGTTGCTTGAGGCTCGGTAACGCCCATTTCAGTACCTGCGACTTTTGCAGTATATCCGCTAATGAAGTGATAGCTGGCTTGTTCTGGCGATAATTTAGCCACAGGAGGCAAAATACCAAACGCATCGCAAGTCAAGAAAATAACATGATTTGGCTTACCTGCCACGCAAGGGATTTGAACATTATCAATGAAATGTATTGGATAAGAAGCTCGTGTATTTTGGGTAATGGATGTGTCGTGATAATCTACTTGATGCGTTTTTTTATCATAAATAACGTTTTCCAAAACCGTCCCAAACCGAATGGCGTTGTAAATATCGGGTTCATTTTCGGCACTCAAATCAATCGCTTTGGCATAGCAACCGCCTTCGATATTAAATACGCCTTCATTTGTCCAACAATGCTCGTCATCACCAATTAACTTACGCTTAGGGTCTGCGCTCAACGTTGTTTTTCCTGTTCCAGAAAGACCAAACAAAACAGATACATCGCCTTTTTCGCCAACATTCGCAGAGCAGTGCATCGGCAAAACATTCTCCAAAGGCATCAAATAATTCATAATGGAGAAAACGCCTTTTTTCATTTCTCCAGCATACTCCGTACCCAAAATTACAATTTCCTTTTCTTCTAAATTCACATCAATGCTGGTCTTAGAAGTCATTTTGGAGGTATATCTATTGGCAGGAAAACCGCCACCGTTGAAAACAACATAATCTGGTTCGCCAAAATTTGCCAATTCTTCCGCCGTTGGCATAATCAACATATTCTGCATAAACAAGGCATGATACGCTCTTGTACAAACAATGCGCACCTTGATACGATATTTTTCGTCCCAACCGGCAAAAGCATCTACCACATAAATGCGCTCACGAGTATTCAAATAATCCATCGCACGCTCCCGATTGACATGAAACGTATGTTCATCCAATTCGATATTAATATCGCCCCAGTCAATGTTATTTTCTGATTCTGGATTTCTGACTATGCGTTTATCTTTAGGACTGCGCCCCGTTTTTTCGCCAGAATACACCAAAAGCGCACCTACATCTGAAATGGCTGTACCTTTCTCAAGGCGCAAACCCATTTCGTATAAGCGTGCAACACTCGTATTTCTATAAATATCTTTGACTTGGATTCCGTACTGCTTTAAGTTAAAACTCATGGACTATTGTTTAGTTGTTTCCTAATAATCTTGAAAACCTGCCTGATTTTCTTTGTCAGTACGAATCTAAAGGTATTCTATTTTGTAAAGGTTGAGGAGGGTCAGTTGGCGTAGTGACTTTTGCCATTATATAAGTTGAATACAAGAGCAATCCTAATTTTGGGACTACAAAGTGGAGTGACCGTTACAAATATTTTAAAACAGAATAGACACGTAGATTTTATTTTCTACGTGCCTATTCTGTTTTAAATCTCTTGTTCGATGTAAGAATTTTCGATGCTGCCTAATTCCCCAAGTCAGATAAAAACTTCAAGCGCATCAATTTAATTTCTTCGATAGTAATATCGTCTTCACTCAATTCCTTGAATGCTTCATCTATTGAGTCGTTATCGGCTTCCATGAAATAATCATAAATATCATCCCTAGAATATTCATCTACATTGTCATTTATATAATAATCCAGATTAACCTTAGTTCCCGACGACACAATCATTTCTATTTCGTCAAGCAGCTCGTCCATTTTAATACTTTTTGACGACGCAATATCGTCAAGCGGTATTTTTCGGTCAATGCTCTGAATGATTTCTACTTTGAGGCGAGATTTGTTTGCTACCGTTTTCACCACATAGTCCATTGGGCGTTCTATTTCATTTTCTTCTACATAGTCTCCAATGAGTTCAATAAATTCTTTGGCATATCGTCGAGCTTTGCCACTACTCACGCCAGTAATATTCGCCATATCTGCCATTGAGAGCGGATATTGCGTTGCCATATCTTCCAAAGAAGGGTCTTGAAAAACAACGAAAGGCGGTACATTTTTTTTCTTTGCTACTTTCTTGCGAAGTGCTTTTAGCATTTTAAGCAACGTAGTATCTAGTACGGCAGATTTGCCCAAAGAAGCGTCTTCTTCTGGAATATCATCAAAGTTGTGGTTGAGCGGAATTTCTATTTTCGAAGGCTTTTCTATAAACTCATTCCCCTTTTCGGTGAGTTTAATAATGCCGTATGTTTCGATGTCTTTTCTTACATAGTTATTCAACAAGGCTTGCCTGAATATCGAACCCCAAAAATTTTCGTCTTTTTCTTTTCCTATACCAAACATACTCAACTGGTCGTGCTTGTAGTCCATCATCTGTTTGGTTTTTTTGCCTATCATAAAATGCACAAGTTCTTTGATATGATAGTTTTCCTCTAGCTCTTTTACGCCCAATAAGGCTTGACGCATTTCTTGGCTGACTTCCAAAAGATTTTTGGGTGGATATTTACAATTATCGCACAAGCCAGCGTGGTCACATTCAAAATTTTCACCAAAATAATGCAATAAAAAGCGACGACGACAAGCGGCAGTTTCGGCATAAGCCATCATTTCGCCCATCAAAACCATACTCATTTCTCGTTCGGCGAGCGGCTTATCTCGCAAGAATTTTTCGAGTTTTTGAATATCTTTATACGAATAAAAAGCCACACAATTGCCCTCTAATCCATCTCTACCAGCCCTTCCCGTCTCCTGATAATAGTTTTCGATACTCTTAGGAATATCATAATGTATCACAAAACGAATATCGGGCTTATCAATTCCCATACCGAATGCGATAGTTGCTACGATGACATCTACATCTTCCATCAAAAATCTATCCTGAGAAGAAGAGCGAGTTTTGGCATCGAGACCAGCATGATAAGGAGCGGCTTTTATATTATTTACTTGGAGGTGTCGAGCAATTTCTTCTGCCGATTTTCTACTCTGTACATAAATGATACCCGACTTGCCAGAATGCTGTTTGACGTACTGAATAATGGCTTTTACCGTTTTTTCTTTTTTTAATTTGGGCCGAACCTCGTAGTACAAATTCTCCCGATTGAAAGACAAAATGAAAATATTTTCGTCTTCCATGTTTAGGTTTTTCACAATATCTTCACGCACTTTGGGTGTAGCCGTAGCCGTAAGTGCCATCACTGGAATTTTGCTATTGATACTATTTATCATATCACGAATGCGACGATATTCAGGTCTGAAATCGTGTCCCCATTCCGAAATACAGTGGGCTTCATCTACTGCCACAAAAGAAAGATTGACTTGTTTGAAAAATGCAATATTTTCCTCTTTGGTAAGCGTTTCGGGTGCTACATAAAGCAGTTTTGTTACGCCACTTTCAATATCAGCCTTTACTTTTTTGATTTGAGCTTTATTCAAAGAAGAATTGAGAAAATGGGCAACATCATCGTTCTGATTGTACGAGCGGATGGAATCTACTTGGTTTTTCATCAGTGCAATAAGCGGAGAAATCACAATGGCAGTGCCTTCGAGCATCAATGCTGGAAGTTGATAACAAAGTGATTTTCCACCACCCGTAGGCATAATCACGAAAGTGTCTTGCTTGTTTAATATACTGCGGATAATGGTTTCTTGTCTTCCTTTAAAACTATCAGATCCAAAAAAATCTTGGAAGGCGCTGTGTAAATTAACTGTGGACGACATCATTTATCTTCTTGCTTAATAATAAAGACTCTTATCTTTTTTGAATAGCTTCACAAGCTATTGGTAGAGTCCTAATCTCGTTGATTAAAAACAGTTTGTGTACATTTTATATTTTGATAAAAATCAACTGCCTTATTTAGTTTTAATATCTTTGTTTGTTTTAAGTAAAAATAATTATGTATTCAACACTAACCTAGCCATAACTTTTTGTTTTTCAATAATTTAGAATGTTATTTACATAAATAATGACGATTACTTATAGATATATATATCACATTTTTTCCCAAAAATCGGCTGCAGATCAACGTATTTATTACACATTTTATTATACGTATTTACTTCAATGCAGGCCAATATTTTTTGATGATGAAAATTATCAATTATATAAAGTAAATCATAATTTTAAAAAAAGTGAATATTATAAAAATACCAAAAAAAAATAAGAAACGTACTAATCAAATTTAAAATAGTATCATCTTTTACATTTAATCAACATGATAGCGAACAAAAATATTATCCTAAATACGGCTCTACAAACGATTAAGCTAGAGATTGAGGCATTGCAAGCACTCCAAAATAGTATAGACGAATCATTTCAAGAGATTGTGGAATTGATATATTCATCTCAAGGGCGGGTCGTGATAACGGGAATTGGCAAAAGTGCGCTGATTGCTCAAAAAATAGTTGCTACGCTCAATTCTACGGGAACGCCTTCCTTATTTATGCACGCTGCCGACGCTATACATGGAGATTTGGGAATGATAACGCCTGCGGATATGGTATTGTGTATTTCTAAAAGTGGCGAAACCGCAGAGGTAAAAGTCTTGTTGCCTTTGGTCAAAAATCTTGGAAATAACATTATAGGAATGACCAGCGCACGCCATTCTACACTCGGACAACAGGCTGATTATGTGCTACATACGCCTATTGAGCAAGAAGCAGACCCCAACAATCTCGCTCCTACTACTAGCACTACCGCTCAAATGGCGATGGGAGATGCCTTAGCTACGGCACTGTTGGCACTTCGTGGATTTACAGCACACGATTTTGCGAAATTCCACCCTGGAGGGTCATTGGGCAAACAAATGTATCTTCGAGTGCGAGACGTTTGCACGCATCATCAGATGCCAATGGTCTTACCCGATGCGAGTATTCAGGAGGTGATTTTAGAAATTTCTTCCAAAAGGCTAGGCGCAACGGCAGTCGTCAATCCTCAAAATCAGCTAGAGGGCATTATCACGGATGGCGATTTGCGTAGAATGCTATCTAAAAATGCCAATACGCAACTACTTTGCGCCAACGACATCATGACAGCCAACCCCAAAACAATACCTTCCGACGAGTTAGCCGTCAAGGCTTTTGAGTTGATGCGCCAAAAAAAAGCATTACGCAAATCATTGTCAAGAATGATGTATATATAGGTATCGTGCATTTACACGATTTAATAAAAGAAGGGATTGTCTAATCGCTTTCTTATCAATTATTCATTTTAGTCGCTTTCTCAGACAATGGGCGTTCCGTTAGCGTCGGTGGTCAAAACATCGCTCATATAATCGAAAAATGGGCGAATAGCTTGGTACGCTGCGGCTAATTCGTGGACAAAATTGGGGTGCAAGACTTGCTCATCCGTAAAAGAATGTTTGACTAAAAACTGCTTATGGCGTAGCAAATCAATGGCTTCATGGCACCAAGAGCCGCCCTTTTGGTGCGGAGTTTGACTTTGTTGCCCACCATTTCGCCAAAGTATTTTTGGAAAGTATCGGAAGCAATAATGGTTCTTTGTTCGTCGGGACTAGCGGCTATCTCTTGCCTCATTCTGCTGAGGTCATTAGCATTTGGATTCCAAAATCCTGCTGCCATAAAACTATTATTCGGCTCAATATGAAAATAATAACCGCCTCTAAGCCATTTCGTAGCCCTCGATAAGGAGCCGCTAAGGGAATTTTTATAAGGCGTTTTGTCTTTTGAAAACCGAACATCTCGATATATCCGAAATACTTTTACCTTTTCTATTTTATCGTGGAGATTCATCACGTTTTCCAATTCGCTGGCAAATGCTTTTACATTTTCAAATGCCGCTTGATATTGGTCTTTATTGGCATTGAACCATTCCCGATTGTTGTTTTCTTTGACGTTTTCTAAAAATGTAAGCGTAGCGACTGGATCGAAGTATTTGGCGTGGTAAGGTTGTTTTTTCTTAAAAAGAAAAATAAAGTTAATACGTGTTTCAAAAGTTTGTTTATATACTACAGGTAAGCTGCCTTGTTTGTCGAAACCAAAGTACAATGGGGCGAAGCCCTGTGGAGAAAAGGGTAACTTATTTTGAAACACTGCCGTGAATACAAAGAATCATTTAACGTTTTCATAGAAGCATAACTTCTCATTCTCGAACTCTTTTGCGCCATTTGCATTTCAAAACGAGTGTAATCCTTCATTTCATTGAGTTTGCTCTGATATATTTTTAGTTCGCCCAATTGCTTTTTCAATTCTACGGCATCGGGATACAAACTTAGAGTAGCCTCTATCTTAGAAATCGCTAAAACGACTAACTTTTTGGCTTCATCAAAATTGCGATTATCTACCAACAGCATGGCTTCGTTATGCAAAGCATTGGCTTCAAAGTAAGCAATATTTTGAATAGTAATCGGGTGAATGTTTTGCTCAACAGCGGCTTTGTTAGTCGTGGTTTCTATCGCAAGTGATTGTGAAATAGATACTTTATCCAAAACTTCTACGGCATCATCATAAGAAAAATCAACGTCAAATTTTATGGACTCGTCTATCGGACGTTTTATTTCAAATTTCAACAAAACGGCTTTTTGCTCTTCCGAAAATATATCATTGAAACTCACTTCTACGCTATTTTCGTTAATAGAAGCAGGATAGCCAAATGCTTTTGCGCATTTCAAATAAGCCTAGGGAACGTTATTTTGAGTTTTGCATTTTGGGCAACTACCGAAAGTAAACCTTCCAATTCTTTTGCAAATATTTCTGGAATACGGTCGGGCATATCTATAAAATAGTAGTTTGCGCCGCCGTATTCGGCAAGGTTTGTCATTAGCAACTCATTGAAATCTGCGCCAACGCCAAATGACGACAAGCCAATACCTTGTTCTCGAAATCGCTTTTGAGCAATACTTCTGAGCTTTTCGGGGTCTGTGATACCTTCGTTTGCCAATCCGTCTGATAGCAAAAGCACCCGATTGACGTATCTTTCTTTTTTAGAAACGCCTACTTGCGTGTAGCCTTCGAGCATACCGCCGCTGAGGTTGGTCATGCCGCCTGCTTTAATTTTAGCCACTTTTTCGTGCAATCCTTTTTTGTTGGTTACGGCTTGCGTTTCGCTGACTACATCCACTTTATTATCGTATTGTACGATAGAGAGGTAGTCATTTTTATTCAAATTATTGATAACAAAATCGGTTGCTTTTTTTACATATTCTAGCTTCTCGCCTGCCATTGAGCCGCTTCTATCTATGACCAAAGCGATATTCAACGGCACTCGTTCGCTATCTTTTTTTACTAAAGCCGCTTTTGCATCAATGTAGATGTAGAGTTCTTTTTTTTCACTGCCTTTGAGATACAGCGGATTGTCCAGATAAGATTTAAAGTCTATTATTTTCATTGTCATTTTTTTAGGTCACTAACCGAATTAGAGGTGGTGAATTAAAAGAGAAGAATCCTCTATCTATTTTTGTTCTTTGATTTTATAAAAATATCAAGGAATTTTGATTCGCTAGGAAGGTAAGTCTTTTTAGTGACTAGGAATTTACACTTTATAACCAACGGCAATACGTTCGGATTAAGTTCCTGAAAGGAGGGAATTATTTTTAACCTTTTAACCGTATTTAGATAATCCAAATAAAATAGGATGAAAACGCAATTGTGTTTTCATCCCATTTATCAAAATTTTAAACATCAAAAAACGCTATTCTCCGATTTTATCCAAAACAAAAGCGTATTCAAACGCCATTTCTTTGAGTCGTTCGTAACGCCCCGATGCGCCGCCGTGACCTGCGCCCATGTTCGTTTTTAGAATAAGCGTATTATTGTCCGTTTTATATTCTCGCAATTTTGCTGCCCATTTCGCTGGCTCCCAATATTGCACTCTAGGGTCGTTGAGATGCCTGCAATAATCAGCATATTAGGATAATCTTTGCGTTCTATATTGTCATAAGGCGAATAGGAGCGGATATAATCGAAATAGGTTTTATCCTTAGGATTGCCCCATTCCTCAAATTCTGTCACCGTGAGCGGAATAGTTTCGTCGAGCATGGTATTCACCACATCCACGAAAGGCACATCAGCCACTACGACTTTAAACAAATCGGGACGCATATTTACCACTGCTCCCATCAGCAAACCGCCCGCACTGCCGCCCGAAATCGCTAACTTTTCGCTATTCGTGTAATTTTCATTAATCAATGCTTCGGCACAGGCAATGAAATCGGTGAACGTATTTTTCTTTTTCAAAAACTTACCATCTTCATACCATTTGCGTCCCATTTCGCTGCCGCCTCGAATGTGCGCCATTGCATAAATGTAACCTCTATCCAACAAACTCAAGCGAATGGTAGAAAAATAAGGGTCCATATTCACGCCATAAGAACCATAACCGTATAAGTAGCAAGGGTTGTTGCCGTCTTTTTCTAAGCCTTTTCGGTAAGCTATCGAAAGAGGTACTTTCGTGCCGTCGGGCGCAGTAGTCATGATTCGTTCCGTAACATAATTGGACTTATCGTAACCGCCTTTTACTTCGTAAACTTTTTTTACAATAAGGGTTCGGCTACTCATTTCGTAATCGTACACCGTGCGGGGCGTAATCAATGAAGAATAGGTAATTCTAAATGTTTTGCTGTTGAAGTCTGGATTTTCTGCGCCCCAGTAGGTATAAACCGCTTCTGGAAATGCGACATCGTGTCGGTCGTTGGTTTCCAAATCAATCACCGTGATGTTTTTCAAACCATTTTTTCTACTATAAACAATAAGGTGGGATTTGAAGGCTTCCACGCTGCTTACCAGCACGTTATCGTTGTGCGGAATATAAGTTTGCCAGTTTGATTTGGCGACGTTGTTCACATCCGTTACCATGACTTTGAAGTTGAGGGCTTTTTCGTTGGTAACTATATAGAATTTGTCGTCATGGTTCGTGATAGAATATTCGATGCCTTGCGTGCGAGGTGCAAACAATTTAAAACCGCCTAAGGGGTCATTAGCATCTAAGTAATGAATTTCGGTTGTTACCTTGCTGCCTAAGTACAAAAATACATAAGCATCATTTTTTGATTTATATGCCGAGAGGAAAAATCTATCGTCTTTTCTTCAAAAATCAATTGTGGTTCTATTTTGCTACCCAATTGCTGGCGCAGCAATCGGTAAGGGCGGTGTGCTTCGTCGAGCATGGAATAAAAAACGGTTTTGTTGTCGTTTGCCCATTCGAGCGTGCCGCCCGTTCTATCTATTTTATCTTCGAGAAGTTCACCCGTTTCTAAGTTTTTAAAATAAATATCGTAATATTCCGAGCCGTCAGTATCTATGCCGTAAGCCAACAATTGATGGTTGGGGCTGACTTCAAAAGTGCCTAAGCTAAAATACTTTTTGCCTTCTGCTAGTATATTTCCGTCGAGCAAAATTTCTTCTTCCGCTTCCAAACTGCCTTTTTTGCGGCAATAAATAGAATAATCCTTTCCTTTTTCGGTGCGAGAATAATAATAGTAATCTCCATCTTTGACCGGCACAGAAAGGTCAGTTTCGTTGATTCTGCCGACCATTTCGTCGTAGAGTTCTTTTTGTAAATCTTTGGTGTGTGCGGTGACGGCTTTGGTGTATTCGTTTTCGGCTTTGATATAATTGAGCATTCGCTCGTCGGTGCGTGCTTCGTTGCGCAGCCAAAAATAATCGTCGCTCAATACAAATCCATGAATGGTTTCGTTGCGCAAGATTTTTTCCGCCTTAGGTGGTTGAATATTTGACATATTTTCTTTTATTGATTGATATTTTAAGGAATAATAAAGATGTTTTTGATTAATCTGCTTGAAAGGCAAATTTAGATAAAATCATTTTATAATTGTTATACAATAATAGGGCTTTCTCATAAAAATCAATCCATATAGTTTTTTTTGGGGCAAGCCCAAAAAGCATATAAAACATGGATTAGAACCTGCCTGTCTGCCGTCAGCTACCGGCAGGCAGGCACGGATGACACGGATTAGACAGATTAAAACGGATTTTTTCTATCTTGCTATGCTAAAAACTATCCATATCTGTTAAATCCGCTTTCCAATCCACCCCACGGTGTTTTTTTGTGTAAACAAAATTTTTATGAGAAAGCTTTTTATAAAAAAAATTAGTCACATATTTTTAGTACAGTGTTTCAAAAATAAGTTAATCTTTTCTCCAATGGTGGCTTGCCCCATTGTACTTTGGTTTTCAATGTAAACAAGGCAGCAAGCTACCTTGGAGTATGTAAACAAACTTTTGAAACACTGTATTTAGCGTATTTTTATTATAAAAAATACAATCCAAATTACTACATCAGAAATGACCAAAAAGAAAATATTTATTACAGGCATTTCTTCCAATATTATGTTGCGCCTAGTGAAGCAAATTGACTTGAAGCAATATGAAATTGTGGGTTTGTCTCGTGCGCCTAGCCGAATGCCTTCTGTTAATTTTCGAGTAATTAAGGGAGATATTTTAAACTTAAATGCGCTTGATATTGACTTTTCTGCTTATGATATGATTATTCATGCGGCGGCGATTACGCACGCTTTTGATACTGAAAAGTATTATGATATTAATCTTAAAGCGACGCAAGCGTTGGTGGATTTGACGAAAAGCAATCAAGCATTGAAATTTGTATTTATTAGCTCTAGAACGGCAAGCGAAGAGAGTGGAGCTTATGGTATTTCTAAACTCCGAGCGGAGGAGTATATTCAAAAACATTTAGATAATTGGTTAATTTTTCGACCAGCAGAAGTTTATGGCGCAAGCAAACAAGAGGGGATTGAGGCGTTGATTCGGGATACTATTCGGAAGCCTTACGCCCTTTGCCCTGTTCAGGTGAAGAGTAAAATGTATCCCATATTCGTGGATGATTTAATTGCCGTTATTTTTAATAAAATATTCGTAGAAAAGCTCCATTCGCAGATTATTACTATCAATGGGAATGATGGTTACTCATTTAAAGAAGTGATTCAACTGACGGCTCGGTTAGCCCATAAGCGGATTTGGATAGTTCCTTTGCCGAAATGGCTGATGATGGTAATTAAAAAAACGGTGGCTATTTTGCCGTTTTCTATTGGCATTTTGCCCGACCAAATTGATAGATTGTATAGTAAAAAAGAAGTGAACGGAGCGCAAGGAAATTTCCGAAATTTTGAAAATTATGTGATAGAGGTAGTCGAAGGTTCGGGGTATTAAAAAAGCCTTACACTTACTAAATTTAATTCAGTAAACGTAAGACTTTTCTTAAAATGCCTATTTTATTCCTGTGGTGTTTTTTCTTCCTCAGGCGTGTCTTCTACTTTTTCTTCCGCTTTGACTTCCTCTACGGCTTCTTCCACTTTAGGCGTTTCTACTGCTTCTTCTGCTGGCGTTTCAACCTTAGGTTCTTCAACAGTTTCTTCAACAGTTTCTTCTACCTTAGGTGCTTCTACCTCTGGTGTTACTTCTTTAGGCGTTGGTTTTGCTTCGGCTGCTTTAGCTTCTTGAGCCGCTTTTTTGGCTGCTCGTTCTTTTTGCTTAGCGGCTTCTGCCTCTTCTCGTGCTTTATTTTGCTCCATCTTTTCTTCCAGCTCCTCCTTCGTTTTATACATATCGTTGAGCTTCGCTTGCTTAGAAGAAATGCGTTCTTCTATCATTTTCAATTTTGCCTGACGGAGTTGCGCCTCTAGTTGTCCTGTATGCACCGAGTTGATGCGTTTATTCTGAAAATCCAACTCTTCTTGGTCTCTGCCGACGGATATTTCCATTTTTTTAATGGCGTTCATCAGTCCTTCGAATCGTCGAGCGGTTTTGTCATTAGAATTGTTGTTGGGACCAAAACGCTTTTCTTTGACCAATTTGAAAGCACTATCTAAGCGTTTCCAGACTTCGTTGCGCATTTCACGGGTAAATTTCGAGTTGTGAAATTCACGTTGAAGTGCTTTCAGTTCTTCAAAAATATTATAGAGATTGATGTTTTTGGCCACACGTTCTTCGATTTCTGAAAGTCTTTCAGCAAAACGATTATAGGTCGCTTCGGCTTCTTTTTTAAATTCAGCATCGAGTGCCGTGCGCAATCCCTTCATTTTATCAAACAAATAATTGGTGCGCTCTTTCAAAGCCGTTGCATGGTCTTTGAATAAGTTGCGCTCTCTCATTTGCTCCCGCACTTTGTCCCAAAAGTTTTTGAGGTCATCCCATGCTTTAACGTCATAAGCCTCTAGATTAACTATTCGGTCTTCCAAATCTTCCAATTCGGATTTGTACGCTTCGTTAAGTTTGGCGGACAATACCATGAATTGCCATTCGGTCTGTGTGCGCTGAACTATTTCTGGCTTGTCTGCGGTGATGCCATCTGGAAGGATGGATTCGGCTACGGAAAGTGCCGTTTCGTATTTTTGAAATCCTTCCGGCAAATCAAATTCTTTGTCTTCTGACCATTTAAACAAAAGGTCTTCGCCCAATTCGTCGGTAGCTAAAGGTTCTGCAAATACCCAAACATCAATTTTACTTTCTTCGGGCTTGAGTTCCATCGCAATTAAACTACGTGTATCGGTACTGTCTTTTCCCCAGAGTACAATTTTACTTTTCATAAAAACTTCGGTATGTTTAAATCTAAGTTACTTTCAATTCTTTGATAAAATTAAAAGCCTTAGCTTTCAAGTAGTTGTAACAGTTTTGTTCTATTAATATTTTTACAAAAATAGAAATAATAATGACAACTACTTAGAGACGGTAAAGGGTTTTTTGTAACTTACTTTTTTTAGATTTAGATTATCTTTAGCCCGTAAAACTATTCCAAATCACTTTATTTGCCCAAAAGCGGTTCATTTTTCACCAAATGATACTTCAAAGCCAATTCAATACAGGTTTTCAATGCTTGTTCGGGAATGATGTCATTGAGGTCAAATAGTATGGCTCTGTTCTTTTCGTATCGGAATACATCGCCGAATATTGCTTTAAAAGTAGGGACTAGCTTGCTCGTACATTTAAAATATATGGCGTATTGATTAGGTGTTTTGGGTTTCCAGTCAATTCTTATAGTGCTGCCTTTTTTGACCAAATAGCTGGGTTCGCCCCATTTTAGGGTTTCTTCTATTTCTTGAATAGAATCAATTTCAGTGGCGGTTTCTAATATCAAACTTCTGAGATGATATAACTTGACTTGTACTTCTTTTGGGTAAGTTTGAAATTTCAGTTCAACTGCTGGGTTTTGGTTTATTTTTAAATTTTGCATTTTTATTAAATTTACTTCTCAATTAGCCCGAGAAAACCTTAAAGGCATATTTATACGGCAGTTTTTCATCGTTTTTACTATACTTTTTAGTTCATTTTCTTCAAATATATTTAAAACGGTCACTTCAAAAAATGCAACCGAAGCGTGGTTTCAGTTGTATTTTTTTATATTTTTTGGTTGAACTGGTCAAAAAACTATCAAAAGTAGGGCTAATTTGACGCTAAGACAAGATTTCTGTAACGTTGTGAAAAATGAGATTGTAAGGAACAAAGTAGGTCTTTTATCCGTTTTTATAATAGATTTTACCAAAAAAATGATTACATTTAGAAAATAATGAATAAAAATATGGAAGCAATTGTTGAAAAATCGCAATACGAAATAGAAAGAGGAAAACCAATGCCTAGTAAAAACCATGCTTATATACAACATAGAATAGGTAAACTCATTGATAGAAAATATTTAGATGAGTTTTTACCTCTACCTGAATTGACTTTAGATATCAACGGCAGCGATAAAATTCCTGACCTTGCCATTTATAAAGAAATTGACTATACGCCCGGTTTAGATGAAATCAGAGTAAGCCAAATGCCACTTGGTGTTATTGAAATCCTTTCTCCTAAACAACATATTGCTGACCTTATCATAAAATCTAATGACTATTTCGATGCTGGTATTTTATCCTATTGGTTGGTTTTGCCCGATTTAAAATCCATTTATGTGTATAGTGGCAAAGGCGAATACGAAGTTTATGCTAAAACCAACTTACTAAAAGATACTCAACTTGGAATAGAACTGGACTTGGCTGAACTTTTTAAAGAAAAGAAAAAAAACGTTTTGTAAACTAATGTTACGAAAGGTTCACGCAAAGGCATAGAAGCCGAAAGTTTTGAGTTTAAATTGTAGTTATCAGAATTAAACTAATAACTACAATTTAAAAATCGTTAAACGAATAGCCTCAAACCAATCCAATCAACTATATATCACCGTTTTACAAACTTCTTAGCATAAAAGCGATTATTATTTTCAACAAATCCACTAACAATATAAACGCCCGTATTCAAATTCGATACCGTTACTCTTGCGCTTGAATTACTGGTATAAGCCACTTCTCTGATTGGCATCTCCTGTCCCAAAATGTTTTTTATATTAATATTAGACAATTGACAATCTTCACATTCTACTATGATATAATCAAAAGCAGGATTTGGAAACACCTTCAAATCGACACTATCCAACACAGGTAACTCCATATCTTCTTGCGGCACATAGGATACCCATGGGCGAGCTTGTTTGATGATAAGTTGGTTGTCGCTCGTGATTTTGTATTCAATATCCATTGCAAAATTATTGCTATTTTGAGCATTGTATAGTAATGCAAATTCATCGTGAATGACCGTCAAGAAATCTCGTATCTCTTCTAAATATTCCTCTAAAATAAGCGTATCGTCTGGTATTTGGTTGGAGCGTTGTATGACGATGTAATCATTATTACTCACCGAAACCCTATCCAATAACAATTCTTCGGGAATAGAAGTGCTGCCTGGATTAGTTATCAAATCTTCGCCGATTTGCGAATTGAGATAAAAGGTATTGCTTGTCCCATAAATTGGGTCCACGCTCACACCTACGCCATTGGCTTTCTCGTTGGTGTAATTCGGATGGCACAAAACGCCCATTGAGGTCAAAAAATGGTTGATTCTGTAAAAATCTCGCTCTTCAAAAGCCCTCAAATTCCACAAACTCGCATACACCTGTTTAATGGATTTTGAAATATGCCCTTCGTGCGGATGTTGCGTTTTGGAATCGTACAAACCTGCGCCATTAAAACCCGGCAAATCTTCATTGTTGGTACTAGAGCGGCATCTGACCGAAGTGCCTGCGGGAAATGAAGCGTGCATGGCTGCCAGTGCGTCGAGCATCCAACTCGGCATATCCGCATCCTTGATTTTTTTTCTAAAATCCTTCAACATTTCATCTCGAACGAGTCTATCCGATTGAAAGTCGGGATTATTGATAATTACTTGTATTTCGTCAAAGAAGTTATTGTGTTTCATAAATTCTTGATAGAAATAAAAAGGCACGCCGAACCCATTGGGAATAGTGCCTTCTGGAAAACCAAAAGTGCGCATGGTAGCCACATTGGCACATTTTGCACCAAAGCCGTCAAACATTCCAAACTCAATATCATCCAGTGGCAAAATAGATTTATATTCTAAATTCAATGGCGGATTTTGTTCTTCTTTGGGTCTAATATCTTCATACCAATCATTGACTTCTTGCAGCGTCGCTTCTCGAATGAAGTAATTATCTTGTTCTACTTTAAAATAAATATAATGGTCCAGCAAATCTGCAATGGAATCAATTGCCAACGGGTCACGGATAAAAGCATTCGGAATTTCGTTTTGAATAGCTCTTAAATTGACATGAGACAAAGGCGTTTGAATGACCGAAGTGATTACGCCGCCAACACGAGGCAATTCATTGGGCAACGATTCGTAAAGTACAATATCACGAGGGCTAGGGATTTCGTCTAAAGACATTTCCCTAAAAAAACCAAAACCTTCGGCTGGATTCAAGCCCCAATAATCAATATCGCCATAAACATCGGCTTCAAAAAGAATAGGGATTCTCGAATTTTGATACAACAAGGAATCTTGTCGGTATTTCGCTTCGTTATTATCTGTGATGTAATAAGATAGGTTATTTTCTAAAAAAGGCATATTGGCAGCAAGCAATTCAAAGGTTTTTTGAACGATACGAAAATCACGAGGATGTCCATTACTGTAATTAAAGGCAAATGTTCCTAATGTGCCGTTGCTAGAAATGCTCGTCGGATGATAACTGATTTGACCTTTTATATCTTCGCCCGGATAATCAATATTGACCAATGCTGCAAAAGGCCCATGCAGTGAATATTTATCGGTATTCATAAAATAGATTCTAGGCTTTGCGGAATAAAATTCGCCAACAATATATTTTATAAACCCCTTGCCATTCAAAAACTCCGACCATTGCACCACGTTTTTTAAGCTCGATAATTTTTTAAACGTCGTAAAACTATCAATTGCCACTAATCCGTCGTCTGCGCCCACAGGCGCAGCAGCATTGAGCGGACTTTGTGTTGGAATATTATTGTATTCCGTAATATCATCTATGCCGTCGCCATCGGTATCGTGAGGCGATTGAATGGAATATTCTAATACTTTATAATGTAATAATGGATATGCGCCTAATGACTCGGTGATAACAGTTGTACCTGCTTTGCCTAGCGTCATAGAAGCAGTGATGTCAAATGCAGAATCTATATGATGTCTAATTTTTAGGATGTAATAATTATTGGTACTCGAATTGACTTCTAATAAAACTTGGCCATTGGTATTGGTGCTATAATTCAAAATAGGCACTTCTTGACTATATAAATAGCTATTACAAAATACGATTTGTAATAGAAAAAAGACTTTTAGAAAGGTTTGATGGCTCATTCAAATTATTTTTAGATGTCTTGATACTATTTAAGTAATTGGACAGAATTACATATCCAATGGGTTAAAACCACTGTGAACTAATTAATTGAAAAACAATGGGTTAAAATTCATTGGAGGGGTCAGTTATTTGCAAAATAATTTTGTCTAACTACTTATTAGTCTATCTTTTGATATAACGTATCAGAATATTTAAAACACAACGTTTTTTTGCAAAATGAGTTTTTCAAGACTAAAAAAATGAATAAATCACTTGCCTGCTGTACAAATAGGCAAATGGAAAATCCTATCTAAAAGTCCTTAATAGCTTTACAAATCGAAAACGTTTGTGTGAAGTTTCAGTTCTTTTTTAAAACGATGAAAATCTACCGTAATCGTATGCCGTGCCGTATTGATTTGCTGATAATGAGGGTTTTCGATTTCCCTTTCTACCCTTTGGGCGATGTCTTTGGGGCGTTTCCATTTGCCCGCTATTTCTCGTGCTATGATTTTAGCTTGCAATTCTGATAAGGGCCAAACGCAGCCGAGCGGCTGAAATAAGCCCACAAAATACAAATCACCATAAACAGGGTGCATCATTTTTAACCAAAGCGGTACTGCGCCTTCGCTATAATCAATGAAAGAAGATTCAAAAAATGGATGCGTAATAATAAAGCCCGTGCAGGCAATAATCACATCATATTCTGCAGAGCTGCCATCTACAAAATGGACAGTTTGCCCATTTAGGCGTTCAATATTGACTTTGGGATGAACTTTACCATGGCGAATCCGATACAATAATTCATCGTTTACGGTAGGGTGAGTCGCAGTAAACTTGTGTTCGGGTTCTTGTAAGCCATAGAGTTTATTTTTTCCTACAATAAGGTTGATTAATAATTCAGAAAAGAAAAGCCTCACTCGTTTAGGAACAAAGTTCAATCCGATATTAATGGTATCCGTCGGTTTGCCAAATAAAAATTTAGGTATAATACGATAACCTCTCCGCCAACTAATGTCCGTTCGTTCGGCTACACGAGAGGTTTCTACTGCTACATCGCAAGCCGAATTGCCGCCGCCTATCACTAAAACCCGCTTATCTCGAAACGGTTCTGCTTTTTTATATTGGTGAGAATGTATAAACTTGCCATCAAAATTACCATCAAATTTTGGAAAGCGAGGATTCCAATGATGCCCATTGCAAACAATCAAATGCGTGAATTTTTCAATAGATGTGCCTCCATTCTGTTGGATAGTAATCGCCCAATCTTGCTCGCCTAATCGCTGTGCCGTCAGCACTTCGGTTTGGAATTGAATATGCGGATATAAGTTAAATTGATGCGCATAGGCTTGAAAATAAGCCGCCAACTGACGGTGCGAAGGATAATCGGGAATAGTTGGGTCAAAATCATCGAAGGTAAAGTCTTCGTATTGAGAAAGCGTCTTTGAGCTAATAATATGAGTGGTTTCAAATACGCTAGAGTGCGTTTCTTCTTCCGAAAAAATCCAGTTGCCGCCTACTTCCTTATTTTTATCATAAGCTACTACTTCTATGCCTTCATCTATCAAATGCTTTAGCATGGTAATGCCCGAAGGTCCAACTCCTATCACACAAACCCTTACTTTCATCTTCTTATTTTTAATTGCCTTTGTTTAATCAATTCCTTGTTTGTCCGCCCAACTATTGCATAAAATCAATTTAAAATCAATATTTGACGGCTAGTCATTTGTGAAGTTAAAGCAAATTTTAAAGATGATTAAATTTTTCAGGTTGCAATAATTTGAGCACTTGATACCAATACAGTATTTTTTCAGTTTGACTAGGATGAATTATTTCATCAATTAGGATGTTACAAAGAAGCATCTGCTTGTAAGAATCGACAGCAAGCTATTTCGTTGTATCGTATTTATATAGTAAAGGAATTACAATACTCCCATCTCTAATGCTTTTTTGACTATACCAATCGAGCTTTTTGCATCAAACTTTACCAAAAGATTGCGTCGGTGAGAAATCACGGTATGCGAACTTATAAAAAGGGAATCGGCTATTTCTTGCGTTGTTTTTTCTTCGGCGATTAACTTTAGCACATCTTTTTCTCGTTTGGTGAGGCGAGGCACAGCCTTTGAAGGTGGCGGTGTCGGGCTTTGAAAACTCTCCAACATTTTGGTGGTTAAGGCGTGGCTTAATACTTTTTTGCCCTCAAAAGCTTTTTTAATACCTTCTACGAGTTCTTCTCGTGAGCTGTTTTTTAATAAAAATCCAGACGCACCATATTTAAACAAGGTAGTAATAATGCTGCCTTCGTCATTTGTGGTCAGCATGACGATTTTTATATTAGGAAAACGTTTGAGTACCAATTTTGTGGTTTCGAGGCCGTCCATTCGAGGCATCAGCAAATCTACGAGCAAAACATCAGTTTCTATGGTTTCTAGTTTTTTGAGCGTTTCAATACCGTTGCACGCTTCGCCCACTACCCTAAAATTGGGTTCTGAAAGAAGTATTGATTTTAGACCATCAATCATAATTTGGTGGTCGTCTGTCAAAAAAATCCGAATTTCTTTATTCATTGTCATTCACGTTTACAGTAATATTAAGGGCTGTGCCTTCGCCTATTTGCGATTCTATAGAACATTCACCTTCAATATAGGCTATTCTCGATAATATGCTATGGAGTCCTAAGCCATTGTTAAACTCTGACGCATTTTTATTAAAACCTACTCCATTATCTTCAATTGTCAGATTGAGCCAATCATCGCCATAGGTCATTTGCAAAATCACTTCTGTGGCTCGTGCGTGTTTTCGAATATTATTGAATGCCTCTTGCACCACTCTATAAATCATAATTTTCTTATTTTCGGAAAGTTTTTTGGGCTTGCCAAATGTTTGAAAAACCACTTCAAACGATTGTGTTTTGTTCATTTGATTGCTCAAATCCTCTAGTACTTTATGCAATCCTAGTTGTTGAAGTGCTTGCGGCATCATGTTATGAGCAATACGACGGACTTCGCTGCAAGCCTCGTCTATTAGGAGTTCAGCGTCGCTTTTGAGGTCGTCAATACGAGGTATTTTTAGAATATTGTGCTTGACCGAAATTAATAAATTTCCGAGTCCATCATGCAAATCTCTGGCAATCCTTGCTCGTTCTCGCTCTTGTCCTTCGAGCATAGCATTCATGGCTAATATCTGTTGTTGGTTACGCAGTTCTTTAAGTTCTTGCTCTTTGAACGTTATTTTCGCTTTTCGGATACGCTCTTTTTGGAAGAAGGTAATCCAACCCAAAATAAGAGAGTATATCAAAATGATAACGGTGATGACTAAATAGTTGCGTTGAGTAGCTGTCTTTTTGTTCTGGAGTTGAGACTTTAGCACTTCATTTTCAAGTACTTGTTTTTCATATTGGCTTTTGATAGATACTAATCCTTTTAAATTTTCTTTATTCAATAATACTGCTTCATCAAATGCTTTTAGTTTTTCTAAATACAAAAAAGCAGTTTCATAGTCCTTTTCGTTTTTATAGTATTTGATTTTAATTTGAAAAACAGACCTTTGCAGTCCTTCCGAATTAGTCATAGTAGCCAAAACATAAGCCGTATCTAACAGCGTATTAACATCTGATATCTGTAATGTATTATAAATCAATTGGCGTGAAACGCTGTCTTTATCCTGAATATCCTCTATCAAGATTTCCGCCAATCGGATATAAACTTCGCCCATTGCAGCAGGATTCACTCCCTTTTTTCTAAATCTATAAGAAGCCAAATAATGTGTAATTGCTTTTGGGTATTCCCCGCAGCCTTTGTAAGCCCTTGCCAAATTATAATGAAGCCGTCCTTTCTCTGCTACGTCAAAGGTCGTATCTATCAAACTAATGGCTTTTAACATTTTATCTTTAGGGGCGCAAGGTTCATTATTTTTAAATAATGCGATACTCCAGTTGTTGAGTGTATTTGCTACATAGTAGTTATTTTTTGTTTTTTGGGCGTAGAAGTAAGATTTTTCGAAGAGCGCATTCAATAATTTAATCTCTGGATAGTCTTCCAAATAGGTAGCACTTAGTAAATAATAACGATGCAGTCCATAATTATTCTCTGTTCTTTTGTAAATAGGATAGGCTTTACGAAGCCACCAATTGGCACTATCTAATTGATATTCGCAATACTGTTGCCAACTTAACCGTGTATAAACATTGGCAAGTAGTAGTTCATTTTTTAGCCTTTTAGCAATGCTGTAAGCCTGATTTGCGTATTTTAGAGCAGTTTCTCCACAATAATGATACTTTGATAATTGGAGCAATATTTTCACTTTGGGGGAGGTGTCGGGTAATTTATTCACAATATTGGCTAAACTGTCCATTCGTGCAGCCTGACCATAGATAGGCGAAAGGCTGCATAATAAGCCCACAGAGAAGAAAATAATGGAAATAGTATGTTTCATTTTTATAGTATTGTACGGTTGTATTGTCATGCCGCCTTGCTATTGTAGTCTGTATTTGTGTGTTTTTTTTTTATACTAAAAATAACTGTTGGCTGCCAAGAATCAACCGTTGTAAAATACTACTTTTCATTTTGTAAAATGAAATATATAGGATAATTGAATTTTTAGATTGTTTGTTACTGTTCAATATTATTATATTTTAGAGTTTTAGCCCTGCCTACTGACAGGGCTAAAACTCTACGCTGAATAGTTATGATTTTTTATCAAAATCGTTTAAGCTACTTATCTTTACAGCTATTTTTTAATAAAAATAAACAGCACCAGCACCTGGTATATTATTCACCGTTTCTGAATAACCGCCAGCAACCACCAATCCATTACTGATACCAACAGCCCAGCCCATCGTTTCTCCACCATCCCCATCGATAGTTGTTAGGCTTCTCGTAAGATTTACTTGATTAGCAGGAGCATTGATAGTAAAAACGTAGGCCGCACCCGTAGCCGAAAAATTTGAGTTAGGGTTATTGGTTTTTGGCGTATCTCGCCACGGCGCACCTACTACCATTGTGTTGCCATCCAAATCAACACTATATCCAAATAAATCTGATTTAACAGGTGTTTGGAGCTTCACCTTACCATTCGGAAGGCGTTGCCAAAGTCCACCAATACGATGAAAAACATAAACTGCCCCTGCATTGACTGCTCCATTCACGTCCTCTAACTCTGCGCCAACGACTACCAAATCTCCGTCAATTGCTACGGAACAACCAAAGTGAAAACGTGCACCACGTTCGTCATCTCTAGGCGTTAGCTTTTGCCCACCTGTCCAATTGTTGCTACTAGGAGATGTTTGTTCGTAAATATAGATAGCCCCAGCTTCGTTAATAGGATTTGCACCACCAATATTCCGTTTTTCTCGGTCAGTTCCTACTACTATTCTACCTTGAACATCTACGTCCACCGACCTTCCAAAATTTTGGCTTGCTGCTCTATCTGGTGCAACCAATTTTTTCATCTCTACCCAATTGTTGCCTTGCAATCGGAATACATAAACCGAACCAGCTCCAGGAATAACTGCACCGCCTGTGC
>CALOED010000175.1:0-7153 GCA_942492005.1 uncultured Saprospiraceae bacterium
CCATTTTTTTCATAAAATGCTGGTTCTTTACTTCGGTTTACGTTTAAAACGTACCTTTTGGCAAATCTACTCAAAAATAGATGGAGCGTGCAAAAGTTCGGTATTTGTTACAAATAAATAACCAAGTTCTACGATTCTAACTTTATCTTTACCTCGTTCCTAATATGGTATATGCCAATTCTATTTTGGATTTTTAAAAACAACAAAAACCTACGAATAGTTTTAGCGTTTTTTTTTCAACTATTCCGTGTGTAGAAAATAATTTATTGACTACAAGATAATTTTCATTTATTGATATGGATACTCAAATCGTCAAAAAATACGTCGAACGCTTCACTACGCCTCATAGCCCTGTTTTGCAACAACTTACGAGAGAAACTTTTCTGAAAGTGCTAATGCCGCAGCAGATTTCCTCTCCTTATCAAGGGCAATTACTCACCATGATTACCCGAATGATTCGCCCAATGCGAGTGTTGGAAGTAGGCACTTTTACCGGCTATACGGCTATTTGCTTTGCCAACGGGCTGCCCGAAGGCGGAATCGTGCATACCATAGAGATGAATGAAGAGCAAGAAGATTTGATTAGAAAATATATAAATTTGGCTGATGTGGCGGAGAAAATCCAACTTCATATTGGCAATGCTTTGGAAATAATTCCCCAACTTGACGAAGCCTTTGATTTGGTTTTTATTGATGCAACGAAAAAGGAATACGAGCAGTATTATGAATTGATTTTTTCGAAAGTAAAAAAAGGGGGTTTTATATTAGCGGATAATGCTTTTAGAAATGCAAAGGTATTTCAGGAAAAACACGACAAAAAAACGGCTGCCATTCACGCCTTTAATCAAAAGATACAATCAGACGACAGAGTAGAAAATATTTTGCTGCCAATTGATGATGGCATTATGATTGCACACAAAATTTTGTAATTTAGTCCCTTTAAGCTGACTTTCAGCGTATTAATCCGTCTCTATTTTTGTATTTGCAACTAAAACCAATACTCAACTATACTCAATCTGTTATAAAAAATGAAACTGAACATTTACCTCTCCTTGATTTTTGCTGCCTTTGTAGTTGGTCTTCATGCAGAAGAACAATTCATGTCTATCAATGAATACATTAATAATTATAAAAATATTGCTATCGCTGAAATGGAGCGAACGGGCATTCCTGCCAGCATCAAAATGGGGCAAGCGATACTCGAATCCAATCACGGCAACAGCCAACTGTCTCGCAATTCTAACAATCATTTTGGTATAAAATGCAAAAAAGAATGGACGGGCAAAAAATATTTTCACAAGGACGATGATAGAGATAAAAGAGGAAAATTGATAAAATCTTGTTTTAGGGTGTATGATAATGTGGTGGATTCTTATATTGACCATTCCAATTTTTTAATGACGAGAGAACGCTATGCAGGGCTTTTTGATTTGAGCAGAACGGATTATAAAAATTGGGCCAACGAGCTAAAAAACTCCGGCTACGCTACGGCAAAGCATTATGCGACCAAACTCATTTCGATTATCGAAGAAAACGAACTTTACATCCTTGATTTTCAACAATCAAATCCTGCCTTGACCAAAAGCTACTCCACTAGCACGCAACTTTACCAGTATCAATTGCAGCAAAGCAAAAAAGCGCAAAAGGTGATTGAAAGCACTCAACGCCTGCAAATGAAACCATTATTGCCTTTGATTTTTATTGCCGAATACCAACGCCCCGACCTCTGCGAAGACCTCAGCGAAGAATTTTATGGAAAATCGTACTTCCCAAATCCACATCATTACAATGGCGTATTTTTGAATAATGGGTTGCGAACGGTAGTTTTACAAGACGGCCAGTCGCTCAAAGACATTGCCCGCTTTTATAAAGTTTCAGAAAAAAAATTACTGAAATACAATGACTTAACCGCCAATCAAAAGTTGCTTCGAGGGCAATATATTTATTTGATGCCCAAACTAAAGGAATCTAAAAAAGATGAATTTCACGAAGTAAAAGAAGGCGAAACGCTTTATATTATTGCTCAACTTTATGGGGTGAGTTATAAATCTCTAGCCGCTCGAAATCGACTGACCGCTAGCGAAGTCGAAACAGGTATGCGCATCAAATTGCACGGCACAACGAGTAAGGCAAAAACGCCGCCGTCTTATTCTGTAAAAAAAGTGATTCGTAAAAAATAACATCTTCCAATCGTCGGAAGGTAGTAGCATTATCTCCTTCCGATGATTGGAATATGTTATTATTTTATATATTTTTTTTAAATTCAATGTCAATTACTCCACTAATTCACCTCCTAACTCAGCGCATAGCTTATCTATTATGACGCTACGCTGCCAATCTAACCTTTTCCTTCTTATTTTCAATTTGTTTTCAAATTCAATTTGAAACAACCGTCTCCCTCTTGCGTTAAACTTCATCTACAATAGAATATGCAAAACCAACGTATCGTTTCTTTTTAATAAAATTAACAGTGCTAACACCGCATTCATTGGCATACCGTTTGTGCGTTTTTATTATAAAAAAACGAACGACTGTTTAGAACTCTGTCTCTACCATGAAAATATTCATCAACTAACTAACTATTAACAATGAAGAAAAACACTAAAGAACCTTTAATAATACTCTTTTTATTGTTGAGTAGTACTTTGCTCCAGAGTGAACCGACTTGGCAAAACCTTCAAGACAACCTCGGTTATATTCAAAAATACAAAGACATTGCGGTGCGAGAAATGCACCGAACGGGCATTCCTGCAAGCATCAAACTAGCGCAAGGCATTTTAGAATCGGCTGCGGGCAAGAGTGAATTGGCGCAAAAAGCCAATAATCATTTTGGAATCAAATGTGGCGGCGACTGGAAAGGGGACACTTTTAAGAAAAAAGATGATGATTTTAAAAATGGTGTGAGAATAGAATCTTGCTTTAGAGTGTATAAAAATCCAGAAGAGTCGTTTGTTGCCCATTCCAATTTTTTGACCAATCCGAGTAAGAAAAGTCGTTATGGTTTTCTATTTGATTACAAAAAAACGGATTATAAAAAGTGGGCAAAAGGATTGAAAAAAGCAGGTTATGCTACCAATCCCAAATATCCAAAATTGCTCATCAACTTGATAGAGGATTATGAATTTCATCAGTTTGACAAAATAGAATTGGACGAACTGGAAAAAACCGACGAAAACCTCCCCGTCACACCTGTGATTATTGCCGACAATCAAGATGCAAATTCAGAAATAGAAGGCGACCCCGTGCGCCCGCCTGTGTCTGATAAGCCTATTCAGCGTCCTAGTAACGAACCAACAAAGGCTAAAGAGAAAGAAAAAGAAAAAGAGAAGCCAAAGGAAAACCCTTTGCGCAAGCCACCTCAAAAGCCAACAAAAACATCAGAATATGGTACATTTTCGATAAATAGCGTTGAAGCGGTTTTGGTACAAAAAGGCGATACGCCTCAATCTTTGGCAAAAAGATACAAAATAAAAATGTCCAAAATCGTCAAGTACAATGAGTTGCAACCGCCTTACGATTTGAAAGAAGGCACTTATATTTATTTGCAACCCAAACGAAATATCTATCAAGGTAAGGAGAATTATCACATCGTAAAAAATAACGAAACGATGCACGATATTTCTCAGCGTTATGGTCTGAGACTCAGCAGAATCCTAAAACGCAACCAGATAGAAGCGGGTCAAGAACCGCTCAATGAGGAAAGAATTATTTTGCGTGGAAAACGATTCTCGCCTCCTAAATTGAGAACAGAATTGGTTGCTCAACAGGATGATAAAAAGGAAAAAGTAGATAGCAAAGCCACAAAACCTGCTGCCGAAGATAAGCCCACAGATGAAAAGCCATTGGCAAAAGCAAAAACTTTTTGTAAAAAAATTATTGGAAGAACCCAAAACCGATGACGAAACGGACGAGGAAGAATTAGATGCCGTGAAACCATCGGATAAGGCGGATGAAAAAATAGAAGAACAGCCTACTGAAAAACCCAAAGCCCTATTTAAGAAAAAAGAAAACAGCACCCATATTGTAAAAAAAGGAGAAACCCTTTTCCGAATTTCTAAGCAATACAATGTAAAGGTAGATGACATTAAAAAATGGAATAACCTTAGCAAAGATGGCTTAGAAGTCGGTCAGGAGTTAATTATTAAAAAAAATTAAGTGAAAAAAATATGGCGTTTACTAGCTTTTTAAAAAATTAGTAAACGCAGTATCCTACCGCTTAAAAAACATCACCCATGCTCAAACAATATACCTTAACTACTATCTTTTTATTCTGTGTCGGTTCCATCATTGCACAAAATACGGTGGAAGATTATGTCAATAGATTCAATAAAACAGCTATTGAACAAATGCAGCGCACAGGCATACCCGCCAGTATTTTATTGGCTCATGGCATTTTTGAATCCTCTTTTGGCAATAGCCAACTTGCAATTCAAGCCAACAATCATTTCCGATTGACGTGTAATGACGGTTGGGATGGCGAATTTTTTCTATCAGTGGCAGAAAGGAAAAAGAACGCAAAGCCCGTTATGTTATAGAATTTATGAATTGCCCGAAGAGTCCTTTATAGAAATGGCCAATTGGCTATTAAAAAATGAAGCGGTCTCTGACCTTATTCGTTTCAATGACAAAAACTACAAACGCTGGGCTAAGGCTTTTGCTTCGCAAGGCTTGTCTTCTAAAGACAATGCAGAACAGCAACTTGTATTGGTTATCGAACAATTTAGATTGGATGAATTTGATGTCATTTCGGATAATCGAATAAAACGTCCGACCTACCAAAGAGAAATACACGACGTGAATGGGCTAAAGGCAATCGTTGTATCAAAAGACGACTCGCCGTTGAGTATTGCTATGGAATTTAAAATGCCGCTTCGCAAAATACTCAAATACAATGACCTCATACAAGGCGATACTTTCAAAGACAATCAATTTGTATTTTTGGAAGCTAAACGAAAACGCTCCGAAGAAAATCGAAAAATACATATCGTCAGGTCAGGCGAAATGCTTTATGATATATCGCAAATTTACGGCATTGAACTCGATGAGCTTTGCAAACTTAATCGAATAAACTTCGACGATAAAATTGCCGAAGGAGAGAGCGTTCACCTCTACTCCCCTGCTATTGTGCCGCCTCGTCTCGAAAACGAAAAGCCTCGCAAACATCACTATGTGGAAAATTTGCCATCTGGAGACGATGACGAAATGATTAATTTGCCGCCAGGTAGAAGCGATTTGCCTGTTTTTGGCGAAAATGATAAAATAACCAATAGTCCACAAAAGGTAAAACCTTACGATGGATATGTGAGAGTTCAGCCCATCGAAAAGCCTAAAGACTACGTAGCACCTGTGCCTTCTGATAGCGATATTTCTGCGGCTCCTCAACCTATAATTGACGAAAATGTACCGCCTTCTAAACCCGAATTTCCCAAAAAGAAGAAAGACGACGATGGCGAAAACACTGGATTTATCGAAAAGCCAAAGGAAAATAAAACCGACGATGTAGATATAATGTCTCCTCCGGGCAAGCCTATTCCTGGTCCAAAAACAAAAAAGAAGCTAGAGGGTGCTCCTGTTCCTATATTTGAGGAAAACCCAACGGACGAAGGTATGCTTTCGGACGAATCCGTATCTGATTTGCCGCCAGGGCCAGGTAGTAAAATCCGCTTGAAGTATAAGAAGAATGATGTTAAGTCAAATGATAAAGATAAAAACAAAGAAAAGCCCAAAGCAAATGATGAAGATGAAAAACCACCTGTGCCAAGAGATGGCTACCATATTGTAAAAAAAGGAGAAACACTTTATCGAATTTCAACGCAATATAAAGTGCCTGTTTACAAAATAAAAAAATGGAATAATCTAAAGAGTAATACCATCGAAATAGGTCAAGAGCTTAGAATCAAGTAATAGAATAGTAAGCGACCTCTAAAAAAACTTTTAGAGTCGCTTACTGATTTTTCTATTAAATAAGGCATTCAACCAATACCCGTTGCCGCTCTAAGCGAACCAAACGGTATTTTACTTTTCTGTAAAAATGCTATCCAATGATTCGTTTTCAAAACGACCAACAGGACGACCATTTACATGATTGTAAACAGCGGTTTTGAAAACCATATTTGCCGCAGACGACACCGTGAAAGTCAATAAAACGATAATACCTGCTACTAATAGTCCCAGATAAAATTGGTAATGTGGTCATACAAGGATATCCAAAGGAGTTGGATGCAGTGAGATAGGACATCTCTTACCGTCTCAAACGGAATTATGATCCTAATCTAATAATCGTGGATGACACCTATACCGAAGGTAAGGCAACATTCACACAGACAGCAGTGTTTCTACAAACCAAAGATGTTGAGAAGTTTGTAGGGTATGTCGACACAAGTGCCGTCTACCCTGTGGGTGTCTTTCCCATATTCATTTGGAGACATGAATATGGAAGTTGAGGCGTACAACATGTGATAGCGTGCACACACACACACACGAGGAGTTTTATGAGAGAGAGAGAGAGAGAGAGAGAGAGAGAGAGAGAGAGAGAGAGAGAGAGAGAGAGAGAGAGAGAGAGAAAAGCATGATGGACAGGAAGAATATGTCCAGTTCTACGCAAAGAAGTCAGCCCAAAAAATTCATGGGATTATCGTACTGGACCACAAGCATAAGCGGAAGGCGGATCCCGTTGGAGTCAACTGAGACGGAGGATATATCGATAGTGCCATCGAACGCTTTGCTAATGCACTTGAAAGGGAAGATCACGAACAACTTCACGCGGATGGGTCTGGGCAAGTTCATTGATCTCCCGACTTTCCTCGGGAATCTCGCAGATTATCTCGAAGATCCGCCGATGTGGAGAGCGAGTACTTGGTTCATCCTCTTAGATGAAAAGCCCACGTCCCGTAGGCTAATGAAGAGTGAGTTCAACAGGGTCATTAAGTACTGGGATGAAAAGAAGATATACGATGTGAAGCTCATGCTGGAAGAAGTGGGCGCATACTCCAGTACGAACGACAAGAAGCTCATCTTGAAGCGTGTATGGAAAATGCTCTTCGGAAGATCGTGACGTATGCTTTGACTGGAAGCAGTACAACATGACCAAGATTGAAGGCAGATGCCGGGGATGAGGCTGGATATTCAGCTTGTGGACAATCTTTGCCTTCTT